>JAYZDP010000216.1:0-27265 GCA_036337765.1 Acidobacteriota bacterium
GGCCTCGATCCGTACCTGGCACTGTTCTCGATCCCCCGGCCCAAGAACCCGAACGGGCTCTTCAGCGAGATCCCGCCGGTGCCGGAAGGCGACGGTCTGGGTCCCTACACCCCCGACCCCCAGCCCGCACCGGGGCCGCAGATCCTGATCGAGCAGCAGCCTCCCACCGCCGAGAGCGAGGGCCTGGGCCCTTGCTAGCATTCCTTCCCTCGGGGGGCGCTGGCCGCGCAGGCCCGGAGTATGGGCTCCTCGAAGCTCGACCTTTGTGAAGATGTTGAGTGGGCTAGGGGCCTAGTTGGCGCCCGCGGCAGCGAGGCGGGCGGGGATCGTCACAAACGAGCTGTGCTCGCTGTTGCGCTCGATCTCGAGCGTCGTCTCGCCGCCGTTGCGCGGGTATCGGGCGAAGTTGTCAGCGTCGGCTCCGGCGATGGCCAATCGCAGCCGGTAGCCGGCGGGGACCTCGACCGACAGCGCCCACAGGTCGAAGGTCAGCTCCACCACCACGCCCGGCTCGAGCTCCTCGGCGTCGGCACGTCGGAAGGTCCGGTAGGGGCCGAAGGGGTGAGACAGCGGCTCCTCGTCCGACGTGCGACGCAGCAACGCCCGCAGCTGGCCCTCGGTGAGATAGAGCACCTCTCCGTCCGGAGCGACCGCTTCGAGGTAGGCGTGCACGGCGGCATCCGGGCGATCGGCGGCGAGCCAGAGGGTGACGACCGGGTGTCCGGTGATCTCGATGTCCTCGGCCAACGGCTCGGAGGTGTAGGTGAGGAGCCTCTCGTCCTGTTCGGCCCGATCCGGGTAGACGACGTCTGTGCCGCCCATCTGGGTGTGCCAGCGGTTGGTGGCGCCAGTAGATGCGCCGTAGTCGACGACGTAGGTATCGGCTGTGGTAGGTGCGCGAGGCGGATCGTGTTGGAGCGTCCCCATCGGACCGAGGAAGAGTCGGCGCTCCGCGAAGCCCGGCGGCGGCCACACGGTGGTGTAGTGCCATTCGCGGGAACCCATCGTCAAGTAGGTGATCGACGACTCCGCGATCGGCTCGCCGCCGTCTTTCAGATAGCGATCGAAGAAGGCGAGCATCACCTCCTGCTGCTCCTCGACGGCCGGCTCGGGCGGGGCGTCGGCAGGCTGGAAGGGATCGGTGTCGCGCCCACCGCCGTGGGTCCAGGCACCGATCACGACTTGCTGTGGATTGGAGAAGGTCTTGAAGCGCGACAGGGCGCCGTTGGTGGTACCGGCGTCGTACCAGCCGACGCGGGTGAAGACAGCGGCGCCCGAGGCCTCGATGTCGATGCGGTTGCCGGCCGCGGTCGAGAGCTCCACCGCGTTCGTCGGGCCGCCTTCGCCCCAGGCGTCGTCTCGGAACTGCACCGATCGCGCTGCCCTACCGACGTGTGAGTTGGCTCGGTGCTGCTCGGCGGCGGCCGTGAGCAGCGAGCCGTCGTCGCCGTCGACTGGCTTTACGCCCGATACCTGTGCCTTGAGGGCGTTGCACTCCTGGTCGGCGACGCTGTGCACTGCACAGACGTCGTTGGCGTCCATGTTGGCGACCATCGCTCCCCAGCCGGCGGTGAAGAACTCCAGAAACACCCCGCCCGGGTAGAGCAACTGGTCGAAGACGTGAAAGTCGGGAAAGAGCGGCGCCACCGCCTTCACCGCCGGGTGCCTGTTGGCGAGTAGCAGCTCAGCAGTGTCGCCGTCGTAGGAGACACCGAAAGCGCCGACGCGGCCGTTGGACCAGGGCTGCTCCGCGATCCAGTCGACGATTTCGCCGTAGTCGCGGATCTCGTCCTTCGCCAGCTCGTAGGGGCGAGCGCCAAAGGAGGCGCCGGAGCCGCGCGCGTCGACGATGACGTAGGCGTAGCCGTGCGAGCCGAGAAGCGCCGCCATCCGGTGGTTACTGTCGCTTTCGATCCCGGCACCGACGATGCCCTGGGCCCGCCAGTAGCGCGTCATCCGCATCAGGGTCGGCACGCGCACGCCGCGCGGCAGGTCTTCCGGCATCCAGACGTCGATCGCGATCCGCACGCCGTCGCGCATCTCGACGTGCAGCGACTGCAGCCGCGGGGTCTCTTCGAGGGTGGGGTAGACCGATCCCTGGCACGCCGCCAGTGCCAGGCCGAGGGCGAGTGGCGCGGAAGCTTTCACTCGATGACGGTCAGAGTGCGCGGCCGGATGGCTTGCGGCTCGCCACCGAGCTTGTAGCGGAAGTCGCAACACTCTGCGCCCAGTGCCCGGGTCCCGGTACGGCGCAGGCCAAATCCCATCTGTGCCGACATCTTGTCGTCGAGCGCGCACAGGTAAGGGATCACCTCCTCCGCGCCATGGCGCTTGAAGCCCTTGCAGACCGCGCAGTCGGTGATGTCGATGGCGAAGTCGTTGCCGTCGTCGGGCTCGACATAGCTGAATACGAAGTCGTTCGGATCGCGCCGCTCCTGCGACAGCGCGGCGTCCTTGCGAATCTTGCGGCGGATCAGGGGCAGCAGCGGGCGCACCAGGAGACGAGGCAGCCAGCTCGGGATGTTGCGCCCTGGGTTGCCGGCCCAGGCCTCGCCGTAGAGCTCGCCCACCTCGTCGGCGGTCATGCCGCGCTCGGCAAGCACCTTGTAGAACGCGAGGTAGACGTAGGTTGCGTCGCGGGCACCGGCCATGAAGGTGACCCTGTGGGGCAGATCCTCGATCAGCTCCTGGTACAGCTTCTTGGCCTTGGCGTCGACGGCGTTGGCCTCATCGGCTCCCAGACGGCGGACGAGGGCGCGCGTCATGAGCCGCCCCGGGCCGTTGAAACCCTTGAGCAGTTGTTTACGTCGCTTGGGCGTGAGGTTCGACATCGTGGTGTGGCTTCATGCTAACCGACGCCCTCCCCGCCCCCACAGGCAGCCGAGGCCGCCGGGGTCGAGGCCTCGTTCACCTATACGGACGAACGCTTGGCCAGTGGCATCGACTTCAAGGGCGGCGTAGTCGATGACGTCAAGAAGGACTTCAAGGCGGTTCACTACGATCACGGCAACCTTGTGGCGGTGGCCGATATCGATTCCGACGGGGCCCTCGACCTCAACGTCTCGACCCACTTGGTCCTGACCGAGCCGTAGAAGGTCACTGGGCCGCGTAGACCCGCGCCAGCGTGTACAGTCGGACGCTTGAAAGCGGTCTTTCTCGAGGAGCACGGCACGATCGACGTGCTCCAGTACGGCGACTTCACACCGCCGCCGCTGGCGGCGGGGCAGGTACGCCTGCGCGTCGGCGCCTGCTCGCTGAACTACCACGACGTCTTCACGCGCCGTGGCATGCCCGGCATCAAGGTACCGTTGCCGATGATCCCCGGCTGCGACTGCGCGGGCGAGGTGATCGAGATGGCGCCCGACGTCGACGGGTGCTCGATTGGCGATCGGGTGCTGGTCGATCCGGTGGAGCGGGGCGATGGGATGTTTCGCTTCATCGGCGACAACGCCTTGGGGGCGTACGCCGAGACCGTGGTCGTTGGCGCTTCGACGCTCATTCCGCTGCCAGACGACGTCTCGCCGCAGGTGGCGTCCACCCTACCGGTCGCCTACGGCACCTCGCAGCGCATGCTCATTACGCGCGGCGAGCTGAAGGAGGGCGAGACCGTTCTGATCCTCGGTGCCAGCGGCGGGGTCGGCACGAGCTCGTTGCTGCTGGCGAAAATGCTGGGCGCCACGGTCATTGCCGCCGCCGGGACCGACGAGAAGTGCGCGCGGCTGGCCGAGCTGGGTGCAGACGAGACCATCAACTACACGACGACCGACTTCGCCCGCTACTGCCGTGAGCGGACCGGCGGGCTGATGGCCGGCGGCGGCTACGACGTGGTGGTGAACTTCACCGGTGGCGACAGCTGGGTGAAGTCGCTGCGCTGCGTGAAGCGCGGCGGGCGGCTGCTCACCTGCGGTGCGACCGCGGGCTTCGATCCGCCGACCGACATCCGCTACATCTGGTCGGCGGAGATGGACATCCGCGGCTCCAACGGTTGGACTCGCCAGGGTCTGATCGAGCTGCTCGAGATGGTGCGCACAGGTAGGCTCGAACCGGTGATCGATCGGGTGTGGCCGCTCGAGGAGGGCATCGAGGCCCACCGCGCCTTGGAGGAGCGCCGTTTCCTCGGAAAAATTATCGTTGCTCCGCTGCCCTAGGCATCGACTCTCGGATCGCGAAGCTCCATCACCCAGCCTGGACCGAGCTGCTCGGCGACGATAGAAGTGAAGACGGCCTCGAGGTGGGGCTTCGGCAGGATGCACTCGGCGCAGGCCTCGTCGGGGATCGACAGCTCGAGCTCCAATCGACCCTGGCTGGGTGCGCTCGCCGTGAGCTCTCCGCCGTCGGCACGGATTCCCGCCGCCAGCCGATCGACCAGCCGCTCGAGCGTGGCCGCATCGACTGCTTGCGCTGGCGCTTCGGATCGAGTGCCTTCGCAGGAGGCCTCCGGGGCGCTCGTGTCTTGGAGCAGGGCGGTCTCGACCTGGTCGGTGATGCGGTCCGCCAGCGCCTCGGCCTCGCCGACACTGAGGCTCGTTACCGGGTGGGGCACGATGATGAAAGGGAAGTCCGACATCTGCTGCATGCGCGCGACGGCCTTCGCCGTGGGCACGAACGGCTTGGTGATGACGACCGCGCCAGGGATGCCGCGCTTCTCGAGAAGGATGGTGTCGAGCACACTGCTCGAGCTGCAGGACCCTCAGTCGCCGATCGCCGCGACGATCGCCATTGCATGCTCGGCGAGCATGTCGAGCTCAGCTCCGGCGACCGGCCGCCCGGGCGAGGGCTTGGTCAGTGTGGTCGTCTTGCCGAGCCCGTGGCGGGCATCGAGATTCGCCGCGATTCGGCTCAGAATCACCTCGGAGTGGGTCTTGCCGTTGGCGACGAGGCCCATTCTCGCGCCGGCCATGGCCTCGAGGCGTGGCGGCCGAGGCACACTCGGCTGCTCGGCGTCGCCCACGGTCGGGTCGAGGATCTGGGTCGGTGAGTCGGTCATGTCGGAATCTCCCGGGTAACGAACGAGGCGCCGCGGCTGCGGCTCCACGAGGGAAAGAACATCGAGTGGCCCCCGGCCGTGCCGCCGCCCACCAGGACGAGATAGTCGTCGGGACCCTGTCCGCGGTGCACACGGGCCGTCTCGTCGCCGTCAGCGAGCTGAGAGCCGTCCTCGATCTTGCCGCCGCGCCGCAGATCGGCGAGCGAGCGCCAGGTGTTCTCGTAGAGAAACTCCTGCACCTGCTCGCGAGACCAGCCCGCGCGCTCGAGGTGGAGCATGTGCTCAGGGGCGATCACCACGACGGAGCGGCCGTTCGAGAAGCTGCCGAAGGCCGCCATCGAATCAGTGAAGGTGGTCAAGAGCTGCTCGGGCGCCGAGGAGGCGTGATTTAGCAGGTTGTGGCCCGACTCCGCGGCGAAGATCGTGACCGTCGACTGTCCGGCATCGTAGCCACGGGAGACGTGAAGTGGCTCCCAGGGGCTGGTCTCCTCGTCTTCGGCGAAACACGCCGAATACTTCCCTGGCCAGCCCTGTGTCGACTTGTCGAGCACTCCCGGCGTGGCGTCGAGGCCATTGAGCATGACCAGACGCACCGCGCGACCGATGGTCGCGTTGGCGCGAAAGCCGGGGCCGAAGAGGTTGGCGCCCGAGTGCACGCCCAGCCGGTGACGGATAGGACCGTTGACGATCACGAGCGTTCCAGCGCCCCCAGTCGAGGCCGCGATGGCGTGCAGGCTGTATTGCGGCTCACTCATCGCCTTGAGAGTCGCTCCAACGACCGGAAAATAGGACGGGAGGCAGCCCGCCATGACCGCGTTGACCGCCGCTTTGTACGCGCTGACTCGGCGCCCTCTCGCTGGCTCGTCGAGAAGCATCTCGTCGCCCGACCATGGTCCTGCTCCGAGCATCGCCTCCACCAGTGGCGCTGTGGGCGGTACGACCGGCAGACCGTCGGTCCAGCCGCGCTCGTAGCAGGCTTCGATCGCCTGCCACGGATCGGCTATGTCGATGTGCGCCACGCCGCGGAGTTTATCGAACCGCAGCAACGACCTCCTCGACGACGGCGGCCGAGACCTCGTCGAGGATCGTCGGGTCGACTCCCCGGGACCCGGTCATGATGACCACCCGATCGAGGGGCACGTGGTCGAGTAGCACTCCGAGCCGGTCGGCACACTCGGCCGGCGACCCGACGATGGCGAAGCGGGCGACGAAGTCGTCGCTGAGGTGCTCTAGGTGACTGCCGCGCGAGTCGCCATGGCGCCCGAGCTCGTAGGCCGCCGTGACGGCCTCGACGATCCGACGATCGTCGGCCGAAAGCTGCGCCAGTGAGCCCTCCGCCATACCGGAGAAGTGTGCTGCGGTGCCGACGCCGCCGAGCGCTGCTTGGCGCGCGATCGACGGGTCGGAGTGGGCGGCGATATTGAGGTAGGCGCCGACCCCGAGGCCTGCCGCGTCTCCGCCACTGGCTGCCCGCGCCGCGCGGGCCCGCTCGACACCGGCCGCGAGCCTGGCGGTATCCGCTCCGACCGCCAGCGTGACCATGTCGGCCAGCCGCCCGGCGATCTCGGTGACGCGCGGTCCGGTGGCGGCCACGTCGACCGGCACCTTGGCCACCTGGCGTTCGACGATCCACCGGATCGGCGCGCGATGGCCGTTGTGCTCGACCGCTTCGCCACGCAGGTAGGCCTGCACCTGTGTGAGATAGCTCTCCAGCGTGGACGCCGGCGCGGGGGGCAGACCGAGGTTGGCGAGCGACGAGTCGCCTCGACCGATGCCCAGTACCGCGCGGCCTTGGGACTCGACCTGGATGGTGGCAATGGCGCTGGCGGTTACCGCGGCGTGGCGGGTGTAGGGGTTCGTGACTCCCGTGCCGAGACCGATGCGCGCGGTGGCCTTCGATGCGATCGCCAGTGCCGAGTAGCAATCGCCGTTGAAGTTCTGGCTATCGGTGAAGAGCAGGCCGTCCCAGCCGCGCTCCTCGGCTCTGCGGGCGGTCCGCTCGGGAGTCCCTGGGAGGGGAAACGACAGTGTCCAGAATTGAGTCATCCAGCGTCAGGATAGTCGAAGCTCGAACGGTTGCGCCGCATCGCCATGGCTGCGGGGATGGCCAGTGCCGAGATTCCGACGCCGGCCCAGAACGCGCGGGCGAAGGCCGGTAGCGTGTCGCCGCCGCCGTGGAGAACCGTGAATAGGGTGATGCCGAAGGCGGTGCCCACGCTCCAGAGCAGGCGCGAGGCGGCCGACGCAATGCCCAGATCCTTCTGCGGTACCGCGCTGGCCACCGCCGAGGTCAGGGGCGGCAGTGCAATGCCGTTGCCGAGCCCCTGGAGAACGAGGCCGGTGGCGAAGGCGAAGAGCGACTCGTTGAGAATTCCGAGCGCGAGAATGACCAACGCCACGGTCATGATGGTGACACCGAGCACCGAGCCGGCGCGCTCTCCGATACGGTCGCCGAGGTAGCCGCCGGCTAGTGAGGCGACCGTGAGCGTCGCGGTACGCAGCACCATGATCAGCGCCGCTGCCGTGATGCTGAGGCCGAACACCTCCAGCAACACGATCGGTGAGAGTACGAACGCGCCCATGTAGGCGGCGCTCATGAAGCCGTTGGCGAGGATCGGGGCGGTGAAGTTGCGCCTGCGGAAGAACTCGAGTGGCAGCAGCGGCTCGTGGGCGGTGCGCTCCACCCGTAGAAAGACCCCCAGGATCACCAGCCCGGCGAGACCCGCCGCCCACACTTCAGGGGTCGCTGCCCCGGCATCGCGCATTCGGGACAGTGCGAACATCAGCCCGGCCATCGAGAGCGCCAGGCTCGCCGAGCCGGCGACGTCGAAACGAACCCGCCGGGCTTCGGTCTCGCGCAACACGAACCAGGCCAGCACCAATGCGGGAATTCCCATCAATCCTTGCACCGCGAAGACCGCCCGCCAGCCGAGTGCGTCGACCATCGGGCCGCCGGCTACCAGTCCCAGAGCCGGCGAAGCGGCCCCCACCATCGACCACCAGCCCATGGCTCGCGAGCGCCGCACGGGTGGAAACTCCCTGAAGATGATCGCCATCGAGCTCGGCTGGGTGGCGGCACCGAGGACGGCCGCGACGACGCGCATGGCGATCAACGAGGCGGCGTTCCAGGCGAAAACGGTCATGAACGCGGTCACTACGGCGGCCACCGAGCCGATCAGAAAGACCCGCCGATGACCCCGAAGGTCGCCGGCCTTTCCGAGCAGCGGTAAAGCGACCGCCGAGAGCAGGATGGGGGCTGAGATGACCCAGGCGATGGTGGTCTCCGAGGTCTCCATCTCGACCGCGATCACGCGCAGCGAGACGGTGAGGATGGTGACCGGGAAGTTGGTCGCAAACATGCCCGCGAGCGCCGCGAACAGCACCCAGTTCGGGTAGCTGCCGCGACTCTCGAGCCGCTCGATCAGCTCGCGTCTGCGCCCGGCGAGAGTCATGGCTACCCGCCGACTCTCGCGCCGGAGTCGACTGAATCTCCGGCGGCACAAGCCACCGTGAAGGCGAGCCCGAGCACGGCTCGAGCGAGGCTCGTCTTTCGGCTCACAGGGCGCCGGTCTCGTCGAGGGGCGAGTGTCGGGGCCTGTCTGTGGAAGGCTTCTGCCATAGAGTCGGCTCGAGAGCCCGGGTGGCGAGCAGCGACACCAGATCGAGAAGGTGGCGGGCGTTGTCGACGCCCTTGTCGGTCGTCGTCGCACGGGCGGCGTTCACGAGCCTCTCGTGAGTGGCCTCGCCCTTTCGCCCCCGCCGGTCGGTTGTGCCCGACCCGTGCGCAGGCGTTGCTTCAGCTGTGGTGCTCACACCCCGTACCGGCGCCATCTTCTGTCTCCGAAAGAGATGCTCTTTAAGTACCACCTTCGCTGTCCGCCAGCAAATCCGCGACGAACTCGCAGACCGCGCTTAGGGTCTCGTCGGGCTGCTCGAACTGGGGAGCGTGGCCACAGCCAGTGAGGACGCATTCCTCGACCCGGGCGCCGGAACGCTCGCGAATTGTGTCGAGGTGGTCGAGAGTGCCGTAGGGGTCGGCGTCGCCCTGGATCACCATAGTCGGGGTACGGATGGCCGGCAACAGGTCATCGATCCGCCAGCGTGCGAAGTCGGGATCGAGCCAGACTTGGTTCCATCCCCAGAACGCACCGTCGACGTTGGTGCCGTGGTAGCTCTCGAGACGCGACCGTAGGTCGCTCTGGCGGTAGCGCTGAGCGGCGTTGCGGATGGCCACGAGCGCCTGCTCTTCGACGAAGACGTGTGGTGCGATGGCGATCGTGCCCATCGGCGGTTCCGCGGCTTCTGCGGCGTGGATCAACGCGATCGACGCGCCGTCGCTGTGACCCAGGACGATCACCCTTTCAATTCTGAGGGCTTCGAGCAGTCGCGGGAGCAGCTGAGCCTCGTCATGCATGAAGTGCACCGGACGCGGAAGGAGTACCGGAGCGGAGCGGCCGTATCCGATCCGGCTGTAGGCCACCACCTCGAGTCCGGTCGCCGCCGCCACGAGCGCTGGGAAGCGCTTCCAGAGCGCCACACAGCCGAGGCCCTCGTGCAACAGCACGAGGGTGGGCGCCCCGGTGGAGCCGGATCCTGTGCGGCTGTACTCGAGGCGTGCGCCTTCGATCTGAACCATTGGCACCGCGCTAGCGGGAGCCGCGGTATGAACGCGCTACCGCCTCGATCCCCCTCACCGTCATGACCTACCCCCCGATCACGGCCTCGCCCTCGGTCTGGGTGCGGCGGACGACGCGGGTCTGCGAGGTGTCGAAGCTACGACGGCGATGCATCGTGCAGCGGTTGTCCCACATCAACGCGTCTCCCCGGCGCCACTCGTGTAGATAGCAGAAGCGCGGCTGGGTCGCGTGCTCGGCGAGCTCCTGGATCAGCGCCTTGCCGTCGTCGTCCTGCCAGCCGTCGATCAACCGTGACAGGCCAGGGCTGACGTACAGCGTCTTGGCCCGCGTGATCGGGTGCAGCCGCACCACGGGGTGCAGCACCGGCGGAATCCGTCGCGAGTACCAGTGGATCGCTTTGAGGCCGGCGATGCGCTCCTTCGTGGCCTCTTCGAGCCCGTCGTAGGCGAGGCTCATGTTGCACCACTCGGTCTCGCCGCCCCCCTCCGGCACCTCTATGCCGTAGAGCAGCGAGTACACCTGCGGCTCCGGCATGTACTGCAGATCGGTGTGCCAGCCGAGCTCGCCCTCGCCGATGCCGCCCTTGTCGTGCTTGTTCTCCGCCCGTTCTTCGTTGCGCTTGCGCTCGTTGGCGGCAGCGTCCTGGGGGTTGTAGCCCTCGATGCCATGGGTCAGGTAGAAGGTGTGGGGATGTGCGTTCTCCACCGGATCGAAGCCTCCGACGCCGGGCAGTGGGTGGCCCTGTGTCGATCCGAAGGCGGCGGTGAAGGCGATCTGCTCCTCCTCCGACACATCCTCCTGATCCCGAAACAGCAGGACCCCTTCCTTCGCCAGCTCGATCCGTAGCAGATCCACCAGCCCGGCGGAAGGGACCTCCTTCAGAGACAGCCCGCGGACCTGGATGCCGGTCCCCTGCCCCAAAGATAGAAACTCCACCTCGCTCGCAATGCTGGCTTGGGTCATGAGCGCAGCCTATCGGACGACTAGCGAAAGACGTCGATCAGCTGCGAGTACTTGATGATCAGGCTGCGATCGGTACGGGCCGTGACGGGGTTGGAGCCGAACTCGTCGATCTCGTTGTAGACGATGAAGAGGCCCGTATTCGCGTCGCGTAACCAGCTGAAGCGTAGGTTCGTCGCCACCTCGTTGGACCGATCGTTGTACTGCGTCAGGAGTTGGACCAGGACGTTGGTCCGCGGCGAGTAGGAGAGCCGGAGGCGGCCGAGGTTGACGTCGAAGTCGCCGACAGGCAGATTGACGTTGTCGTACTGCCAGCTGATCTGCGAGGTGAGGACCTCAGAGCGGCGCAGTTGGACGGTATTCGAGATCGACGTCCGTTCGCCGCCGAAGAAGCCGCCCACCGATCCACGGACGAAGACGCTCACCGGCTTGCCCTGATCGGTCGAGACGAAGGCGAAGGCCTCTTCGTGGTCGTACTCGCCGGGCTGGACGAAGATGTCGGGCGAGATCTCGAAGGGCTCCTTCACGCCCTCGTAGGTGAGGTTGACGCCGGTCGACGCGCCGATGCCGTTGCGCCACTCCCAGGCGTTGTCGATGTGGATGAACTCGCTTTCTTGAAAGCCGTTCAGGTTCCAGTGTCCCGAGTAGGAGACGTGTGGGCGCACCTCGAGCAGTCCCCAGAAGTCCTTCGGACGGATGCGTCGCTGGATCCGTCCCGACGGCTTCTTGAAGTTCTTGCGCGACAGGAAGCCCACCTCGGGGTTGAAGCCGTCGCCGACCTCCAGATAGCCGACGTCCGCGCTCCACAGCGGCGTCCCCATCCTCCAGCCCACCTCGTACGCGTGATCGTCGCGCTCGATGCCGGGCGTGTCGGTCTGGGAGTACCAGCCTTTGATGTCGTGGTAGTCCCCGATGCCGATCTTGCCGTCGATGCCGAAGGTCTGGTTCTCGTCGTTCGGGGTCGAGAACGAGCCGCTGCCCTCGCGGTTCACGAACAGCACGCCGACGTTGGAGCGGTTCTTCAGCTCCCGGTTCACCCGCACGACGCCGAAGCTGTCAGCGGCGAAAGCCTCTTCAGAGGTGACGAGCGACTCGGTGAGCATGCCGATGATGCCGACATTGGTGCGGCCGACCTTGCCCGAGATCCTCGCTCCGCCCTCGATCGGGATCGGGTCGCCGCTGGCAGAGATGCCGATGCGGCGGCTGAAGAAGAGCTCCGCCTCCGAGCCCGCGCCGACTGCGAACAACCCGGCGTTCTCGAGGAAGAACGGTCGCTTCTCGGGAAAGAAGAGGTTGAAGCGGTCGAGGTTCACCTGCTGTTCGTCGACCTCGACCTGAGCGAAATCGGTGTTGTAGGTGGCGTCGAGGGTGAGGCTCGGTGTGATGCTGTACTTGATGTCGATGCCGACTTCGGAGTCGTCCTCGGTGCGCCTGGGCCCGGTTGGGGGCCGCCGGGCGGTCGCCTTGGCATAGGGAATGAGCTTGAGGTTGCGCGGTCTCGGAGCCACGATCCCGCTCAGCGTTCCGGCGTCGGCGAGGCGATAGAGGCCGTACTGCTGCTCGAGCGCAGCCCAGAACGCATCCTCGTTGTTGCGCTCGATCACACGCTCGAAGTTCAGGCCCCAGGTCTGTGGGTCCCTCGAGGCCGGGTAGCGCAGGGTCGCGAACGGAATCGCGAACTCGGCGCTCCAGCCGTAGGACCCGATCTCAGTGGCGACCTGCCAAGAACCGTCCCAGTTGAGGTTGAAGCCGCTGCCCGTGCCGCGCCGGAACCGCCCTCCGAAGCCGCCGCCACCCCCGCCACCGGCGAACGAACGGCCGCCGCGAGTGGTGCCAGACGACTCGTTGACCAGTTGGCCGTCGTACTCGATGCCAGCCGGGTTGGTGCCGAAGACGTAGCCGTTCTGGCTGTCGCGGTAGGAGTCAATGATGAACTGGATGCTGTCTGTCGTCGCCAGCGAGGCGTCGCGGCGACTGTCTGTTACGACCAGCCCTTCCGGCGCGTCGTCGTACAGGACGACACCTACGTAGAGAGTCTTGTCGGTGAAACCGAGGCGGATCTCGGTTCGCTCGCTCGCCGCTTGGCCGGCGTCGGGGCGGGTCTGGGTGAAGCCCGACGCGATGGGAGCCTCTGCCCAAGCCGGATCTTCGAGGATGTCGCCGTCGAGCTCGGGCGCCACGGTCAGACGAACGGCCTGGAGGTCCGGTTTCTGACCCTGCGCCCACACCGATCCAACGCTGCAGAGGAGCAGACCGATACAGACGGCACACAGGACCGTCCGGCGTTTCCGGGGGGGCTGTGTCGTCATCCCAGGGCCGTCCAGGGTTGAGACGGTACCGCAAGACGGGCTGTTTCAGGCAGCCTTTTGCCCCACTGTAGTCTTGGCTCGATTTGACGTCGAAAACGGTTCGGGGAGGGTCGTCTGAGCGCCTCGAGACGTCGCGTCTGGTGACGACGCTGACCCTCCTTGCTGCGGCGCTGCTCTGGGTGGCCCTAACCCTGCCGCTGGCGGCCGGAGTCGAGACCCTCTACTTTCGCGACGTCTTCCATCTTCACTTCCCGTACAAGGCCTTCGGCGCCGCCGAGCTCGAGGCCGCTCGGATACCGGCGCTCAATGACACCTGGGCTCTCGGTCAGCCCTTTCGCGGCAACCCGAACACGCTCTCCTTCTATCCGGGCAACCTCCTCTATGTGGTGCTGCCGGTCTGGAGTGCCTTCAACTTGCACTACGCGCTGCACTGGCTCGGTGCCGGTCTCGCCATGATGTTGCTCGCTCGGACGCTGCTGCTGGGAAGGCCGGCCGCGGCTCTAGCGGGGCTGGCCTACGCCGGCTCCGGCTGGATGCTCTCGACATTGACCTTCTACAACATCGTCGCGGTGGCGGCCTGGTGGCCGGTGGTGATGGCCGGTGTCGTGCGTCGCGACCGCCGAGGCTTGGTTCTCGCGGGGCTGGCGTGCGGCATGGCGCTACTTGCCGGGGAGCCGGTCACGGCTGCGATCGGGCTCGTGCCCCTGGTCTTCGTGGCGGTGTCTGAGCACGGCATCGGACGTGGCCTCGCTCGGGTAGGCGTTGCAGGGACCCTCGGTCTGGTGCTGTCTGCGCCGCAGTGGGTGGCCACCGCGCGCATCGTCGGCTTTTCCTTTCGCGGCGCGCACGGCGTGCTGGCGAGCCAGGCGAGCTACTACTCGCTGGAGGTGCGCCGTCTGCTGGAGCTGGTGGTGCCATTCCCGTTCGGAATTCCGGGCGAGCCGGGACCGTCCGGGCTCGGCGCGTCGGGTCTCCTCGATCACCTGCCCTTCTACTTTTCGCTCCACTTCGGCGTCGTCGCTCTGCTCCTCGCGCTGACGGCGATTCGACTCCGGGCATCGCTGGCGCTGCTGGCCCTCGCCGGTATGGTTCTGGCATGGCTCGGTGGCGTTTCTGGGGACGCACTTTTGGATCTCGGTGGCGGCCTGGTGCGTTTCCCCGAGAAGCTGTTGTTCTGGGTGGCCATGGCGGTACCGCTGCTCGCCGGGCAGGGCCTGGATTCGATTCTTCGTAGCGGCGGCACCGGCGTCTCGCGGCTGGCTCTGGCAGGCGGCGGCCTGGCCGTCGCGGGCACCATCGTCGTCGTCGTCGGTGGCGGTCGTAGTCCGATTCGGCAGCTGGCCATCGAGGGCCGCTTTCCGTCGCCGGAGGTCCTCGAAGCGCAGGGAACCCTGTGGACGCTTGGCCTCGGAGCGGCGGCACTGCTGCTGGTCGCCTCCTGGTGGGCCATCCGGAGCCGGCGAGCGGAGGCCCTGGTCGCCCTACAGTTGGTGTCGGCGCGTCAGCTCGCGCCGCTGTGGATGACCGACGAGGTTGCCTACTACGAGAACCTCCCCTGGTCGGCGGCGGTGGTGAGAGGGGAGGCAGCGGTGCACGCTCGCCTCGGCTACCCGCCGTGGAAGCTCCAGGCGTCGCCGCCACCGTCGCCCGCCGGGATGCCGTACGGCAAGGTGCGGCTGGAGGCGATGGAGATGGCTCCCGCACCCGGTGTTCTGCAGGGGCTGCAGACCCCTTGGCACCCGATATCGAGGGCATGCACCACCTGTTCTACAACCTACTCACCGTGCTCATGGCTGAGGCTCCGTGGGAGGAGCGTGCCCGCTGGATGGAGGTGCTTGGCGCCGACTACCTGGTTTCGCCCGACCCGGTGGCGCGCGGCCTGCTGGTGCCGCTGCTGACGATCGACCAGCTCGGCTCGCGATCGTACGTTTACCGCACGCGCCGGCGGGCGCCAGCGGTCTGGTGGCCCGCCGAGGTGCAGGTGGCGGCGAGCTCTGCGGAGGCTTTCCGCAGGGTGGCCGGTTCGGCATCCGGCAGTCTGGTGGCGGTCGTTCCTGAGGCCGTCGTACACGTCCCTGGAGGGCAGGTGGAGGTAGCTGGCACCGACGGCCCCGACCGGATCTCTCTGCGGGTGTCGGGCGAGGGTGGCCTGGTGGTCGTCCGGCGGGCCTTTCAGGGCCTGCTACGAGCCGGCACGGCCGATCACGATTTGGCGATTCTGCCGGTCAATCTGGGACTCGTCGGAGTCGTGGTCCCGCCGGGAGACCACGACGTCGTGGTCGAGGTCGACTCCCGACCCGAGCTGGTGGCGGCGGGAGTGAGTTGCGCCGTCGTGCTGGTGCTGCTCGTCGTTCTCGTCTTCGATGCGCGCGCCCGCGTCGACGCGCGCGTCCGCACCAGAGACCCGGCTCTGTGATCCCTGGTCAGTCAGCGCCGGCAAGGGTGAGCAGGAAGGCGTAGGTCAGAGCCGTCTCCTCACGCGCCCGGAAGCGACCCGACGCTCCGCCGTGCCCGGCCTGCATCTCGGTGCGCAGGAGCAGCAGTCGGTCGTCGGTCTTCAGCGCCCGTAGCTTGGCCACCCATTTCGCCGGCTCCCAATACTGAACCTGTGAGTCCTGGAGTCCGGTCGTGACCAGGAGATGGGGATAGTCCCTGGCGACCACCTTGTCGTAAGGCGAGTACGAGAGCATGTACTCGTAGTCGTCTTGCTCGCGTGGATCGCCCCACTCGTCCCACTCGTTCGAGGTCAGGGGGATAGTGTCGTCGAGCATGGTGGTCACGACGTCGACGAAGGGGACATGGGCGACGACGCCGGTCCACAGATCCGGGCGCATGGTCAGCGCGGCGCCGACCAGGAGACCACCAGCGCTGCCGCCGACCGCGAAGATGCGCTCCGGGTCGGCGTAGCGGGCCGCGATCAGGTGCTCGGCGCTGTCGATGAAGTCGGTGAAGCTGTTGCGTTTGTGCTGCAGCTTGCCCTCTTCGTACCAGGCGCGACCCAGCTCCTGGCCGCCACGCACATGGGCCATCGCGAAGACGAAGCCGCGATCGAGGAGGCTCAGCCGATCGGAGCCGAACGAGGCGTCGATGCTCGAGCCGTACGAGCCGTAGCCATAGAGCAGCAGCGGGTTGCCACCCTCTCGCCGAGCGTCGCTGCGATACACCAACGAGATCGGCACCCGGGTACCGTCGCGTGCCTCGGCCCAGAGCCGTTCGCTCGTGTAGTCGGCGGCATCGAAGCCGCCGGGCACCTGCCGCACCTTGCGCAACGTGCGCTCGCCGGTGGCCATGTCGTAGTCGAAGACCGACGGCGGTGTGGTCAGCGAAGAGTAGTGGTAGCGCACGACCGTGCTTGAAGGCTCGGGGTTGGAGCCGAGGCCCGCCGAGTAGGCGGGATCGCCGAACTCCATCTCGTGCCAGGCGTCTGAGCTCCACGGACGGACCCTGAGGCGGACGAGCCCGTCGCGTCGCTCCTGAACGACCAGGTGGTCGTCGAACAGGGCTGCTCCGGAGAGGAGCACGTCGTCACGATGGGGGAGCTCCTCCCGCCACGAGTCGCGGCTCGTGGCCGACCCCGGGGCGCTCATCAGACGGAAGTTCAGGGCCTCCCAGTTGGTGCGGATATAGAACCGGTCGCCGAGATGATCGATCGAATACTCGTGGTCCGGCCGGCGCGGCTCGAGCACGCGAAAGGTGTCAAAGGGGCGGGTCGCGTCGACGACGCGGGCCTCTGTCGACAGGGTCTGCGACGAGTGGATGACGAGGAAGCGGCGCGAGGTGGTCTTGGTGACGAAGGCGGTGAATTCGGGGTCGGTCTCCTCGTAAACCAGGACGTCGTCGGCAGGGTCCGTGCCGAGGGTGTGGCGGAAGATCCGGTGGTAGCGGAGGGTCTGGGGGTCCTGGCGCGTATAGAACAGCGTCTTTCCGTCCTCGGCCCAGGTGAAGTTCGGGGTCACCGCCTCGATCACGTCGTCCAACGCCGCGTCGGTGGCGATGTCCTTGAAGCGCAGGGTGTAAATGCGTCGGCCTACCGTGTCGACGGCGTAGGCGAGGGTGCGCTCGTCCGAGCTGATGGCGGTGGCCCCGATCCGGAAGTAGCCGTGGCCCTCGGCCATCGCCGGCCCATCGAGGAGGATCGTCTCCCGGGCCTGCGGGCCCGCGGCGGCGGCGCTGTCGGCGCGGCGGCAGTGCAGCGCGTACTCGGCATCTCCTTCGAAGCGCTGGTAGTAGAGGTAGCTCCTCACCCGCAAGGGGACGGTCGAGTCGTCGCGCTCGATGCGGCCGAGCATCTCTTCGAGCAGGCTCTTCCTCAGGGTCGACCAGGGGGCGGTGACCGACTCCAGGTATTCGTTCTCGGCTTCGAGGTAACCGATGACTTCAGGGTCGTCGCGCTCGCGTAGCCAGTAGTAGTCGTCGACCCGCTGGTGACCATGGGTCTCGAGAGTCCGGCTTTGGACTCGGGCGACGGGTGGCTGGGCGGTGGAAGCGTCGGGAGCCGGGCTGGAGGTGTCGGTCGTGCTGCAGGCCATGAGGCTGGTGGTGGCGATCGCGGCTGCGAGACCCTTCATTCTTGTGGTGGCTCCGGGACCAGCATACCGGGGCTCGACTCAGGTGAAACGGACTTCTGCCGGCTCGTGGCTCTGTCTGGCGCCCACCGCGACGACCTCGGGCTGCGGCAACAGGCCCGACTTGAGCAGCTCCGCCGATCTTAGAGGCTTTGCGATGTGGAAGCCCTGCGCCAAGTGGCAGCCCTGCTCCTTCAGCCACTCGAGCTGCGAGCGGTTCTCGACGCCCTCGGCGACCACATCGAGGCCCATCGACTCGGCGATCATGATGACCGCCCGGATGATCGCCTCGTCCTCGACACGGCTGCCGATGCCCGAGATCAGGTAGCGGTCGAGCTTGAGAATGTTGAGCGGGAACTGGCGTAGGTAGGCGAGCGCCGAGTAGCCGGTGCCGAAGTCGTCGGCCGCGATCCGAATACCCATATGGCGCAGCGTGACCAGGACCGGTCGCACCCGTTCGGGCACCGCGAGCGCGCGCTCAGTGATCTCCAGGATAAGCATTTTCGCCGGCAGGCCCGAGAGGCTCAGGGCATGCTTGATGTAGTTCGGCAGACTCGGGTCGAGCAGGCTCTTGGTCGACAGGTTGATCGACAGATCGATGCCGAGCTTCGCTCCTTCCTTCAGCGCGTGTTCCAGCACGTGGTGGTCTAGCTGGCGCGCCATGCCGCGCTCTTCGACCATTGGCAGAAAGACCGACGGGTGGGTCAGGCCGCGACTCGGATGCTCCCAGCGCAGCAGCGCCTCGACCGCGGTGACCTTGCGGGTATCGAGATCGAGGAAGGGTTGGTACTTAAACAGTAGCTCGCCGGCGTCGAGAGCGTTGCGAAACTCTGCTTCGAGCTGCAGCTGTTCCTGCGTGTAGTTGTCCTGGCTGGCGTCGTAGAAGGAGATGCGGTTCGGTCCCTGCTTCGCCTGATACATCGCCACGTCGGCCTGGGCCAGCAGGTCGTCGACGCTCGAGCCGGCTTGCGGGTAGAGCGCGATGCCGACGCTGGCGTCCATCTGCAGCACCGTGTCCTTGACATCGAAGGGTCGCTCTCGCAGACCCTGGAGCATGCGGTCGGCGGCGTGTCGTGCCGACTCGGCGCTGCAGTCCTGCATCAGGAGCGCGAACTCGTCGCCGCCCAGGCGCGCCAGGGTGTCCTCGGTGCGGACCTGGCTCTCGAGGCGTGAGGCCACGAGCTGCAGCAGCAGATCTCCCGCCGGATGGCCCAACGCGTCGTTGACCGGCTTGAAGCGGTCGAGGTCGAGAAAGATCACGGCCACGCCCCACTGACGGCGGCGGGCAAGGGCGAGGGACTTGTCGGCGGCGTCGTGCAGGGCCCTACGGTTTGGCAGGCCGGTGAGGAAATCGCGGTAGGCCATCTCCTCGATGCGCCGCTGGTAGGCGTTGCGCTCGGTGACGTCCTGGCTGATGACGACGCGCCCAGCGTGCTCACCGCGCCAATCGGTCAGCGGAAACACCCGTAGCTCGAGGTTGCGTGGCCGGCCGTCGTGCTCGCTCTTGAACTCGGTGCGGCCCTCGGTGTCGAGGCCGAGATTCTTGATGGTGTCTGGCCAGTGGGAGTGGACCTCCATCACCGGCTTGCCAAGGACCTCTTCGGCGGTGAGGCCGAGTCGCTCCAGACCGACCGGATTGATCTTGGTGATCCGCGACTCCGGGTCGAGCACGACGACGCCGTCGCTCATCGACTTGAAGACCGCCTCGAAGGCGACGGGCGCCATGTCGAGGAAGCGGTAGAAGAACAGACTCCATCCGATGAGCAGGGTCGCGATGCAGAAGCCCAGGGGTGTCGGGTCGATCTCCGGGATTGGGCTGTGGCCGGTGACGTAAAGAATGTTCGCCGTGAGGGGGACGGTGGCGGAGACGATGAGAATGGCGCACTGGCCGCGGTACAGCGCCTCGGTCCGGAAGTAGTGCCGGATGAGAGCGGCCATGCCGACGACGATCAGAAACCAGCCGTAGGGCGCCAGCGCGGACTTGAACCACAGGCCATGCACGATCTCGAGGTTGCCCCCCGTCAGCTTGGAGTCGAGCCAGATCAGATCGTGGTACGAGCTGGTGACCACCAAGACTGCCGAGATTGCCGGCACGATCGAGATCAGGACCACCATCTGGCGCCGAATGACTCTGGTGGCGCCAGTGAAATCGAGGGTGAAAAGAAGCCAAAAGACCGGCAGGGGCAGGCTGCCTACGAACGTGCCGAGCGACCACGCCGACTTCGCGACGTAGGTCACCGAGATCGCTTCCATTGCGGCGGCGACGAGCCAGATAACCCCGGTCAGCTGCAGCGGTGCGAAGTATCGCCCGCCGGGTGCGTCACGGTGGCGCCAAGCATACAGCGCCACGCCGACGGCAGCGCCAGCAGTAAGTAGTAGTGGAAACGCGAGTGCGGTCATTTGGGGCCTTTACACATCACCCCGATCACAGGGCCCCATCCAAGCAGCAAAACGGAAAGACCATTGTACACACCCAAGATATGCGCATTAGGGCATAAGATGACAGATCTCGTCGGGAGAGACGAAAAACCCAACCGCCCTCACGGTCCCGCTAGCCGAGGTCGGCTGGGTCCAGGCCCGCGGCGTGTAGCGCTAGGGCTCTCGCTCGGTCAAGGTCGTAGTGCTTGCGGGTCACGATGCGCTGGGCGTAGAGCCCGCCCCCGGCCTGGATGTTGGTGACCAGTCGCCAGCCGCCGTAGGAGTCGGCCGTGAGGTCTCGACTGGCGTGAAAAAGCCTCGTTCGATACTCGCCGTCGACGCCTTCCATCGTCCCCATGTACTTGCGGATCAGCGACCCCGTCTCGGGATTCTCGAGATCCGAGATCGCGGGTGCGGTGAGGATCGAGCCGCCCGCGATGTCGTGCAGGTGGCGCACCATGAAATTGTAGTTGGCGGCGGCATGGTACTTGCCGGCGTTGGTATAGAGCTCGTCGGGGAAGATCGCGCCCTCCGGCCCGGTCTTGCTGTTCGAGATTGCCGCCTCGAGTGCGGCCCGGATCAGGGTGGCGTGAATGATCATCTCGGAGATCTTCTCCTTGATGTGCCCGACATGTGACAGGCCGTTCGATTCGGCGATCAGCTGGGCGAAGCCGACCAGTTCGTCGGCTCCGTCGGCCATCGAGGAGAGGCCGCCGAGGCGCTCCCACAGCCCTAGCGAGTGGGCGAACGCCGCGGCGTAGGGCGTTTCGCCGTCGAGGAAGATGCGCTCGTTGGGAACGAAGACATCGTCGAAGATCACGAATCCTTCCGGATAGTGGTGCTGGCCCGAGATCGGGAAGGATCGGTTGTCGTCGTGGCGCGGTGCGTAGGTGGTGTTGACGATCTTCACGCCGGGTGCGTTGACCGGCACGGCACAGGCGATCGCGTAGTCGCCCTCGTTGCCCTTCATCGACTTGGTGGGAATGGTCATGAGCTCGTGGCCGAGCGACGCTCCCGTGATGTGGAGCTTGGCTCCACGGATCACCACCCCGTCTTTCTGGCGCTCGACGACGTGGGTGTAGGCGTCAGCGTCGTCCTGCTGGTGTGGCGGCCGGCTACGGTCGCCCTTTGCGTCGGTGATGCACTGGGTGATGCGCAGGTCGCGCTTCTGCGCCTCGTCGACGTAGGCCTGGATGTTCTCCAGATACTCGGAACGGGTGTCGGCGATGCGCCCGGCCGCCGTGATCAGGGTCATGATCGAGGTATAGGTGACGTGGGCCATCATTCCCGCTTCGTGCAACAGCGGGATGCGCTTGCGCAGCTCCTCGACCGACTTTGGAACCCCCATCAACGGGCTGACCGCGCCGGGCGCGGGATCGTAGAAACGATCGTAGGTGTCGGCTACGTCGTCAACGGACAGACCGAGGATCGGGTGGTTCACTAGATCGTCGACCTTCGTGCCTTCGAAGTAGGTCGCACGGCCGTCATCGAGAGAAGCGCGATAGTCGTTGCCCGTCATCATGGCGGCATCCTCCTTGTTCCTGAGGCGTGGAAGCGTACACCCCTCGCCTCCACGCGTCGCCTGCGTCACATCGCCAGTGCTAGGGTCGCCTTCTCTTGGCTGAAACGGCAAGCGAGCACGCCGATGTGGTCGTCGTCGGTGGAGGAATCGTCGGTTGTGGAGCCACCCTGTACCTGGCGCGTCGTGGCGTCGACGTGGTGCTGCTCGACAAGGGCAGGGTTGCGTTCGAGCAGTCGAGCCGCAACTGGGGCTGGGTGCGCCAGAACGGCCGTAACCTGCGTGAGATCCCCGCCGTGGTTGCCTCCAGAGCCCTGTGGACGCAGCTCGAAAGCGAGGTCGGTCGGGAGGTGGGTTGGTTCTCGGCCGGCAACCTGCACCTCGCCTACAGCGAGCAGGAGTTGGCCCTTTTCGAGCGTTGGAGATCGAAGGCGGCCGAACGTGGGCTCGACACCGAGATCGTCTCGCGCGCAGATGTTCAGCATTGGGTACCGGGACTTCACGACGAGAATGTCGGTGGCATCTTCTCTCCGCTCGACGGACAGGCGGACCCCCACCGCGTGACGGCGGCGCTGGCCGCGGCGGCGATCGAGCATGGCGCGCGGCTCCACGAGGGCACCGCCGTCACCCGGGTGCTCGTCCGCGACGGGCGGGTGCGTGGCGTCGCCACCGAGACCGGAGACGTCGCAGCGGAGTGCGTGATCGTCGCTTCGGGTGCCTGGTCCAGCCGGCTCCTGTGGCCGCTCGGCCTACGACTGCCGCAGCGCAAGGTCCGTGCGACGGTGTCGGCGACGACCCCCTTGCCGATCGAGAGCCGAGTCGTGGTGTGGGCTCGCGACCTCGCGCTGCGTCAGGATCACCGCGGCAGCTTCGTGCTCGCCTCGGGCGGCGGCCGTGTGCCGCTCGACTTGGAGGTGCTGCGATTTCGCGAGTCGTTTCGCGGATCCGAGCTCGACACGGGGAGGCGTCGAGAGGTCGAGCTCGACCTGGGACCGGAGCTGGCGCGGGATCTAGAAAGTCTGCTGTCGGCTCGGGGACCGTCATCTTTGTGGGGTCGCGTCAGGGCCGAAGAGCCGGCTCCCGATGCCGACTCGGTCGGGCGAGCGCTCGGCGAGTTCCAGAGTCTCTTTCCGGACAGCGCCACTACCACCGAGCGCCGCTGGGGTGGCTTTATCGACTACACCCCTGACGCGATTCCCGTCATCGATCGACCGGCGTCGCCGCACGGTCTGGTGATCGCCACCGGCTTCAGCGGCCACGGTTTCGCGCTCGGCCCCATCGGGGGATTGCTCGCCAGTCAGCTGGCGATGGCGGAGACGCCGGAGGTGGATGTCCTCCCGTTTCGATTGAGCCGGTTCGCCGAGGGCGACACCGCTGAGAAGGAGCTGCACTTTTGACGAAGGCAAGCGTTGTACTGGCGCGCGACTGCGGAATGCAGGCGCGCGACGGAGTCTGGCTGGCGACCGACGTCTGGCGACCGGCGAAGGACGGTGAGGCGTTGCCTGGCCCGTTTCCCTCGGTCCTGATCCGCACTCCCTACGGCCGCCGTACCGAGGGGCATGAGGCGCTTGGCGAGTTCTGGGCCCGGAACGGCTTCCTGGGTGTCGTGCAGGACGTGCGCGGTCGTTTCGACTCGGCGGGCGACTTTGAGCTCCTCGCCAACGAGGGCCCGGACGGCTACGACGCCATCGAATGGGTGGCGTCGCTGCCGCACTGCACCGGCAAGGTGGGGACCTACGGCACCTCGTATCTGGCGTGGGTGCAGAACGCCGCAGCCATCGAGCGGCCGCCTCATCTGGCCGCGATGTGGGTGAATCAGGGTGGTGCCGACGGCAATACCAGCGCGCTGCGTCACGGTGGCACTCTCGAGCTGCGCTGGCTCACCTGGGCAGTGACTCACGGCGCCGTCTCACCGGAGGCGAACCGCGACCCGACCCTGTGCCGGGCGCTTCTGGACAACGGCGTCGACATGTTCGACTGGCTGAAGCGCCTGCCCTGGCCCGAGGGCGCCTCTCCGGCTGCGGGCCTGCCGGGCTACGAGCGCTGGGCGCGCGACCTCTACGAGCACGGCGACTCCGACGGTGAGTACTGGCAGCAGACCGGCCGGAACTTCGCGGCGCACTACGACCGCACCGCAGACGTGCCGACCGTCTACTCAGGGGGCTGGTACGACTCGTACACCCGCGCCACCACTGACAACTTCGTCGCGCTGGACGCAAGACTCTCCCACCAGCGACTGATGATGGGCCCGTGGACCCACGGCGAGCTGCCGCTCGATCTCGGCTTCGCCGGGGATGTCGACCTGGGCCCGGCCGCACCGATCGCCGGCAATCTCGCCAAGTCCCGCCTGCACCTGGCGCGTCGCTGGTTCGATTGCTGGTTGAAAGGTGAGGCGAACGGCGTTGAGGACGACAAGCCGGTGAAGATATTCGTCATGGGTGGCGGCGACGGCTCGCGCACCGCGGAGGGTCGACTAATGCACGGCGGAGCTTGGCGCGAGGAGGTTACGTGGCCGCTGCAGCGGGCACAGGCGGCGTCGTTCTTCCTTGGCGCTGACGGATCTCTGCGCCGCTCGGCCGCAGCTGCAGAAGCGACCTTGGGGCTGCGCTACGACCCCGCAGACCCGCTGCCGACGATCTCGGCGAATACCTCGTCCCTGAACGAGATCCTCGAGACCCCGACTCGCGTGGTACTGCCGAGCCCAATCGCCCTGATGCGGGTGATGGTCACCCAGGGTGGAGCGGACCAGCGCACCCACGAGTCGGTCCTCGGCGCCCGCCCGCCGTACGGACCGCTAGAGCAGCGCGACGACGTGCTGCTGTTCGAAACCGAGCCGCTGGGCGAGCCGGTCGAGGTCACAGGCCCCATCGAGGCCGTGATCTACCTCTCGTCCGACGCACCGGACACCGACCTCTTCGTCATGCTGCAGGACGGCTACCCGCCTACCGCCGACTGGCCCGAGGGTTTTCGTCTCAACATCGCCGATGGTATTTTCCGGGTGCGCTACCGCAACGGCATGGATCGCCCCGAGCTGATGGCCGAGGGGTCGGTCTACGAGATGCGATTCGCGCTGTATCCGACCTCCAACCTGTTCGCGGCCGGCCATAGGATACGGGTGCTGGTCAGCTGCTCGTCGTTTCCGCGGTTCGACCCCAACCCGAATACCGGCGAGCCGATAGGTCGCCACACCGGCGCTCGAGTCGCTCACAACACCGTTCACTGCGGCGGTGCGCGGGCCTCGCAGGTGGTGCTGCCGATCGTCCCCGTCTAGCTGGTTACTCGCGCCCGCCGCGCTACCCGCCCGCAAGGCGCAGGGCTACCAGCAGCGGGCTCGAAGTCTGCGCGCTTGCGATCGCTCGCAGCTGCGCAGCGGTCTCCGCGTCCCAGTCGGGATCGTCCTCTTCGATCACGCCACCGAAGAACGGCCCGCCGCCGACCGAGACGACGATGTACTGGACACCGTCCTCGAGATAGGTGATCGGGTTGCCGTAGGGGGTGTCGGGGAGCGGGATGTGACCGAGGATCTGGCCGCTCGCCTTGTCGAAAACGTTGATGCGGGGCGTGTTCTTCTGCCCCCGGCCGCGACTCTGAGTGACGAAGAGCAGGGTCTTGGTCACCAGCGGCGCGCCGCTGCCCCCGCCGAGGGGCCCGGTATCGATGCCGGCCAGCGCGGGATGGTCGGTCGGGCCCTCGCCGTTCGGCGACATCCAGACGTGGTCGCCACTGTTGAGGTCGATAGCGGTCACTCGTCCCCACGGGGGCTTGAATAGCGGCAGCCCCTGAGGCCCGGGGACCGGGTTGAACCAACTCTTGAGCGTGTACTGGAAGTCGGAGCGTGCGCGGTCCGGCACGACCAGCGGAAACGTCGATGGGCTGGTCGTCGAGGGTACGTAGAGGATGGCAGTCTCCGGGTCGACGGCTGCTCCCGGCCAGTTCGCCCCGCCTCCGGCGCTCGGCAACATCAGCAGCGGCCGTCCGTCGTCGACGCCGGGCGGAGTGTAGAGCGGGCCGAGCCGAAAGCCCTTGGCGATCTCTTGGGCCTCTTGCTTCAGTGCGGGCGTGAGGTCGTTGAGCATGACGTCGCTCGTGCCCTGATAGTCGAAGGCCGCTGGCTTGGTGGGAAAGGGCTGGGTGGGCGAGCTGCGCTCGCCGGGCACCGCCGACTTCGGCACGGCGCGCTCCTCGATCGGCCACACCGGCTTGCCGGTGGCGCGGTCGAAGACGTAGGTGAAGGCCTGCTTCGATACCTGGGCGATCGCCTTGATCGGCTTGCCGTCGACCTCGATGTCGATCAGGTTGGGCGCGGTCGGGAAGTCGTAGTCCCACAGACCGTGGTGGATCGCCTGGAAGTGCCAGACACGTTCGCCGGTCTCGGCGTCGAGGCAGACGATCGACTCGGCGAACAGGTTGTCGCCGAGCCGGTGGCCGCCGTACATGTCGTTGGTCGGGGTGCCGGTCGGCAGGTAAACGTAGCCCAGCTCCTCGTCCACCGCCATCATCGACCATACGTTGGTCGCGCCCGTGTAGGCCCAGGAGTCGTCTTCCCACGTCTCGTTGCCGAACTCGCCGTCCTGGGGGATGGTGTGAAAGATCCACTTCAGCTCTCCGGTGCGCGCGTCGAAGGCGCGGATGTGCCCGGGGGGCGCGGTCTTGTGGGTCGGTCCGTCGTGCACGATCGAGCCCACGATCACGGTGTTGCGCACCACCGCTGGCGGCGAGCTGTGGGTGATGTGGCGGCGGTTGACCTTGCGCCCGAAGTGATCAACACCCCCGTTTGGCAGAAGGTCGACCACGCCGTCGTCTCCGAAGTCCGCGCACAGTGCGCCGGTATCGGCGTTGAGCGCGATCAGCTTGCGGTCGTGAGTGGCGATGAAGATCCGTTGGTCCTCGCCGTCGGTCCAGTAGGCGACTCCGCGGTGCTGAAAGCCCACATTGGCGGGCCGTCCGTCCTCGTAGCTCTTGGGGTCGTAGGTCCAGACCGTCTCGCCGGTCGCTGCATCGATCGCCGCCACTTGTGACAGCTCGGTCGCCACGAACAGTCGTGCGCCTACCTTCAGCGGCACCACCTTGAACTGTCCGGCCCGCACCCGCCGGTTGTTCTCGGTGACCTCGGTCGAGATCGACTGCCAGGTCCACGCCACCTCCAGATCGCCGAAGTTGCTCTGGTCGATCTGATCCAGCGGTGAGAAGCGCGTATTCGACCCGGTCGCTCCGAATGCGGTCCACTCAGTCGAATCACCGTCGGCCAGTAACGCCGCCGATGCACAGACCGCCGCCAACACGATCCACACCGCTGCCCGACCCGGATAGCTCGTCTGCCGACGCATGGCGACTCCTTTTGTGAACGCTCAGATTACCTCAGCGAGGGAACCTGTTGACCCCCACTACTGGGCCTCTGCGTAGGCCATTCACTTACGAGGTTTGGGGAACGGGGACGACAGACGCCGTAGCGGTCGACTGGTCCTGTTCCATGCGAAATGGCCCCGACCCTGGATACTGATCAGTTCGATTAGCTGTACGAGATCTTTGTAGCCGGCGAGAGCGGGGACTCGACGCCGTTTCTGGAGGAGGTCACGAAGAGCATCGAGGCCGACTTCGCGCTGCTGTCCACGGCGGCCGAGACCGGGGACCAACGGGAGGTCCGGGTCGCTCCGGAATGGACCTCGCCGATGAGTTCCGCGAGCTCTGCCCTCGGAGCAAGGTCATCTTCATGTCGGGCTATCGCGAGTACCCGGGCGACAGCCGTTTGGAGCGCGCGTCGGCGCGCTTGCAGAAGCCCTTCAGCCCGTCCGAGCTGGTGCGCGCCATCCGGGTCGCGCTGGACACCGAGCCAGACACGTCGCCGTCGCATGTGGCAACGGCCGTCGCGG
>JAYZDP010000217.1:0-8388 GCA_036337765.1 Acidobacteriota bacterium
TACGGCGCCGAGAAAAGCCGAGATGTTCAGAAAAGGCTTGCGCATCGTTCTCTCCTTTAAGCAGGTCGGCAGAACCACCTCATTTGAATCCGCCGGATTCAGGAGGGACAGACCCCCGCAGGCGGGGAAAGGCCACCCGTACGGGTAGGACAACCACCGATTTCGTCCGAAAGGGCTGAAGGGATCCCACCCGCAAGAGCGGTGCGCCCGCTGACAGACAGAGATAGCGTCCATCGATTCGATATCTCTCGAGGAAGACGGACATGCACCACTACAAGATCGCCGGGAATGCCATCGACGCTGCCGTGCATCTGGCCGCCGAGAACGGCTGGTCGGAGCAGGACGCACTACAGTCGCTGATCGTGTCTGCGGTCGCGAGGCACGCTGGGGCCGCCGGCGCAGAGAGCACGCGCACGATGCTGCAGTTTGAGCTCTCGAACCTCTCGGGGACCGCCGACTTCGACTTCGTCCGTTCCAGATAGCTGGGGGCTCTCGGGCTGCATCGCCTGGCGGCCCGCCCCACCGTGCTTTGGAGTGGGAACGGTCCTGCCCGCCCAGGGGACTTTCGCTATCCCCTCGCATGGTGCATCGTTCGGAGCGAATCTCTAGATTTGACCCATGCCAGCAAGCCTCGGATCTCGAGCTCAGGTGTCCGTTTTCCGGCAGGTCCGCGGTCGGTTCGCCGAGCGGCCGGTGACTGAGCTGGCACCGGCGATGGCGCTCACCCTCTTAGTAGTCGTGGCGGGAGGTTGCTCCCCCTCGCGACAGGACTCTGTCGCTGCTGTCGGCGGGGAGGCGCTCTACGAGCGCTACTGCGGGGTCTGCCACAGTCCCGATGGCAACGGCCAGGGACCCGCGTCCTATCTGCTCTTCCCGAAGCCACGGAACTTCGTCCACGGTCAGTTCAAGCTGCGGTCCACACCGATGGGCACCCTGGCCACCGACGACGATCTGGTTCGAACGGTCTCGAACGGGATCCCTGGAACGGCGATGTTCGCCTTTGCCGAAGTGCTGAGCGAGACCGAAGTTAGGTCGGTCGCCGACTTATCTGAAGGCGCTCTCGCCGGTGTTCGAGAACGCAGAACCGATCACTGCGGGTCAACTACTCGGCATCCCTACGGCACCAGCTACGACACCTGAGATGGTGGCGACGGGGCGACAGATCTACGAGAAGTTCGGGTGCGCCCAGTGCCACGGTCCCGAGGGCCGCGGCGACGGCCCGGCAGCGCCGTTTCTGACCGGCATGGCGGGAACGTCGATGCCCTCCTCCTACGTCGCGGCGATCGAAAGCGAAGAGGAGGCGTGGGCGCTGGTCTACTACGTCTTGTGGCTGACCCCGGGTGGCACGGCCCAGCCAACCGCCGGCGATCGCGTCCGCTGGCTGCCTACCCCCGACCGTGACTGGCGAACTAACCGCACGGGACACTAGGGCCGCCGAAGGGTGCTCGGCACCCGGGTTTGATATTGCAGCCGGTTCGCTCGATCGGCGTCTCCGTCGGGAAAACGATGTTGCGGGACGTCGGGGTACCGGGCCATGCCGTGGTACGGAAGAGGCTCGACGGTTTGCGATGCGGTCGTCTGCAGATCGCCGTCCTTGACCCAACCGTCCGTGAACAGAATGTAGGCTCGGCTCATGGTCTCCGGAGGTTCCGGAGCGGCCGCGTAGCGCAGCGTCAACTCATCTCCAGGGGACATGATGACGTAGTGATCGTCGGCCGCGAAGAGCAACGGGAGTACGCTGCCGTAACGCGTGTAGTTGCCCGACATCGGTTGCCAGCGCTGGGCCGTCATCACCGCCTCATAGTCGAACAGGTGCGGCTGCGAATGCAGCCTCGGAAGCTGCCTCGAGAAGCCTCGGTAGTGAAGGTCTGCGGCCCGAAGTGTCAGTCGATGCATGCGGACCTTCGCCGCCGAAGCCAGAGCTAGAGCGGCGCGGTCCCAATACAGCTCGTGATGCGAGTAAAGGACGAGCTGCAGGCCCTTTCGAAGTTCCCTTGCGAATCCCGAGTGGTCTGCTGGCAGCGGCACCAGGACGGCCTTGCGCTTGCCATTGGGCAGCGGGAGCGCCAGCCGAGCCACGACCCCGCCACGGCCGTTTCGGACCTCGATCCACGGCGGCTGAGGATCGAGGCTTTCGTTCTGGGACAGCGCCACGTTGATCGTCGTGTCGGTAGGAAAGATCCAACCCCACATCACCAGGTGGCTTGGCAGATCACCACTGACCGGAGGGAACTCGAGCTCGAGAGCATGCTGACGAGCGAGCCCCTGGTACCTCGTCAGCGGCAGATCCATGACGCGTCGGCCGTCTCGGTACCTTAAGTCCTCGGTGACATCGCGGCCGGCGTGGTCCGTGGCCGAAACGGGCGCGATGAGCTCGTCTGCCAACAGGATCGGCGGAGTCGTCGGGAAGGGAGGCGGCCCGAACGACTCGTCTACGATCAGCTCGTGGCCCCTCGGGACGTCCACCGCCAGCAGCTCTTGCCGGTCCACGTAGAGGGTTTCCCACAGCTCGTCGGTCATCTGGAGCCACAGCTCGTCGCCCGCAGGAAGCAGCTGGTCACCGGGGATCAGCACGTAGTCGCGCGCCGACTGATGCGGTGCGGCCGTGCCGTCCCAGAAACGCATGCCCAGTGTCGAGCGCCACATCAGGTCGGTATGAAAATCGAACTTCGAGCCGTTCCACGTGTATAGAAACGGGCACGAGCCCTTGAGAACCTGTTTTTCCAGCAGCGTCTGTTTGGCCGCGACTTGCTGGAACGTTTGCGACACACCGTTCGTCCAGACAACACGAATGACGTCGGCTTGGCGACTTGCGCCTAGGCCGATGTGATTGATTCCACCGTTGCCGACGTACGTCTGAAGGCGGGTCCCAGTGCGGACTTCGATGCGCGCAAAGAGTCCTTGCGTGTTGTTCTTGGCGTTGCTGTCGTTGCGACCCTGGAGGCTGAGCCGCAGCCATTGATTGCGGTTGGCACCTTCGTTCAGTAGCGACCGGATTTCACCTTCGGAGGTCAATGCGAGCAAGTCCAGATCGCCGTCGTCGTCTACATCGTGCGACACCACCTGCACGACATCGGTCTGCGGCTCGACGAGAGCCCCGGTCATTGGAACCATCTGTCCCGCCTGGTTCCGCACCAGGACCAACTCACCTCCACCGGCGATCCCCGCCATATCCAGGTCACCGTCGTTGTCCAGGTCAGCAGTGATCGCAGATGCGAGCGCTAAGCTCATCTCGGCCGTTGCGAAGATGCCTCCTTCGTTCCGCAACACGATCGTCGGGCTTCCCGCAGCAATGAGGTCCAGGTCACCGTCGCCCTCCAGGTCGAGTTCGAGCAATCGATCGAAGCGGCCCCGAGCCGGCGCCCGCCACGCCTCCGAGGCGTCCACGAATGAGCCGGCCCGCCGATTGATCAGCACTCGAAGGCCTCGTTGCTCGCTGGCCAGAACAAGGTCGAGGTCGTCGTCGAGATCCAGATCGACCGATGTCACCGCTTCAACGACCCCCAATTGGTCCAGTCCGAGGTCCGCGGCCACATCCTTCCAAGTTCCCCCACCGTTTTGCAGCACTCGGAGGCGACTCTCGGCCAGACTCACGAGAACATCAAGGTCACCGTCTTGTTCGATGTCAGTCGCGGCAATCAGGCTAACTTTGCGGCCTTGTGTGCTGATGAGCGGCGTGCCCCGCGAGCGACCTCCCGAGTACATGCGCACGTCCGTCGCCGTAGTTACAACGACGTCTGTCCGCTCGTCCTGATCGATATCGGCCGATATCATCGGCCCTCGACTCTGCAGGCCCGTGCCGTCGCTGAACGCTCCGCTGATGCGTTCGATCGTCCCGTCGATCTTGCGCACCAGAACGGCCTCGGTGCCTGGCATTCGCTCGACTACAAGCTCCACTGCACCAGCAACCTGGCTCCATGGCGCTAGCTTCTGTTCGGCGAACGCGATCTCGAGATCAGCGCCGCCTTGAAGGCTCGTCGGCAGTCCGGGGTAGAAATCGAGCTGTGGAAAGAGGAAGAGGCCACCCTGGCGGCCTTGCAGCGCCGCTAGACCGACCTGGTACAGACCGCTCGGCCGCAGCAGATTCTGGAGCACCTGGGCCGGAGGCCTCAATGCAGCAGCGTCCTGCTCGAACACGGCATCCCGAACCCGATCTGCGTAGGTTGACTGCTGATCGGAGAAACCGTTCAGCCGGTCTTCCACGCCATCCAGCGCATCCGCGGTGGCCTGCAAGTCTCCTGACTCCGCTGCGTTGACCAGCCGGTCGAGCAGCAGTACCAGGTTGTCGGGATCGCGGCGCACCGCCTCGTTGAGCACGGTGACCGCCTCGGTCCGCAGGTCTCTCGCGGCAAGGACGCGCGCTCGGAGAAAGTAGGGCCTCGGATCGTTCGGAGCGAGCAAGATCATGCGCCGCAGGATGCGATCCCACCTGCGCCGAGCTTCTATGTCGTCACTGGCCCGTTCTCCCAGGATACGAGCCAGCGTAAAAAGCGCTTGGGGGTTGTCTGGGTCGATGGCGCGAGCCCGGGCGATCGTTTCCAGCGCCACATCGTCTTGGTTCAACCGGAACTGGCAGATGGCCAGGTTGACCTTGGGGAGCAAGTTGTCGGGAAGCAGCCTCTCCAACTCCTCCAGCGTCTCCGAAGCCCGGCCAAAGTTGAGGCTCTCCATGTCCGCCAGAGCCGAGGAACGCAGCGCCACGGCCCGCCACAGGCGCTCTTCTTCCACCTCTGGCTTCTGCGCGTGTCCGCCCAGTGTCCATAGGACAACACCGAGACTCACGAGGACGCCACGTCTCCCCGTCAGCAGAGAGCCGCTTCGCGACTTCCTCTCTCCACTCCTGCAGCTCACGGCAGTATCGGCTGCGCGGGCGGAAACAGCCAGAGACGGGTCGGTACATCCAAGGCCTGCTCGATCCGCACCGCCTGGCCTGTTTGCACTCCCGTGAGTCTCTGGCGGCCGCCGCCCGGCCAGATGACTTCGAGATCGACGGTCTCATGCGAGCCGGCTCCGATCTCCAGCGGTAGAGTACTCATGCCGAGGTAGCCCTCGCCTCCCTGAACCGCGCGCCAGACCAAGAGCCCTCCCTCGGCCGGCTCCGACCCCGGTGCCCTTGCGATCACCACCGCGCCGACGGCATCCCGGGATGAGCCACGAGCCGGGTCACCGACCAGCGTCACAGCAAGAGCACGCCCACGACCCGCGTCGTTGCGAAACAGACGGAGCCGGTCGTGGAAGCTCGTGACAGCCAAGTCGAGATCGCCGTCGCGATCGAAGTCCAGCAACGCGGCCGAGCGGCTGTTCACACCTGCAAGCTCCACTCCACTGTCTCTGACCAACTCGGACGGCATTCCGTCGCCGTTGCCCCGGAAGAACAAGTTCGGCGTCCGACCGTTGTTGATGGCGTACAGCTGGCCGGGGATCTCTGGGTGCTCACGGTACTGCACGAAGGTCATGTAGTCGGTAAAGCCGTTGGCCACGAACAGGTCGTCGTCGGCATCGTTGTCGACGTCGAAGAACAACGCCGCCCAGGCCCAGCTACTGTCGTAATCGAGCAACGCACGCGCCTGACTGTGCTCGTATCGAACTCGACCTTCGTGCGAGACAGATAGCAGTAACGAGTTCGTCTCCACCACTTCTCGCCTGGCCGCAGCCCAAAACCAGATGTTCGTGACCAGAATGTCCGGCCGTTGGTCTTTGTTGAGGTCGGCAAAGGCGACGTTCATGCCGTGGTTCGGATCGTCGGTCCCCGTCCTCTCTCCGACTCGGGTGAAGTTGCCATGGCCGTCGTTCTGGAGTAGCTCATTCCTACCGAAATCATTGGCAATGTAGAAGTCTTGGTCGCCATCCATGTCGTAGTCGAAATGCGAAAGTGCCTGGGCCCAGCCCTCGTCGTCGGCCCCCGCATCCACTTCTTCAAAGCGCAGAGGCGAGCGGCTACGGCTCACATAGAGGCGGTTGGGCATGGCGTTTTTAGAATCTCGCGCAGCCCAAGCAGAAGCACCCGAAAGGTAGTCGCCAAAGTTGCCAACGTAGAGATCTAGAAGCCCGTCGCCGTTGACGTCGGCCGTAGTAGCCGGGCCGCTAATGTCGCCCTCGCGGTAGAGTCCGGCGGCGGCCGTGAAGTCGGAAAAATGCCCCCGGCCGTCGTTCACAAACAGGCGATTGCTGTCGCGCACGTAGGTCACGAAAAGGTCCAGATCAGAATCGTTGTCGAAGTCCGCCAGAAGTGGTGCTCGCGCCTCCCCTTCGATTCCCACTCCCGCCGCTCTTGTCGCGTCCTCGAACGCTTTGCCTGCGCGGTTCAGTAGCGCCACACAACCCTTTCCACCGCAGACCACCAAGTCTTCCCAGCTGTCGCCATTGATGTCGCCGGCGGCGACTCCGCCGCCAGAGAAGGTCGGGGCGATCGGCCCATAACGGCGAAACTGACTGAGCCAGTCGCTGGAGACATGCCGGTACTCGAGGCCTAGCGCATCGCTGACATCGGTGAACAAGGTGGCGTCACCGGCCTCCGGCGACGGCGTACGGATCGGGCTGGCCTCTCGTCCGGCCCGTGCACTGATCGTCTTTGCTGCATCGCGCAGATGCGCGCTGCGTGCATAGGGGGCGAGCTGCGCCGCTGCATGCTCACCACCGAGCCGGAAGACGAGCAGTCCATAGGCGTTGACTGCTTTCGCGAGAGCTCGCGCGGCGGCGTCACTCATGGGGATAGCGTCGGGCGAGCTCCCCACTTCATCATCGGCGAGACTTCCCAGCGCTTCCCAGGCAAGACCGGTATCCAGGAGTGCCGCAAGATCCCAGCGCTCCAGAACCGTCGGCTCGACCTGCGGAAAATAGACGGTTTCACCGAATGCACTGCTTTCGCTGGGGAGCAGCGCCGCCAAGACAACGTCCAAGTGTTCTGTCGCCACCATGCTCGAGCCATCCTGCCGAGCACTCGCCTGAGCGGCTCTGTACAGCAGACGTGCTGCTTGCTGCGCCATTCGTTGTGCCGTACCGAGGAACCTCTTGAGCTCCTCTGGATTCGGTGGAACCAAATATCGCGTGAAGTAGCGAGAGAGGTTTCGCACGAGGAGTTCGGAGCGCGATTGCCCTGTCCCATCCCGGCTACTGAGCTCGGCGAGCTCCTCGACGGCAACCCGGTAGGGAGCCGACGAGGAGCCGCTCGCGACGCCGAGGGTTTGTTGATCTTGCTCAGCCCCGGACGTCGAGGCGATACCGACGATCCCGAACAGGAGAGCAGCCGAGACGCTGCAGCGCAGCGAGCCAGGACACCAGCCCATCCCTGTGCGTGGAGGACGGGCCGTGGCCTTCGCTCGCGGATCGGGATGTTCGCTCACCATCTTGACCGGAACCTCCCGATCGAGCCGAGTGTCTCGAGCCCGCTACACCTCGCCCATGTCACCCTTCCCGAGAAGGGACACTATCTCATGGGGCCGACCCGGGTACCGGGTGCGGGACTCATGGGGTTGCGAGGAATTCTACGGCCGGCACGGGTCTTCAGAATCGGCGTCAGAACCCGTCGACGCTTGTGGACCGTGTCGCAACGGAATTCTCCGGTTCGTCGCCGTCTTGTCCCGTGATCGGGACTGCTAGCATCGTCGAGCGCAGAGCGTGAGACTCTCACGTACACAACTCATGACGCTCCGGAGGACCGCCGCCGTCTCAGAGCTCGGTGCCCCATCCGAGCGTCTGCGCCCAGCACTGTGCTCGCGCCGCCACCTCGGTGTCGGACTGATTACGGTCGGACTGGCAGCCACGCTCAGCACGTCTGCAGCCACACAGGAGAGGGCAAGGCTGCCCGCCACACGAGATCGCGACCTGTTCAGCGAGCGTATCGAGGTCACCGAAGTGCTCCTCGACGTGCTTGTAACCGACAAGAGTGGCGAGGTGGTCACCGGCCTCGAGCCCGAGGATTTCGTCATCGAGGAGCGCGACGAGGTCTTGCGCCCGACCGACGTGGTCTTTTACGGCGGCGCCGAACAGCTAGGCGGCTCGGGCGTGGAAGGCGAGGCTCGCTCGGACCGCTACTTCATACTCGTGTTTCACGACCAGAAGCGGGGAGCACCCTTCCTGACCGGCCCTCAGCTCGACGCTGGCCGATGGACCAAGAAGTGGATCGAGAGTGCGCTGCTGCCCAACGACCAAGTCGCGGTGATGGGCTACGACGCCCGGCTGAAGCTCTTCCAGGACTTCACCTGCGACCCGAAACTACTCCAGCGTGCGGTAGACGCCGCGGTCATCGGCAAGCGCGAGCCCGACCGCGAAAGGACCGTGTCGGCGCCCAGATTCGACCTCGACAGTCCGTCGATCGACATCAATCTTCCGGTTGGCAAAGAGCTCAGCCGCTCGACGCGGCGGATCGAGGAGGCGCTAGCGCTGATC
>JAYZDP010000218.1:0-4149 GCA_036337765.1 Acidobacteriota bacterium
AGTTCGTGGCCTCGATGGCCCCCGGCTTCACCGGGCCGGTGCCTTTCACCCTGATGCAGGGCCAGCGCATGGTGCTGGTGATTGTCATTGCCGCCTTCGCCACCCTTTTCGGGCGGGCCACGATCTACCTCTTCTTCGTGCTGCCGATCCAGGCCAGATGGTTCCTGTGGATCGAGGTGCTGTTCGCGTTCATGGGCTTTCTCGGCACGCGGGACCTGGCGGGCTTTGTCGGTATCTGCGCCGCGGTCGCGGTGACCTACAACCTGTTGACGGCCGGCAACCTCCGTCGCGGCCTGCGTGAGCTCTGGCTGCGCTTCGAGCAGCGCAGAATCCAGCTGAAGCTGGCCCGCATGCGACACCGCCGCGGCATGAGGCTGGTCAAGGACGACGACGAGAAGAAGAAGAAGGACGGCTCAGACGATCCTTGGGTCAACTAGCCGGGACACGCAGCACCAGAAGGTCCTCAGAGAGATTCAAGCAGGTCCCGCTCGGCCGCGATGAGCACGATGGCAAGGGCCAGGATCTCGGCGGCCTGACGCAGCTCGTCCATCGGCGGAAACGTTGGCGCGACGCGGATGTTGCGGTCCCGAGGATCCTGACCGTACGGAAAGGTCGCCCCTGCCGGGGTGAGCTTGACGCCGCAGCGGCCTGCAAGCGCCACGACATCACGGGCGCAGCCGTCGCGGGTGTCGAGGTCGATGAAGTAGCCCCCGCGCGGTCGGCTCCAGGTTGCGATGCCGAGACCGCCGAGCTCGGCGTCGAGAATGGCATCGACGGCTTCGAACTTCGGACGGATGATCTCAGCGTGGCGCCGCATGTGTGCGCGTACCGCACCGGCGTCGGGCAACAATTGCGCGTGGCGCAGCTGGTTGATCTTGTCCGGACCGATCGTGCGCATCGCGCGGTTGGCAAGAAACCACTCGCGGTTGGCGGGGCTCGCGGCCAGAGCGCAGATGCCGGAGCCGGGCAGGGTCACCTTGGAGGTCGAGCCGAAAGCCAGCACCCGGTCTGCCACGCCGGCGGCGCGGCAGGCGGCGAGTATGTCGGCAAGCGGCACCTCGTCGTCGTAGAGGTGATGGACCGCGTAGGCGTTGTCCCAGACGATCCGAAAGTCGGTTGCCGCCGTCGGCATGTTCGCCAGGCCCTCCACGATTTCGTCGGAGTAGGTCACGCCGGTGGGGTTGGAGTACCTGGGTACGCAGAAGATCGCCTTGACCGCCGGATCGTCCGCCACCAGGGCCCTCACCTGGTCGAGGTCCGGACCCTCTGTGGTCATCTCGACCGACACCAGCTCGCAGCCGAGATGGGCGGCGAGCCCGAAGTGGCGGTCGTAGCCCGGTACCGGACACAGCACCCGCGTTGCGCGTGGCCAGGGTCCTTCGCCTCCAGGGACCCCGCGGTGCATGGCCTCGGAGAAGGTGTCGTACATCAGGCTGAGGCTGGCGTTGTCGCCCACTACCACCGCTGCCGCGTCGACCGACAGCAGATCTGCCAGCAAGCGGCGCGCCTCCGACAGACCCTCGAGTCCGCCGTAGTTGCGGGTGTCGGAGCCGTCGTTCGCGCGACCGGCCGCGCCGGGGGCGCTCAGCAGCTCGCCGGAGAGGTCGAGCTGCTCCGCGCACGGTTTGCCGCGGGTCATGTCCAGGTTGAGGCCGAGTCGCTGGAAGGCCTCGAAGCGGGCCGCTGCGTCAGCGACTGAGATGGTGGCGGGCATGGTCTAACTCCATTTCGAGGGCGTGACTGTATCTCTCAAGGGCGTCGCGTGTTGCCGTTTTCGCGTTCGGCCTGTCGGGCTCGAAGTGGGCTGCAATAATCTCCAGCCGACTCTGCCTGCGGTGGGCCTTCAGGTCCACTCTTGCTACCAGGTGCTCGCCGGCCAGGACCGGAAGACAGAAGTAGCCGTAGCGGCGCGCCGGCTCGGGCTTGAAGATCTCGAGGATCTGATGGAAACCGAACAACAGGTCGACGCGATCCCTGTCCCAGAGCACCGGATCGAATGGCGATAGCAGCACGCCGCGAGGGTCGGGCGGGCGCACGCGGCGCAGCCGCTGGGAGAGCTCGAGGTCGTCGCCACGGATCCAGCCGCTTACGGAACCCTTGCCGGTATCGAGCCGGCACGGCAGAACTTCGTCGGCCTCCTGCATCTCCGCCAGCGCCGTGGCGATCTCCCGGCGGAGGTTACGCAGGTTCCAGGTTCTGGCCAGAGTCGAGGTGGTTGCCCAGCCGTGGCCGTCCAGCGCGCGCCGCAGCAGCTTGCGCAGGCTCTCGTCCAAGGTCGCAGCGGTTCCGATGACGTTCGCCGGCAGCACTCGATCGGGTAGGTCGTAGGTGCGTTGGAAGCGGCTACGCTCCCGAATCGCCAAATCACCGACCGACCACAGTGCGTTGGCTACACGCTTGGTCGCCTTGAAGTCCCACCAGCCACCTCCGCCGCTCTTACCCTCCAGATCGACCGAGCGTAGCGGGCCCTCGGCGCGGATTCGGCCGAGGAGCTCTCTCACCATCTTCGGTTCACGGGCCAGGAGCGCGCCGGTCCAGTGGTTGCCGCGATAGGCCCGCCGCCGAAACTCGAAGTGAGGATAGAGCTCGAGCGGTATCCAGGAGGCGGCGTGTCCCCAATACTCGAAGAGCGGCTCGCCGGGTTGAAGGAGGCACTCGCCCATGACGGGGTCCAAGCCCTGTAGGCGGGAGAGTAGTACAAGGGAGTGGCTGCGCGCGCCGGCGATCGAAACCGTGTCCAGCTGTAGGTAGCCGAAACGGTCGACGAGCTCGAGGCAGGCGCTGCGGGCCCGGATACCGGCGCCCGCGGCGCGGCGCCCAAGGCCGGTCCACGACGGATTCAAAAGCCCGGCGCGGGCGAGAGCGAGCCTGCGGGCGGCTGGGCGGTCCAGGCTCTCCATCGGCGCCTCAGCCGGGCCTTCGGGCGTCGACGCCCATCACTCGCCCGATACGCGACGGTCGGTGTTCGCCGTCTGGACGCAAACGGTCGAAGTTTCGCAGGATCGGGTCCGCGAAGCGGACCGACCGTCGCTCGGCGGTGTCGACCTGGAGTGAGATAAGCTCATTGGTTGCTGCTAGATAGCCTTCACTCTCGTGGTTCATCTCGTGGTAGTAGTGGACCTTGCGGTCGTTCCATTCGAGTAGCTGCGTAGTGACCACGAAGGGGTCGCCCTCCAGCAGCTCGCGCTCGTATGTGGCGTGGGACTCGATGGTGAAAGTGGCGACCGCGTACTGCCGACGGTGGGCGTCGTCGAGGCCGCAGAGCTCGAAGAAGCGCGTTGTCGCCTCGTCGAACGCGACCATGAAGTAGCCGACGTTGAGATGGCCATTGCGATCGATCCATGCCGGAGGGACCTCGGAGCGGTAGCTGATGTGGCGGTTCGTCACGGCGGCCGATACTGTCTCACGTTCGGTGCCAGGCCGGCCCGGCTTGTCGCCTGTGGCCGCCTTCGATAACTTGCAGGCGATGTTCCGCGGTGCCCTGTTCGACCTCGACGGCACCCTGGTCGACACGCTCGACGAGATCGCAGACGGTCTCAACGAGGCCTTGGAGTCGCTGGGCCTCGAGAGCCACAGCCGCGATACGGTGCAGGGATGGGTCGGGTATGGAACCGACAAGCTGGTGGAGCGCGCGGTGCCGGCGGCCAAGGCCGGGCTTCGCGGCGAGCTGCTCGAGCGTGTTCGCGCGGCCTATTCGGAGAGCGCGGGCCGAAACAGCCATCCTTACCGTGGCGTCTCGGACGTACTCACGGTGCTAGCCGAGGCCGGAGTCGAGTTGGCAGTGCTGACCAACAAGCCCGATGAGGCCGCTCGTCAAGTAGTCGAGCACTTCTTCCCTGGTAGATTCTCGCACGTGGTCGGATTGCGGCTTGGGGAGCCCCGTAAGCCGGATCCGAGCTCGATCATGGCCCTGCTCCGACGCATGCGGATCGAGCGCTCCGAGGCGGTCCTGGTTGGCGACTCCGAGGTCGACGTGGCAACCGGCAAGGCGGCTGGGGTAGGGGTCATCGGGGTGACTTGGGGTTTTCGTAGCCGCTCGGAGCTCGAGATCGTGAGTCCCGAGTGGCTGATCGACGTCCCCGACGACATTCCGGCAATCGTCGGGGTCGACGAATAGCGCGAAGCGTCACGCGTAGTGTTCTCTAGTGA
>JAYZDP010000219.1:0-8296 GCA_036337765.1 Acidobacteriota bacterium
GATCGGCTCGGCGAAATGCCGATGATCTTTACCGGGCAGGGGATCCTGCTGCTCGCGGCGCTGGGCGGCATGGTGGTGCCAGGGTCGAGTCCGTGGCTCGTCTCAGGAGTGCTTTTTATCCTCGGCCTCGGCTGGAGCTTCGGCTACGTGGCGGGAAGTGCCAATCTGACACGAGGTATCGCCGCCGCGGACCGCAGCCTCCTGCAGGGTCGTACCGACTCGCTGGTCTGGGTGTCCGCCGCCGCGGCCAGCCTGTTGTCGAGCCTGCTGTTCTCGAAGATCGGCTTCGCAGGTCTATGTGTCGTCGGAGCGGCTGCCCTCGCCATCTCGGCGACCACGATCGCTGTCCATGGAGTCCGCCGTAGAGCCGTCACATGATCGGGGCCGAGGTCTTCGAGGACGACTTCTCGATCCTGGTCGCCAGGTTCCAGCAGCCGTCGGAGCCGCTCCTGCGACAAGCATTCGCGAGACAGGTCGACGAGCTCGTCCGAGTGTTCACCATGATCGCCAGATTCGCCAGCGACGAAAGTGTCGGGGAAAAGGACGAGCTCGCGCGCGACATCGACAAGCCGATCGAAGATCGTACCCCGGGCGGACTCGGCATACACCTCGTCAAGTCCATGGTCGACGGTCTTAGCTATCAGTACGACGCCCGTGTAATGCGTATCATCGCGACCAAAAAACTGTGGACATGAGAGGCGCTACGTTCAACATCTCGACAGCTGACGACGGAACGATTCGACTCTCGGGCCGACTCGACGCTGCGCAGGAGGAGAAGGCACGGGAAGTTCTGGACGCTGCCAGTGGGCCGACAGTGATCGACTTCTCTGAGCTGAGCTACATATCGAGCGCCGGGCTCGGCGTCCTGCTACGTGCCCAAAAGCGCTTGATGGAGGGCGGCAACGGCTTGAAGATCGTCAATCTGAGCCCGCCCATCCGCGAGATATTCGAGATGGCCGGCTTCGATCGCATCTTCGACCTCGAGTAGTGGCCTGGAATAGCGTCAAACGCTCCGGCCCAGCGCCGGTACGATGATGCGCAGCTGATCCATCAGGCGCTGGAAGACGGCCGGGTAGAGGGTCTGTGCGGCGTCGGAGCGGGCCTCGTCGGCGTCGTGGTGGACCTCGATCAGCAGGCCATCGGCTCCAGCGGCGACGGCGGCGCGCGCCATCGGCGGGACCTTGTCGCGAAGGCCGGTGCCGTAGCTCGGATCGCAGATGACCGGCAGATGGCTGCGCTCTTTGACGATCGGAATCGAGGCGAGGTCCAGCGTGGTGCGAGTGGCAGTCTCGAAGGTGCGGATGCCGCGCTCACACAGGACGATACGGTCATTGCCGGCTAACGCAACGTACTCGGCAGCCAGCAGCCAGTCGTCGATGGTGGCGCCGATGCCGCGTTTGAGGATAACGGGCTTGCCGACGCCGCCGAGCTCCCTCAGCAGCGCGTGGTTCTGCATGTGCCTGCCTCCGACCAACAGGACGTCCACGTAGCCCGCGACGACGTCGATGTGGGCGGGCGCCATCACCTCGCTGCAGGTCAGAAGACCCACCTCCTCGGCGGCGTTGCGCAGCCACTGCAGTCCCTGCTCTCCCAAGCCCTGGAAGGCATAGGGGCGCGAGCGAGGGGTGAAGGCGGAGGCACGCAGGACCGTCGCGCCCGCCTTCGCGACCTCTCGTGCCGTGGCGTGGATCTGGTCCTCCGACTCGACCTGGCCGGGTCCAGCCGCGACCACGACGCTCTCACCGCCGATGACCACCTCGCCGAGATCGATCTGGGTCCCCTGCGGGTGAAAGGGGCGGCCTACGAGCTTGTAGGGCGTCGAGACCCGCAGCACGTTCTCGACGCCGGGAAGGACCTCGTAGTCGGAAAGATCCATTTCCGCAGTGACCCCAATGGTGCCGACGATGGTCCGCTCCGCACCGGTGGAGCGGTGAACGTCACATCCCGCAGACACCAGGCGGGCGATCACGCGCTCGACCTCTGTGTCCTCGGCACCAGGCTTCATCACGATGATCATTCCTGCTCGCCTCCCTCGTCTGCGCCGTCGCCGACCCGCTCGAGGCGCCGCGACTCGTCCATGATGCGCTCCCACAGCCTCTGCAGCGCGTCGTGGCCCATTGGACCCTGGTTCTTGTCCTGCACGGCGCCAAGGACTTTCTTCTCGCGGCCCGGCTGGTAGATCGCGATACCGACATCCTTTTTCGCATCACCGATCTCGAGCGCCCATTGTGCACGCTGATTCAAGAGCTTGACGAGCACCGTATCGACCTGGTCGATGTTCTCGCGGATGCGCTCGATCGCCTCCTCAGCCGCGGCGCGATGCTCGTCGGCCGGCGGCTTTGGCGACGAATCGCTCACTTGCCACCTCGGATCAACGCGCCTGCGAGCTCCCCGGCACGCGCCTGCATGCGGGCGGCCAGGTCGGGCTCGTCGAGGTTGTCCTCGATCACGCGCACCAGGGCGGAGCCGACCACCACTCCTTGTGCGACCGCCGCCACTTCCGCCACCTGCACCGGTGTCGAGATGCCGAAGCCGACGGCGACCGGCAGCTTCACCTTCTTGCGCAGGCGGGCGAGGTCGCTCACGAGCTCGGCCGGCAGCGAATCGCGCTCGCCAGTCACACCAGTGCGCGACACGTAGTAGACGAATCCCTTCGAGACCCGCGCCACGCTCTTGATGCGCAGATCGGTGCTGGTTGGCGCCACCAGGAAGATCGGGTCGAGGCCGTTGGCCAGAAAGGCCGGCACGGTCTCGTCCTCGGCCTCCTCCGGCGGCAGGTCGACGCACAGAACCCCGTCGACCCCCGAAGCGGCGGCCTGTTCGGCAAACGTCCGCACTCCGCGACGATGGATCGGGTTGAAGTAGGTGAAGAGCACGATCGGCACGCCCAGCCGCTGGCGATTCTCCGCGACCAGGCCCAGAATGCCAGACACCGTAGTGCCCGCCTCGAGCGCGCGGCTCGCCGCCTTCTGCACCGTCGGACCGTCGGCGATCGGATCCGAGAAGGGCACGCCGAGCTCGATCACGTCGGCGCCGGCCGAGACCAGCGCCTCGAGCAGTGCTGGTGTGCGCTCCAGATCTGGATCGCCCGCACAGAGGTAGGGCACGAAGGCCGCCCTCCCCTCGGCCTCGCAGCGCGCGAAAGCCTCTGCGATCGCACCCTTGTGGCGCCGAGCGCGCAGTGCGCTCACGCCTCGTCTCCCGGCGCCACGGTCGACGACGGATGGACCATCACGTTGTCGCCGAGATCGGGCTCGCGAGAGGCCGAGTCGTACTCCATCACTGACTCGACATCCTTGTCGCCACGGCCCGAGAGATTCACCAGGATGATCCGGTCCTTCCCCAGCTTCGGAGCATGCTTGATCGCCTCGGCCACGGCGTGGGAGCTCTCGAGCGCAGGCAGAATGCCCTCCGCCTTGCTCAGAGTGTGAAACGCCTCGATCGCCTCGGCGTCGGAGATCGACGTGTACTCGACGCGACCGGCATCGTGCAGCCAGACGTGCTCTGGACCGACAGCCGGATAGTCGAGGCCCGCCGAGACTGAGTATGTTCCAGCGATCTGCCCTTCATCGTCCTGCAACACCAGAGTCCGGGTGCCGTGCAGGACCCCGAGGCTGCCGCCGGCGAAGCGCGCCGCGTGGTGGCCGAGCTCGCTCGAGGAGCCCCCGGCCTCGACTCCGATCAGACGGACCGACTTGCGGTCGAGAAAGGCACCGAACAACCCGATGGCGTTGGAGCCGCCGCCGACACAGGCGATCGCGAGATCGGGGTCCGGGCGGCCGGCCTGACGCTTGAGCTGCTGGCGCGCCTCGACGCCGATGACGCGGTGAAAGTCGCGCACCATGCGCGGGTACGGCTCCGGACCGAGCACCGAACCGAGGATGTAGTGGGTGTGGCCTACCGTCGCCACCCAGTCGCGCATCGCCTCGTTGATGGCGTCTTTCAGAGTGCGGCTGCCGGCATCGACAGGCACCACCTCGGACCCCAGGAGTTCCATGCGATCCACGTTGAGGCGCTGGCGGCGGATGTCCTCCTCTCCCATGTATACGGTGCAGTCGAGGCCGAGAAGAGCCGCAGCAGCGGCCGTCGCCACGCCGTGCTGCCCCGCCCCGGTCTCGGCGATGACGCGGCTCTTGCCCATCTTCTCGGCCAGCAGCGCCTGGCCGAGAGTGTTGTTGATCTTGTGTGCGCCGGTGTGCAACAGATCCTCGCGCTTGAGCCAGATTCGTGCTCCTCCGAGCTGGTTCGACAGGCGCTCGGCGCAGTAGAGCGCCGTCGGCCTTCCCACGTAGTGCTGGAGCAGATCGTCGAGACGTTTCTGGAAGGCCTTGTCCTTGCGCGCCGCATCGTAGGCACGTGTCAGCTCATCGAGCGGCGACATCAGCAGCTCGGGAACGTAGCGTCCCCCGTAGGGGCCGAATCGCCCGCGAGCGTCAGGCAGTGGTTGCGTCTTCGACATCGTTTAGCTCCTCGATGAGACGTTCCAGCAGAGCGGGATCCTTGCGGCCGGGCTCAGATTCGACCGACGAGCACAGATCGATGCCCCAAGGGGCGCTGCGTGCACACACTTCGGCTACGTTGTCGGGGCCGACGCCGCCGGCGACGAAGAAGCCCTTGTCGGTCCCTAGCCCCGCGACGGCTTCGTAGCTCCACGGCACACCGGTGCCGCCGAGGCCCCGCCCCCGACCGCTGTCGAAGAGGAACCCCCACACCCCGTCGTAGGGAGTGAGCTCCGCCTCCGAGAACCGATCGGATACGCGAAACACCTTGATCGCGCGCTCGGCGAACGGAGCGAGATCCTCCGGGCTCTCGGTACCGTGAAACTGGAGCAGATCAGGCCCGACGAGCTCGGTGAGCGATCGCAGCTCGTCGACGGGGGCATCGACGACGACCCCGACGACTCCGGCTCGGTCTCCGATCCGGCGCCGCAGCCGGGCCGCGGTCTCGACGTCGACGTAGCGTGGGCTCGGTCGATAGAAATTCAGTCCGACGTAGTCGGCGCCTACCGCGAGAACCGCGTCGACGTCTTCGTCGCACGTGACGCCGCAGATCTTGACACGAGGCCTCACCCGCTTCTCCCGAGAAGCCCGGCCAGCTTGGTGGCCGGATCGCCCGACTTGACCAGTGCCTCCCCGATCAAGAACGCGTCGAACCCGGCCTGCTGCAGCTTGACGATGTCATCGCGACCGTGGATTCCGCTCTCGGCCACCTTGAGCGCTGACGCCGGAAGCTCGGGCAGCATCGTGATCGAGTGATCCAGATCGACTGTGAAAGTGCGCAAGTCGCGATTGTTCACCCCCACCAGCTCCCATGACGACTCGCCGAGCTTGCGCATGTCGTCCATACCGTGAGTCTCAACGAGCGGGACCAGACCGTGTTCGCGAGCCAACCGAGCGTAGGTCGCGAGCGTCTCCGCATCGTAGAGCGCCGCGATAAGAAGCACGGCCGAGGCCCCGGCCTCACTCGCCAGTTCCAGCTGACGCAGGCTGACCACGAAGTCCTTGGCGATGGCGGGCAGGCCCGACGCCTCCCGGCACCGCGCCAGGATGTCGTAGCTCCCCCAGAAAAAGTCGGGCTCGACGACCACGGACAGGGCGGCCGCGCCTGCGGCGGCATAGGCGCGGGCCTGCTCTTCCGGATCGAAGGTCCCGACCAGCGAGCCGAGCTTGGGGGAGCCCAGCTTCACTTCGGCGATCACCGCCTCGCCGCGCTTCGCATCGAGGCTGCGACACAACGCGTTGGCGCCCTGCGAGCCCGCGGCATCTACGTCCCCAGCGGCACCTCCCGCAACCTCGAACGCTCCGGCGGAGACGCCGAGGCGCTCACGGCGGCGGGCACAGATCTCGAGCAGGATGTCGGGGGCCGCGGTAGAGGTCACGCAGCCTCCCCCGAGCGGCCGACGAGCTCATCGAGCTTTGACGCTCCCGTCCCCGTCAGGAGCACCTGCTGCGCCTTCTCCACCCCGTCGGCGAGGGATTCGACCGCCCCCGACACATAGATCGCCGCCCCGGCATTGAGCGCCGAGATGTCGGCGAGCGGACCCGGCTCGCCCTCGAGTACCGCACGCATGCGCGCCGCATTCGCCTCGGCATCGCCTCCGGCTAGATCCTCCAAGGTCGCTCGCGGGAGACCGAAGTCGGACGGCTTGACCCGATAGGTCTCGACCTCGTCACCGCGCACCTCAGCGATCCGGGTCTCGCCGGTAGTCGTGATCTCGTCCAGGCCCTCGCCATGCACCACCAGGGCGTGGTCACAGCCGAGCTCGGCGAGGACCTCGCCGTGGCGCCTGACCCATTTCGGCGACGGCACGCCGAGCACCTGCCGGCGCGCTCCAGCTGGGTTCGTCAGCGGACCGAGCAGGTTGAACAGCGTGCGAACGGCCAGCGCCTTGCGGATCGGCATGACCTCCTTCATCGCCGGGTGTAGAACAGGAGCGAAGAGAAAGGCGATACCGATCTCTTCCAGGCAGCGCCCGGCCGCCGCCGGATCGGTCTGGACGTCGACGCCGAGCGCCTCGAGCACATCCGCCGAGCCACACTGCGACGACACCGAGCGATTGCCGTGTTTGGCGATCTTCACCCCGGCGACAGCCGCGATCAGTGCCGCCGCCGTCGAGACGTTGAAGGTCGAGGAGCCGTCGCCGCCCGTACCGCAGGTATCGACGATGCCGTCGACCGAATGTGGAATGTGCACCGAGCGGGAGCGCATCGCAGTCGCCGCGCCTGCGATCTCGTCACGGGTCTCGCCCTTGGCGGCGAAGGCCGCCAACAAAGCCGCCTTGTGTACGTCGGAGATCTTGCCGTCCATGAGCCGTCCGAAGAGACCCTCGGTCTCCTCACGTGTGAGGTCTTTGCCGTCGAAGATGCGCTCCAGCGCTGCCCTTTCTTGCATTCTTAGTCTCCAGACCCGTTCTGTTGCAGGAACTGCTCGACGAGACGGGGTCCGGCGTCGGTAAGGATCGACTCGGGGTGAAACTGCAGCCCCCAGTACGGCAGATCGCGATGGCGCATCGCCATGATCGACTCCCCCTCGGAGCGCGCCCGCACCTCTAGACAATCCGGCAGGTCGGAGGCACGCACCCGGAGGCTGTGATAGCGCGTCGCCGGAAAGGGATCGGGAAGACCGTCGAACATCCCCCCGCCATCGTGACGCACCTCGGAGATCTTGCCGTGCATCAGGCGCGGGGCAAGCTCGATCTCAGCACCGAAGGCATAGCCGAGGGCCTGGTGGCCGAGACACACGCCGAGAATCGGTGTCCACGAGCGGGCGCGGACCAGATCGACACACACGCCGGCGTTCTCGGGCCGGCCGGGACCCGGGGAAAGAACGATCGCGTCGGCACCCAGGGCCAGTAGCTCATCCGGCGTGGCGACGTCGTTTCTGCGAACCTCGACCTGGTGACCCAGCCCCGACAGAAGCTGCACCAGGTTGTAGGTGAACGAATCGTAGTTGTCGACGACCAGGATCACCGCTTCGCCTCCAGGCTCTCGGCGAGGCCCACGGCCTGCAGCAGCGCCGCCGCCTTGTTCTCGGTCTCGATGACCTCGGTCTGCGGATCGGAGTCGGCGACGATGCCGGCCCCGGCCGTCACCGAGGCCTCGCCCTCGTTGATGACGATGGTGCGGATGGCGATGCAGGTGTCCATGTCACCGCCGAAGGAGAAGTAGCCGATGGCCCCGCCGTAGGGGCCGCGGGCCTCGGGCTCGAGCTCGTCGATGATCTCCATCGCCCGGATCTTCGGGGCACCGGAGAGGGTGCCGGCCGGGAACGAGGCCAGCAGCGCCTCCAGGGGCGAGCATTCGGGCCGGATGCGCGCCTGGACCGAGGAGACAATGTGGATGACGTGCGAGTAGTACTCGGTCACCATGAAATCGGGCACGTGCACGCTCGCGGTCTGCGCCACCCGGCCGAGATCGTTGCGATGCAGGTCGACCAGCATCACGTGCTCCGCCCGCTCTTTCGGATCGGCGAGGAGCTCATCGGCCATCGCCTGATCCTCCTCGGGCGTCGCCCCACGCGGCCGGGTACCGGCGAGCGGCCGGCTCTCGATCACGTCGCCGGTCTTGCGCACCACCATCTCGGGCGACCCGGACACCAGCGACACCTCGGGCGACTCCAAAAGGACCATGTACGGGCTCGGATTCACCATGCGTAGAGCGCGGTACACCTCGAGTGCATCGGGGCAGCTGGTGGTGCGCCAGCGTCGCGCTGGCACCACCTGAAAGATGTCACCGGCACGGATGTAGTCCTTTGCGCGACACACTGCCGCCTGATACTGCTCGCTGGAGAGCGTAGG
>JAYZDP010000220.1:0-6899 GCA_036337765.1 Acidobacteriota bacterium
CGCCACGGTCGGGGATCGCTCTTCGAACCAGCTGACCGCCGGTGGTGAGCTGCGTACTACCGAGGGTTCCACCAACGAGAACTTCTTCTTCTCAAACGGCGACTTTCTCTTCGTGCGCCGAGCAGGAGGTGAGCAGCAGACCGCGGGTGCCTTCGTGCAGAACACCTTCTCGGGACAACGCTGGGAGTTTCAGATCGGTGCACGCGGCGATCGCTGGGAGTCGGAGCAGGGCTTCAGATCGGAGACCTCGCGGACGACCGGGGTCCCACGCCTCGACCTGACGTTTGAAGACAGGAGTGAGACGGAGTTCAGTCCCCGGGTGGCGGCGGTGTTCGACGCCGGCAACGGAATCGGCATCCGCGGCTCCGTGTACGAGGCGTTCCGAGCCCCGTCGATCAACGAGCTCTACCGCCCGTTCCGCGTGCGCTCAGACATCACGGCTGCGAACGAGGCTCTGGTCCCGGAGAACCTCACCGGCACCGAGGTCGGTGTCGACTTTCGTGGTGGTAAGACCGTGCGGGGCAAGGTGACGGGCTTCTGGAACGAGATCGATGATCCGATCGCCAACGTGACGATCGGTTTCGGTCCTGGTCGGATCGGCCCGTGCGGGTTCACGCCCGGCGGCGGTGCCTGCCGCCAGCGCCAGAATCTGGACCAGACCGAGGTCTCTGGCCTCGAAGCGGAGATCGACGTCCGGCCGTCGCACCGGCTCCGCATGTCCGCAAGCTACCTGTACTCAGACACCGAGATTACCGGGGCCAGCAACCAGCCGGCGCTGCGGGGTAATCGCATCGCCCAGGTTCCCGAGACCCAGGTCGTGGTTCGTGCCAGCTACGCGAGCGACTCGAATCTCGGCATCAGCATCCAGGCACGATTCGTCGATGACCAGTTCGAGGACGACCTCAATACACGTCCGCTCGACAGCTTTACCACCGTCGATGTGGCCGTGACCCAGAAGCTGAACGATGGCTGGACGGCGTTTCTCCGCCTCGAGAACATCTTCGACGAGGAGATACAGACGGGACGGACGGAGACCGGGCTGACGGCGATCGGTACTCCCTTCCTGGTGCACGGCGGTGTTCGCGTAAGGCTTCGCCACTAGGCCGTGACGCACGCGATTCGGATTCACGAGACCGGCGGGCCGCAGGTCCTCCAATGGGAGGAGGTCGAGGTCTCGGCTCCCGGGGCAGGTGAGGTGCGGGTGCGACACAGTGCGGTCGGGCTGAACTTCATCGATACCTACTTCCGCAGTGGCCTCTACCCGCTGAAGTCGCTGCCGATCACGCTCGGTATGGAGGCGGCGGGGACCGTGACCGAGACAGGTGAGGGGGTCAACGGTCTCGCCGTCGGCGACCGCGTGGCCTACGTCGTCGGTCCCGGTGCCTACTGTGAGGAGCGCGTGGTGCCCGCCGCCCGAACCCTTCTGCTGCCCGACGCGATCGGCGACGAGACCGCCGCGGCGATGATGCTCAAAGGCACCACGGCCGAATACCTGGTGCGCCGTACCTACGCCGTCCAGGCGGGCGATACGGTCCTTATCCATGCCGCCGCCGGCGGTGTGGGGCTGATTGCCTGTCAGTGGGCCAGCCATCTGGGTGCGACGGTGATCGGCACGGTGGGTAGCGCCGAGAAGGCCGAGGTGGCCCGAGCCCATGGCTGCGACCACCCGATCCTCTACCGTAGTCAGAGCTTCCGAGATGCCGTCGACGAGATCACCGGGGGTGTCGGTGTTCCGGTGGTCTACGACGCGGTCGGCGTCGACACGTTCGACGACTCCATCGCTTGTCTCGCACCCAGGGGCCTGATGGTGCTCTACGGCCAGTCGTCCGGTCCACCGCCTGCCTTCGACGTCCAGCGCTTGATGCCAAAGTCGCTGCACCTCACCCGGCCGAGCCTGGGGGCCTACACGTCGCGACGAGAGGATCTCGAGCTGTCGAGCGCCTCGCTCTTCGACGTAGTCGCGTCCGGCGCAGTGAAGATCGAGATCGGTCAGCGCTACGCTCTCGGCGAGGCAGCACAGGCCCACCGCGACCTCGAGGCGCGGCGGACCACTGGCTGCACGGTGCTCGTTCCTTAGCGCCGATCGTAGGCGTCGATCACCGGTCTGCGAGGTCGACTCGCAGACCGCGAACCTCGGCCAAGAGGGCGGCGCCCGCTTCGGCATCAGCCATCGCAAAAGCCTCGGCCTGGCGAGGGTTGTCCCGCGCGTCGTTACCGAGTCCAGCGCCCCGCAGTTGCCGAAGGCGGCTCTGGATGCGCTCCTGTATCTCGCTGGCGTTGGTGACGCCACGGATATGGCCGGTATGGAGGTTACCCTTGCCGGCGGTGCCGGAGGCGTCGTTGGCGTCCTCGCCCGCACCGCCGCCCGCCGTGTGTACGATCAGATCCGAGATTCCGAAGAAGCGCTGGACCGGACCCTGGCGAATGATCATGTTCTGGATGTTGGCGATCGTCATGGTCTGCTCGCGGAGGTGCCAAAGTCCCTCCCGGATGCGCAGGACCTCGTCGCCGACCATGTACCAACGCAGCTCCCACCTGATCTTCAGTAGAGCGCCGGTAAAGACCCCCTGGACGAGGAATGCAGTGATCGCGATCGATTCGCCGGTGACGAGAAGCCACTCCAAATCGACCGGGATGTTGAGGAGCTTGATCTCGATCCTCTCAACCACTTCGAACACGCGGTCCAGGCCCGCCATCTCCACCGGTGGGTCGAGGCCGCCGAAGAAGGCCAGTGAGGCCAACAGCGCGCCAAGAGCAAGAATCTGCTTGGGGACCCACATCAGGACGCTGTACCGAAGGTGAGCTCGAGAGGCGCGGAAGCAGTCGATCGAGGCGCGGTCGCCCGGGGGCAGCTGGGGTCGCTCGCTGACTCGTAGCAGCTTCAGTACGCGCTGCTTCATCCGGACGGCTCCCGTTCGGCGAGGTCGCGGCGCAGCGCGGCGATCTCGGCAGTGAGTTCGCGAAGAAGCGCAGCGATCTCGCCGGTCCCGTGCCTTGCCGTGGGGACTTCCTTCGGCGGGGATGTCACGCCGCGCATGCGGGAGTACAGGTGGTCGCGGACCTGCTCGAACTCCTTCAGTCCTTCGATCGTCACCTCTGCGTTGGCTGTCCCCGACGCCGTCTGTATCTGCACCGTGCCGAGTCCGAGGTGTCGCTGCACGAGGTTGCTGGTCAGGTGGATGTCCTGAATGCGCTCGTAGGTCAGGCTGGCCTCGCGCCGAAACAGTACGCCCCAGCTCATGCGCACCCCCTCCTCGTCGAAGACATAGCGCAGGGTGCGGACGCGCAGGAATCGAGGCAGTAGGAGGAAGGGAAAGAACGGGCCGAGCAGCAGCGACTCGAGCGTGTAGTACTTCATCAGGTTGCTGTCAGGCCGCCAGGTGCCGAGAATGCTTGTCCGCTCGTCGTTCATCGGCTCAGGACCCGTAGGGCGCTACCGGGTCCCCGGCGCGGCGCCACAGATGGTAGGTGTTGAAGTCGCCGCTCTGGCCGTCTGCCACCCACGATTCGACGGGCTCGAGCTTCGCGTTGGTGGCGACCCTCTCGAACTCCTTCGGCTGGGCGTGGTGGCAGTAGCGCAGCGCGTCTCCGCCGCCGCTTGCGCCCCAGCGGAGCAGGTGGTCGCCCTTCTCGAGCTGCTCCGACGGGACTCGGGGACAGAGGCTCCAGGGAGCGAGGCGCGCTCGGAACCGATCGCGGTCGGCGAATCTCCACACGGTCACGGCAAGGATGCCGCCTGGGCGAAGGGCGTTGGCCGCCGACCTGACGAGATGCGCCCGCAGCTCGGTCGACGGTACGTGGTGCAGGACGCCCATCAGTACGATCGCCTCGCAGGACGCCGCCGCCAGCGGGAGCCGACCACGCGTGTCGACGACGTCCGCCAGGGCCCGCTGACCCGCCGCGGCGGGAGCGCACCGCAGCAGCGGCAGGCAAGCATCGAGGCACAGGGCCCGAAAGGCGATCGCCGACGCCTCGCGCAGCCAACTCGCGAAACGCCCGTTGCCGGAGCCAACATCTACAATAAGAGGGCGCTCCGTGGATCGGAGTGCGCGCTCCATGGAAGGTAGAAGACGATCCCATCCGGGCCAGGGGCGTGTCCGCGAGAGACTGAACTCTTGAGCGTGACGATCGTAGAACCGCCGGTTGAGAGCATTCAGCTCCCGTACGCATCGATCATCCAAGACGAGCTCAATGTCTGAGGGTATCTACAGCTTCAGGCCTGAGGACTACGTGCAGGAGCTTAGCGCGATCGTTGCCGCATGTTCGCAGGCGGACTCATTCGACGACGCGGTGTTCCAAGGCATTCTCCGCCGCTATCCGAAGGATGGCCGCGGGTTCGTCTCGAAGAGTGAGATTCTCCGCGGATACCGTTTTCTACGAAACCTCGAGGGCCCGGTTGCGGACGAGCAGCGCCTCTTCGAGCGCTTACGGATGAAACCGATCCGGACGCGCAGCGGCGTGGCTCCGGTCACTGTACTGTCGCAGCCCTTTCCATGCCCTGGGCAGTGCATCTTCTGCCCATCTGACGTCCGCATGCCGAAGAGCTACGTCTCGAGCGAGCCGGGAGCACAACGAGCAGCGGAACACCGCTTCGACCCCTATCTTCAGACGGCCTCGCGGCTGACGTCGCTGCACAACATCGGCCATCCCGTTGAGAAGGTCGAACTGATCATTCTCGGCGGTACGTGGTCGAGCTATCCCGAAGGCTATCGTCTGTGGTTCGTGACCCGGTGTCTTCAGGCGCTGAACGCCTTCGATCCCGCCGGCGGCGCGCCAAACACGGGCTTCTCGGAAGCCTCGAGGTCGCTGTATCCGTTCGAGCAGATCGAGGACGTGGTGGAGGGCGGCCGGCTCGAGCGACGCTACAACAAGGTCGTCATGGACGTGCTCGATCAGGTGCCTGCAGCGCGACCGGCCGCGATTGGGACCTGGGAGCAGCTCGCCGACGAGCAGCGCCGCAACGAGCGGGCTGGCTGCCGCTGCGTAGGACTGGTGATGGAGACCCGCCCAGATCACCTGGACATCCTAGAGGTGACCTCGCTCCGTAGGATGGGGGCGACCAAGGTCCAGATCGGCTATCAGAGCCTGGACGACGAGGTACTGCGTCTGAATCGCCGCGGCCATGATGTCGCGTGCACTCGACGGGCCATGAAACTGCTTCGCGGTGCGGGCTTCAAGATCCATGCGCACTGGATGCCCAACCTCTACGGATCGAGCCTCGAGCGCGACCGTGAGGACTACCTGCGGATGTTTGCCGATCCCGAGTTGCGTCCGGACGAGCTCAAGATCTACCCTTGCAGCCTTCTCGAGACCGCCGAGTTGATGAGCTACTACGAGCGCGGCGAATGGCTGCCCTATGCCGAAGACGACCTCGAGACACTCTTGGCGGACTGTATGGCGGCGACGCCCGAGTGGTGCCGTTTGACACGCGTCATCCGGGACATTCCGTCTACCGAGATCGTCGACGGCAACCGCACGACCAATCTGCGCGAGCGCGCCGAGGCGAGCGCGCGTCGCCGCGGCCTTCGAATGGCCGACATCCGCAGCCGTGAGGTGCGCGGCGGGACCGTGCGCCGAGACCGCCTACGGCTGGAGGAGGTTGCGTATAAGACGGGAGTCGGGGAGGAGCACTTTCTGCAGTTCGTCGACGGCCAGTCGCGGCTGGCCGGCTTCCTACGCCTGTCACTGCCGACGGCAGCGGCGCCTCTAGCTGAACTGCGGGGCCGGGCGGTGATCCGCGAAGTGCATGTGTACGGTGCAATGGTCGGTCTCGGGGAGCGTCGCGCGGGTGCGGCACAGCACCGAGGCCTTGGCCGCGAGTTGGTCGAGACAGCGCTGGCGCAGGCGTCGCGGCGCGGATACCGCGGTGTGGCGGTCATTTCCTCCATCGGCACGCGCGACTACTATCGGCGCTTGGGATTCGTCGACGGCGATCTCTACCAGCACCGCAGGGGAGCTCGCGGCCATGCCGTCGCTGGCTGATCTGTACCGTCCGTCGCTGGCGCTGGTCAGCGATCTGTACCAGCTGACGATGGCCTACGGCTACTGGCGGCAGGGCCTGCGTGACGCCGAGGGTGTGTTTCACCTGTCGTTTCGCGCCAACCCGTGCGACGGTGGGTTCACAGTAGCTCTCGGTCAATCGGCGGTGGAGTCCTACGTCTCCGACTTCCGGTTCTCGGGTGATGATCTCGACTACCTCGCCGACCTGCGGCGCGGCGATGGCGAGGCGCTGTTCGGTGCTGACTTTCTGGGGTTCCTCGGCGATCTGGTACTCGACTGCGACGTCGATGCGGTGGTGGAGGGAACCGTCGTCTTTCCCGGCGAGCCGGTGCTACGGGTGCGGGGCTCGCTAATCCAAGGTCAGATGCTGGAGACCGCGCTGTTGAATCTGATGAACTTCCAGTCGCTGATCGCGACCAAGGCGGCGCGGGTCTGTCTGGCGGCGGATGGGGACGACGTGGTGGAGTTCGGTCTCCGTCGCGCCCAGGGGTTCGACGGAGGTGTGAGCGCTTCCCGAGCCGCCTTCATCGGTGGCTGCGCGGCGACTTCGAATCTGTTGGCCGGCCGCTTGCACGGCATTCCAGTACGCGGCACTCATGCCCACAGCTGGGTGCTTGCCTTCGACGACGAGCTGTCCGCGTTCCGTGCCTATGCGGAGGTGCAGCCTGCCGATACCGTGCTGCTGCTCGACACCTTCGACACGCGTGGCGGGGTAGAGCTCGCTATCGAAGTAGGCCACTGGCTGCGCGGGATCGGGTACGATCTGGTGGGTGTTCGCCTCGACTCCGGTGACCTGATCGGGTTGAGTCGCCACGTACGTAAGCGCCTGGACGAGGCCGGTCTCGAGCGGGTCGGCATCGTGGCGAGCGGCGATCTCGACGAGACGGAGATTCTCAAGC
>JAYZDP010000221.1:0-6160 GCA_036337765.1 Acidobacteriota bacterium
GCCTCCGCCAACGGCGTGTCGATCACGCGGCGGTCGCCGAAACACTCGAGCAGGCCGTCGGTCGCCCGGAACACGCCGCCGTTGACGCCCACGTCCTGACCGAAGACGACCACGCGCTCGTCGCGCTCCATCTCGTAGCGAAGACCGTCGTTGATGGCCTGAATGAGCGTCATCTCGGCCATCGTCTATTCCTCGCCGCGCCTCAGATGAGCCAAAAGCTCGCGCCGCTGCTTCTCCATCCGCGGCGTCGGCGTTTCGTAGACATGATCGAAGAACGCGTCGGGCGACGGGGCGTGTGCTTCGGCAGCGGCCACCAGTCGATCCATCCGCTCCACCGCGTCGGCGCACGCCGCCTCCTCCTGATCGTCGTCCCACAGCCCGGCTTCGGCGAGCCTGCTGCGAAACAGGTCGATCGGGTCCCGCAGCCGTGCCGCTTCGAGCTCTTCGGCGGGCACGTAGCGCGTCGGATCGTCCGCTGTCGTGTGCGGCCCGAGACGGTAGGTCTTCGCCTCGATCAGGGTCGGACCGTCGCCGTCGAGCGCACGCTCCCGCGCCTGCTCGACCGCAGCGCGGACCGCGAGCACGTCACAACCGTCCACCAGCTCGCCAGGCATGCCGAAGGCGGTCGCCTTGTCGGCGAAGGTGGCGGCGGCGGTTTGCTTGGAGACCGGTGTCGAGATCGCCCACTGGTTGTTGTTACACACGAGAATCGCGGGGGCCTTGACCACCGCGGCCAGATTGCCGGCCTCGTAGAAGTCGCCCTCGGATGTCGCGCCGTCACCGAAGAAGGCCACCACCACCCCGGGCTCGCCCCGCAGCTTCATTCCCCAGGCCAGACCGACTGCCTGCGGCACCTGGGCCGCAAGCGAGATCTGCGGCGGCCACACCCGCACGTCGTCGGGAAGCCGGCCGCCGCTCGGATCGCCACGCTGGTAGCGCACGAAGGCGGCCAGGGTTTCCTCGCCGAAACGCAGGAGACCGTGGTACTCCCGATACTGAGGCAGTACCCAGTCCGTCTCCGGATCGAGTGCCGCCGCCGTACCGACCACAGCCGCCTCCGATCCGTCGATCGGCGCCATGGTTCCCATCCGGCCCTGGCGCTGCAGCGCGAAGCAGCGGTCCGAGTAGATCCGGGCCGCGATCATCCTCGCCAGGAGATCCTGGAGATCTCCATCGGCGAGCCCGAGCTCCGCGGCTGGACTCGTGTCGGTGAGCGTCATCGGGCCGCACCGCCGGTCTTCGCCGGCGGCACATCAAGTGCCGGGTTGTGGTCGAAGAAGTTGTACGGACGCAGCGTCACGCTGTGCCAGCCCAGGTTGTACACCGGCCAGTCTTCGGCCGACGGCACGTGGTGAAACCCGAGCGTGTACCACAGCACGATGTCCTGATCCTCGATCCCGCGACCGTTCGCCGTCCACGCCGGTAGCCCTTGGCCTGGCGTCGATTGGTTGGGAAACTCGCCGGCCGCGTAACGTTCCTCCGCGGCGTAGGGCGTGACCCACAGGTGATACGTCGCGAACAGCGCCCGACTGAGCGGCGGATCGTCTTCGTCGACCAGTGGCAGCGCGTTGCCAGCGGTCTTGATCGCGTAGCTCGTCGGGTAGCCCAGGGCGTTGGTCTCGTCGGGATTGAGCACCCGCCACAGCGAGGGACGCTGAAAGTCGAGGCGGAAGCGAGCCTCGGTGTCGGTCTTCGCGACCTCCTGCTGCACCCGCCACACCGAGCGCCGGGGGCTGTGCGTAGGTAGTCGCTCGGCCACCATTCGATCGCGAACGAAGGTGTTGGCGGTGCCGTCGACGTCGAGGTCGAGCCGCACCGAGAAGAAGTGGTCGTGGTTGATTCCGGCCCGACCGGGAGCCACCAGCGGTCCCCACGCCGTGTCCTCCTGTGCAGTCTCGTCGGCGAGGCTCAGTGCACGGACTCCCTTGACCGAGTCGATACCCGTCGCCCCGCCCCGAAAGGTGAGATTGCCGCCTTGATCGAATACCCAGTCGAAGGCGTAGTCGTAGTTGCCGACCGATGCGATGTTACGCACGACGAGCTCGAGGCCCGGGCGCGAAGAGGTCACCTCGGTCGCCAGGTCGTAGTGGCGCCAGATCGGATCGCCCGCGGTGCGCTCGTAGACACAGACTCGATTGGGCAACTGTGCGGAGCCGCCTTCGGCGTTTGCCATGATCGGCGAGACGAAGACCGCGCTCTCGGGACAGTCGGCACCTGGCTCAAGGGCCGCGCCCATGGTGCCGAGGCCGTAATCGCCCTCGTCCATGTAGTTGCGGAAGTACCAGCCCTCGGTCGGATCCTGGTACGGAACGAAGATCTCGGCCAACGAGCCCTGATAGAGGATTGAGCGCCGCTCACCGTCGTCTTCGTAGCCCACCATCGACACGATCAGGCCCGCTCGTACGTCCCAGCGCAGATGAAACGACCACTTCTGCCAGCTCACCCACGACCCATCGATGGCGACGTTCGAGCCCCGGGGGCTCGAGAACAAGACGGGCTCGACCTCTCGCTGCGCACCGATCGACTCGGGGTCGAGCTCCGAGTCGCCCGGAGGGATGGGCACGACGCCGAGGTCGGTGACCTCGATGACCTCGCCGGTATCGAGATCTACGGTCGCGAACAGACCCTCGATCGGCTTGGCGAAGACATCGGTCAGGATGCCGCGGATGTCGAAGCAGTCGAGCTTCGACAGCCGCCGCGTCATCTCCGCCGCCTGGCCGAAGTTGCCCACCGTCCGCGGGGCGCAAAAGAGCTGCTCCAGGTCGGTAATACCACGCTTGGCCAGACCCTCCTGCATGCGAGGATCGCCGATCGCAGCAGCCATTCCGGCAAAGAGCTCGGGGGTGGCGATGGCCGGCTGTACCCCCGCCACCTCACCGCTCGATACCAGGCTTGGGGCGCCGAGATCGACGATCGCCTGGATCGTTGATCGATCGCGCCTCATCACGACGCGAGCCCGGCGCGCCATCGGGTCGCCCGGCTTCCAGGCCAGGACTTGCTGTTTGTCAGGCTCGTCCAAGGTAATCGCCACGAAGAGCGTGTCGTCGTCCGCCTTTTCGGCAGCCCGCAACACCTCGACTGCAGACGCGATCTCGGCCGCGTTCAGCGCATCCAAGGGGTGGTCGGCGGCGGCCGCCGCCAGGGGCATCGAGATAAAGAAAAGGACAGTGACGAGCAGCGGCCGAAACACCTTCATGACCACCTCCGGGAAACGAGCCGGGAAACCCTATCGTAGCCTGCGCCCATAGCGTGGGTGGCGAGGAGTAAGATGCCGGCAATCACTCGAAGGAAACGGTGGGATTTGCTCGCCGAGCACTCGGCCGTCACTCTTTCCGCCCGCTAGGAGGGGAACATGATCGACCGCCGCACCTGCGTTCTCGCTGTCTGCCTACTCGTCGCCGCCGCCGCCTCAGCCGTCGACATCGATCTCGGGACCAGCGCCACCACCGGGGCCCCGGACTTCCGGACCGCGGGCGTGATGGCCTTCGGTCCCAACGGAGTGCTGTTCGTCGCCGACTCGGCCGCCGCAGCCATCTATGCCATCGACACCGGCGAGCAGGCGGCAGGGCACGCCGCCGGCAAGATCGACGTCGAGGGCATCGATCGTCGGATCGCGTCGATGATGGGAACCACCCCCGATAGCGTGGTCATTCATGACGTCGCCGTCAATCCCGTCAGCCGTCGGGCCTGGCTGACGGTCTCGAGGGGTGCCGGCGCCGACACCGAGAACGCGATCTTCACGGTCGGCACCGACGGTGAGATCACCGCCGTCGACCTGTCGGGCATGCGCCACGCCAGGGCCAACATCGGCAACGCCCCCGCCGCGGACGCCAAGGACCGCAGGGGCGGAAGCTTGCGCATTCAGGCGATCACCGACCTCGCCTTCATCGACGACAAGCTCCTAGTGACAGGGCTGTCCAACGAGGAGTTCTCGTCGAAGCTGCGGGCGATCGACTTTCCGTTCAGCGATGTCTCGCCTGGGACCTCGGTCGAGATCTACCACGGCGCCCACGGCCGCTGGGAGACCTACGCTCCCGTCCGCACTTTCGCAACCTACGACGTCGGAACCGCCCCGTACGTCCTCGCCGCGTACACCTGTACCCCACTGGTGAGGTTCTCACTCGACGATCTCAAAGAGGCGGGCGGCAAGGTCGCGGGAACGACGGTCGCCGAGCTCGGCAACCGCAACCGACCGCTCGACATGGTGATCTATACCAAGGGCGGTCAGGACTACGTGCTGATGGCCAACTCGGCCCGTGGCGTCATGAAGATCGAGCTCGCCGATCTGGAGGACGTCGACGCCATCGAGGCGCGCATCGCTGACACCGCCGGCCTGCCCTACGAGACGATCTCCCACCTCGAGGGAGTCGAGCATCTCGACCGCCTCGGTGAGGACCACGCCCTGTTGCTGGTCGGCGACGACAACGGCAAGCACCTGCGCACCGTCGTGCTGCCCTGAGCCTCCGGCTCTTCGCTTTTACTTTCGTGGCCGCTGCCGGTGCCCTGGGCGACGGCGGCAGTGCCGCCTCCGAGCCGCGAATCGAGCTCGTGGCGGGCCCACCCTCGACGTTTCGGGTCTCGGAGATCGATCGGGAGACGCTCTCCCTGCTCGAGACGTCCCCCCTGACGTCGGCTCAGTGGGCGGGCGTGCTCGAGGTCGCAGTCGAGTCGGCCGACGGGATCGCACTCGAAGGATCGATCCGGCTGGACAGCGGCACCGTCGTCCTCGAACCGCGCTTCCGCCTCGACCCCAGCGTGGGCTACCTGGCGGTCTTTCGACCCGCCCGCCTGGCGGGTCTGCTGGGCGTCGGAAACCGCTCCGCGGCCGATGTCCGAGCGACTTTTCGGCTGCCGAGGCCAGCAACAACGCCGGCGGCTGAAGTCGTCGGCGTCTACCCCTCCGCTGCCGAGGTTCCCGAGAACCTGCTGCGCTTCTACGTCCATTTCTCGACACCCATGCTCCCAGGCGTGGCCTATCAGCACGCGCGGATCGAGAACGCCTCAGGCCAAACCGTCGAGGACGCCTTCGTCGAGATCCGTGAAGAGCTCTGGGACACTTCGGGCACCCGTCTGACCCTGCTTTTCGACCCCGGGCGCATCAAGCGCGACTTGAGGCCGCGCGCCGAGCAGGGGCCACCCCTGGTCGCCGGGAGTTTCTACCGCCTGGTTGTCGGAGGAGGGTGGCGGTCCGCTAGGGGCGCCGCGCTCGCGGACCACCGCCACAACTTCCGGGTCGGCGTGGCGGATCGGACCTCGCCGGACCCCGATGCATGGCAGATCACCGCTCCGCCGGCGCAATCGAGACAACCGCTCGAGGTCGACTTCGCCGAGTCGCTCGATCACCCGCAGGCGCTGCGCTGGATATGGGTCGAAGCCGCGAGCGGCGAGACGCTGGCGGGCACGGTCGTCCTCGGCGCGCACGAACGGACGTGGCGATTCACTCCCGATGCGCCATGGCGGGACCAATCGCACAGGCTGCGCATCGACGCCCGACTCGAGGACCTGGCGGGGAATCGCGTCGCCGAGCCCTTCGAGGCGCAAGTTCGCAGAACAGCAGCCACGGGACCCCCGGTTCGGAGTCGCGAGTTCGTGCCGGACGGGTAGCGTAAGCCGTCGCGCCTGGCTCAGTCGAGCTGCAGCACTTGCGAGGGCTGAATGCGCGCTGCCCGGCGGGCCGGGAGGTAGCTGGCGAAGCAGCTCACCACGACCAGTAGACCGACCAGGCCCGCGAGCGTGCCGACGTGCATCGGTAGCAGATCCTGGAACGCAGCCCCGATCATCTCAAACATTCCCCAGGCGAGGGGCAGCCCGATCAGGAGGCCCAGGCCCGAGATGCTCAGCCCTTGATAGGTCACACCGCGGATCACCTGCCTCGGTGACGCCCCCATCGCCACGCGGATTCCGATCTCGCGGCGCCGCTGTCCCACGTCGTAGGAGATCAGGCCGAACATGCCGATCGCCGACAGCACGACCGCGGCGGCGCCGACGACCGCAACCCCCTGACCGATCACGCGCGGGCCGGCCAGCGACGACTCGAGGAGCTGGCGCAGCGTCTGGATCTGAGAGATCGCTTGATCGGGGTCGACCGCCCAGACCGCTCGGCGCACCGCCTCGCCGTAACTGAGCGGATCGCCCTCGGTCCGGATCGCAAGGCTCATCG
>JAYZDP010000222.1:0-6247 GCA_036337765.1 Acidobacteriota bacterium
TGCGTAGCGTGGGTTCAGCGCCGCGATTTGCGCCTCCAACGCCGAGAAGCCGGCATCATCGCCCTGGAGATAGCGTGCTGCGGCAAGGATGCTCAGGGCGTCGAGAGATCGTGGATGGGTCTCGATCGCGATCTCCGCCTCTTCCACTGCACCTTCGAAGTCCTCGAGCTCCAGCAGCAGCTGCGCGACGAAGACTCTCGCCGGCACGAAGGCAGGATTGATCTCGAGGCTCTTGCGGGCCCGGTCCATGGCTGTGAAGCGGCCTTCGAAGTTCTCGACCCGAGCCAGCGCCAAAAGCGCCGCCGGATCAGAGGCATTGATCGCCAACGCGGCCTGCACCTCTCCACGCGCCTCGGTGCCGTTGTACTTGTCCAAGAACAGCTCGGCGAGCGCCACCCGGCTGGCGATCGAACCGCGGTCGGCAGCCGTGGCTTCGTCGTAGGCCCGCAGGGCATCCCTAAAGAGCCCGGAATCCTCCGCTCCGAGCCTGCGGCAGGCGTCGCCGACTGCGATCAGGTCGTCGGCGCTTTGGGCGTGACCGGCGTTGTAGGCATCGAGGAGCCCATCGAAATGCTCTTGGGCGCGCTCGCCTTCGCCGCTCGCCAGGGCCAGCTCACCGAGCCGCAGACGCGCCCGAAGTCGATCCAAATCCCCTGCCGATAGCGCCTCCTCGAGCCACCGTCGGGCCTCGTCGTAGCGCCCCGTGTCCGCGTACAACTCCCCCAAGACGGTCCGCAGGCCGGTCGGCTGGACCTTGATCCGCTCCTCGACGAAGGCGATCGCCTCCGCGTACCGGCCGAGTGTGCGTAACGTCATGGCCTTCCCATGGGCAGCGTCAGCGGAGCCCGGTCCACGGAGCTGGGTGTCGAAGGCAGCCAGGGCCTCCTCGTAGCGCCCCTCCCGCAGCAACGCGGAGCCTTTCTCCTGTGCGGCGGACGGCGTCCCCACTGCGACCAACGCGACCAAGCCAGCAGTTCCCCACAGCATCTCGCCGCGGCTCACGCGCCCTCCTCCGCGGCCTCGCCGTTCGCCGAGCGCAGGGCCTCACTCGCCCTCGCCAGTTCGAGCAACAGTGCTTCCAACTCCTCGAGGTAGGTCTCCTCGTCCATTGCCTCGCGCTGTGCGCGCAGCTCCGCGACTCGCCCCTCGAGCCCCTCCTTGCGCCGCGCCAGCCCGCGCACCTCGGGCGAGCCATACTGGCTCGGGTCGATCCCCACAGGGGGGGCGAGAAACGCTCGGCTCGCCGCCAGACCATCGACGTCCTCCGCCAGCGCAGGCTCAAGAGAGCCCTCCTGGTCGCCGTTGTCGTCCAAAAGAGCGTGCTCGGTCAGCAGTAGCTGCTCCGAGTCGAAGCGCCGCTGCACCTCCTGGCGTGCATAGCTGAAGGCCTCGAGCAGCGACACCCGCTCGTCCTTGTCGGTATCCGCGCCTAGTCCCTCGAAACCCGCTACGAAAAAGCCGCCGAAAACCGGAGCATGGTGCTCGCTGGCCGAACGGGTCGCCGTGACGATCAGGCGATTGGGCCCCGAGAGGGCCTCAACGAACTCGCCGCTGGCGCTCGCCGTGTTGACCAATACCAATCGAGCGACCTCGAACCCTTCGAGCACCTCGGCAAAGTCGGCAGCGTCCATGTCGGGCCCGGGCAGGCTGAGCTTGGCAAGGTCGCCGCGCCCCGAGCCGTGACCGAAGAGCGTCACCCACAGCTCGTCCTCGGAGCCGAGCCGACCGCGAAGCCCCTGCAGATGCTCGACGATCGTGTCGCGGCGCGAAGTACCGTCGATGGCGTCGGGCGCACGCTCGGGGTCTTCCGCCAGATAATGGATATCAGCCGCGGGGAGGCCGGCCGCCGCGGCGCTAGAGATCAAGGACATCGACCAGTCGTGGAATCGATCGCTGTACTCGTCCTCACCGCCGAGGCCGCTGATCACGAGCAAGTGAGTATCGGCGGTCGCGCTGCTCGGCAGCCACGCGGCCAGCACCAGCAGCAGCCCTCCCGTCACGCCTCCCGCGCGCCTCACGCCATTCCCGCTCGGCGACGTAGACCCCATTCCCCGACAAGCAACAGCGTCAGAAACAGCAGCACGAGCGGCATGTCCCAGAGCTCACGGCGCTCGAGCAGCGTCGACCCCTCCTGGTTCAGTGCCATGTCGTCCACCAACCTGGAGGCTTGATCCGGCGGGTAGTAGCGACCTCCCGTCTCGCTCGAGAGCCGCTCGAGCGACTCCGCGCGCAGTTCTGCGTCGAACACCTCGCCATGGTGATCCGCCGCCTTGACGAAGATCTGCGTCTCGCCGATGAACCGATCTCCGGCCCTGGCGTCGACGTCGATGCGGTACAGCCCCTCCTCGCCGGCACGAAAGCTGCCCCGATACTCGCCGTCCTTCTCCACCACCCAATCCAGGATCACCTGCTCCTGCTCGCCGCTGGACGAGGTGACGACCGCGGCGACCTGCGCATTGTTGATCTCGAGGAAGGAGTCGTCATGAATCTCGGCGACGATCTCGACCGGCGCATCGGGCTCGACGATATCGACGTCGGTCCGTGCCTCGACCGTGGAGGGAACGTAGCTGACGAGCCATCGCAGCATCTGTCGCCAGAACGTCTCGTGCGTCATGTCTTCGACCGGAACGTCGGCATGCATCTGCCACTTCCAAGAGTCCTGCACCGTCCATGCCAACGACCGACCCCGTCCGTAGCGCTGGAAGGCGAGCACGACCTGCTCACCCGGAATACCCTCTCCCGTAGCACCGATGAGGCTGGTGGCGCCGGGCTTCAAGCGCGTGACAGGGTTGAAGGTCGAGACGGTCGGAAGTCGGGCCCATAGCTCCAGGGAGGCCTCCTCGCCCTCGGCCAGGCGCAACGCGGGGTGAGCCTTGCCCCACGGTGTGAGCTCGATATCGAGGAAGGTGTGGAACGGCTCACCTTCGTCGTTGGCCGAGGGTCCGAGAACCACCGGCAGCATGTCAGCCACGGGCGTGCCGGCCCAGTCCCCCTCACTGAACGAGTGCGGGCCACCGAGCATCAGGAATCCGCCGCCACGTTGGCTGGCAAAGTCCGCGATCATGCGCAGCTGATCGTGTGTGAAGAACGATGCCTCGACGCTGCCGAGGATCAGGCCGCGGTACTTGAAGAGCTCTTCGCGTGTCACCGGGAATCCACCAGCCAGCTCGTCAGCGTCGTCGAGTTCGAAACGCAAGAAGCGGTTCTCTGCCGTGCGCTGCAGCACCACCAGCTGAAGGTTCTCGTCGGCCTTGACCGCGCGACGCAGGAACTTGAGCTCCCAGCGCGGCTCGCCCTCGAAGTAGAGAATCTTTTCGCGAGCCTCGTCGACCTGGATCAGGGCCATACGGCGGTTGTTGTCCAGCACCGCCTCGCCGTTTTTCGGCAACACGCGAAACTGGAACTCTCTCGCCCCCGGCTCGGTGGCCAAGAAGCTCACGCGGGTCACCACCGCTTCGCCTGTATTCGGAAAGCGGACTGTCTCGGTCGAGACGATGCGGCCTTCGTCCATGACTTCCAGATCGACGGACTCGCCGGCGAAGCCGTCCTGCTCGACCGTCACCTCGACGACCAGGGACGTCCCCTCCAACACCCGCAGTGGTGCTTCAACCCGTGACACCTGCACGTCGCGCTCGTAGCGCTCGCGACCGAAGCCGACGCTGTAGACCGGAACTCCGCTAGCCTTCAGATCGAGAATCGCTTCGTCGAGCGAGCTTGTCGAGTTGTCGGCGCCGTCGGTGAGCACCACCAGTCCCGCCAGCGGAACCGCGGCGAGCTCATCCGCGGCGCGGCCCAGCGCAGCTCCCAGGTGGGACGCATTGCCGGCGAACAGTAGCTCCTGGGGTCCAGAAACCCGCCGTAGCTCACGCGCAAACGAGAATTGACGGACCTTGAAGCGCTCGCCGAGCTTGCCGAGCAGATCGGCACCTTCGGGCGAGAGCACCTTGCCCATTCGGGTCGCTCGCGACGAATCGCTGTCGTTGATACCCATGGAGGCCGAATCATCGAGCAAGACGCCGACAAAGCTCTCCTGCGGTACGACGATCGACAGCACCAGGGACGGCCGGGCAAGACAGAAGAGCACCAGCAACAGGGCTGCGGTGCGCAGCGCGATGACAATGGGGCGCCGACGCCTTTCCTGGCGCCAATAGGCCACGAGAGCTGGGCCGCCGACGAGGACCAGAGACGCAACTGCGATCCAGAAGGGCCACGAGGGCAGGAAGCGGAAGCTGCCGGCGCCGAAGGTCGACAGGGGGTACTTGAAGAAGGCTTCGAACAGGCGATCCAGCGCAGACACGACGCAGACCTCAGTGACTCATGGCGTAGACGATGAAGTTGACGCCCATCTGGTAGGCGTAGGTCGAGAAGTGAAGCGGATAGTACGGGTCCTCGGCCCATTCCCAGGCGTCGCCGAGATCGCTGTTCCAGTTGATCACCACCATCAGTCTGCCGTCGCCGTCGAACACCCCGCGCAGCTTCGGAAAGTAGCCGTCGCGCTCCCAGGTCGGCCCGCCCATCCGACCCTGGCCGACGTTGGGGACCTGCACGATCTCGGCAACGTCGTAGAAGGAGTGGAAGATCGGATGGTCCAGCGGCACTTCGACGATCGGCCTCTCCGGCAAGACCCGCGTCATCTCGCGTTCGAAGTTCGCCCATTCGCGCGAGCCCCAAAAGTCATCGACGACGAGAAACCCGCCCCGCAGCAGATAGTTCCGCAGCCCCTGAACCTCAGGCTCGGTGAGCGCCATATAGCCCACCTCCACCGCATAGACGAACGGGTACTTCAACAGGTCCGGATCGGCCAGCGACACTGGATTCTCGAAGTCGTAGGCGTCGAGGTGAGGTACCAGGCGCTTGATGCCGATCATGAACTGGACATCAGCCTTCGGGAAGTCCACGCTCCAGCTAGGGAAGCCGCGAAACAGGTCGCGCGAGCCTGAGCTGTAGAACGCACGCGTGAAGTAGAACTCGCGAAAGTTCTCGCTCGGCGGCCCCCAGTAGGTGTGGAGGTAACGGCGAGCCTGACGAACCCACTCGCGAGCCTCGTCGGCGGCGGCGTCTGCGGCTTCTGAGCCGACAGGCTCAGTCTTGCCCGCACCCACAGCGTCCACCCACGGGCCGCTCGCGCAGGCGACGACGACACTCCAAGCCAGCAGGTGCTTCACGGAGGCGATGCTATCGCATGCGAAAGCCCCTCGGCCGGGCTCGAAGGTCGCTTCAACGGGTTTGATTTCGGCTCGGGGTTGCTGAACAATCGCAACACCAAGGATGGCTGCAAGACTCCGAATGACGGGTATCGTCGCTCTCGCGGTGCTCTCGCTGAGCCCGGTCACAGCCGCCGCCGCGCCCGAAGGGTCCAAGTCGGAGATCCCGGCCCCCCCCACCCTGAAACTGCCGCCCGGTCAGCACGTCACCTTCGTGCGCGTCGAGTACGACAGTGTTGGCGGCTACGGCGAGGCGTACTACTACTACGACGGCCGCTACTGGCTGCGCTGGGAGACCGACTTTCCACAGGCCGATCAGAACTTCATTCATCGATTCGAAGAGCTGACCACAACTCATCCGCACCTGAACGCGGTGACCCGGCGACTCAGCGACCCCGACCTTCTCGACTTCCCGTTCCTCTACATGTGCGACGTCGGCTGGATGTCACTGAGCGACGACGAGAGTGCCAAACTGCGGGACGACCTGCTCAAGGGAGGCTTTCTCTGGGTCGACGACTTCTGGGGATGGGCCGAGTGGCGCAACCTGGAGCTGGTATTCAAGAACGTCTTCCCGAATAGGCCGTGGCAGGACATTCCCAATGACCACCCCTTACTGAAGCTGGTCTACCCTCTCGAGGAGACGCCCCAAGTCCCGGCACGTGACTTCGCGTACCTCGGCCACGACGAGCCCTACATCCACCGTCAGCCCGCGGTGTCGATGACGCCCGTGCAGTTCCGCGGCATCTTCGACGACGACGGTCGACTGATGGCCGTCGCCACCCACAACACAGACATCGGGGATGGCTGGGAGCGCGAGGCCTACGGCGAGTGGTACTTCGAGACCTACTCAACGATCGCCTACGCCATGGGCGTCAACATCATCATCTGGGCTCTGTCCAACTGAACCCGGCGTGCTCGTAGCACGCCGAATTCAGTCTTGTTTTGGCTCAGAGGATCTCGCTGAGGCGAAAGGAATCAGAGCCGGGAGCGCGCGACTCAGCGCGCTCCCGACCCCCGACGTCGGGGGGAACATTGCGGCCGGG
>JAYZDP010000223.1:0-12038 GCA_036337765.1 Acidobacteriota bacterium
GTTCTTCGAACGCCTCCTCATTCCACCTTTTGTCTACTTCTTCCATCTCCTGTACCCGTTCCGTGAGGTCGGCCGGCGCTCGTCGGCGACGGCGGCTGCCGCCGGCGGCTGCGTGCTGGTACGCACCTCGACCTTCGTCGAGTGCGGCAGCTTCGAGGCGATGCGCGACGCCCTGATCGACGACGTGGCGATGGGACGGATGCTCAAGGATGCCGACGGCCAGCTGTGGCTCGGCTTTGATCCGGAGGTGTCGTCGATCCGGTCCTATCGCGGACTCGGTGAGCTGTGGCAGATGGTCGCGCGGAGCGCCTTCGTGCAGCTGCGCTTCAGCTATTCAACGGTGGTGGGCGTCGTGGGAGGCTTGGCGCTCTTCTTCTGTGGCCCCCCTGTCTTTCTGGCACTCGGCGGCGTCCGGCTGGCGCAGGGCGATCTCGTCAATGCCTTGGCCTGCAGCGGCTTCGGCGCGGCGGCGTGGCTCGTGCAGGCGACGATGTTGCGACCCTACGTTGAGCACCATCGCTGCCCGCGGCGCTACGCATTCGGGCTGGCATTGGCGAGTGCTCTGTACGGTGGCATGACCCTGACGTCGGCCTGGAACCACCTCCTTCGGCGGGGCAGTAGCTGGAAGGGGCGCGGCGATGCGCCGTGATACTTTGACTTCCCCATGTCGGACACACTGAGTCGCCTCGGCGACGGCCTGGTGGCGGTCGTCAAAGAGGATTGCCCGACCTGCCAGCTGGTGACGCCCGTCCTCGAGGAGGTCCGATCGGCGGGCATGCCGCTGACGGTGATCACGCAGGACGACCCCGCCTTCCCGCCGGGACTCGAGCCGGTAGACGACCGCGAGCTCGAGATCTCCTATCGGCTCGACGTTGAGGCGGTACCGACGCTCTACAAGCTCTCGAACGGCTCGATCGTTGATCGGCGTATCGGCTGGAACCGCGGCGAGTGGCGCGACTTCACCGGGCTCGAGGAGCTTGGGGCCGACCTGCCGGAGTACCGTCCGGGCTGCGGCTCGCTCAGCGTAGAGCCTGGGATGCCGGAGAGGCTGCGCCTGCGTTTCGACGACGTTGGCTCGACTGCACGCCACATCACGGTCGGCGCCGACGAGGATCCGGTCGAGGCGTGCTTTGCCCGTGGCTGGACCGACGGGCTGCCGGTCGTACCGCCGACGCCGGAGCGCGTCGAGAGGATGCTAGGCGGGACTCGCCGGGACCGTAACGAGATCGTCACCGACGTGGCTCCGGACTATGGCGAGTGCACGGTGGAGAAGGTGGCGATCAACGCCGTCATGGCCGGCTGCCTACCCGAGTGCTTGCCGGTGGTGCTGACGGCCGTCGAGGCGGTGTGCACGGACGAGTTCAATATGCATGGCCTGGCGGCCACGACCCTGTCGATGGGCCCGATCCTGATCGTCAACGGCCCGATCCGGCGCCGCATCGGCATGAACTCGGGGATGAACGTGCTCGGTCAGGGGAACCGCGCGAACGCCACCATCGGCCGCGCGCTGCAGCTGGTGGTGCGCAACGTCGGTGGCGCTCGACCGGGTGCCGTCGACAGGGCGACCCTCGGCTCGCCGGCGAAGTACACGCTGTGCTTCCCGGAGGACGAGGAGGCCTCTCCCTGGGAGTCACTGGCTGCCGAGCGCGGTGTCGCTGCCGGCACCTCGTCGGTGACCGTGTTCGGCGGCGAGAGCCCGCGGGTGGTGGTGGATCAGCAGTCGCGCGAGCCCGAGTCGCTGGCACGCACCTTCGCCTCTGCGCTGCGTACCGTCATCCACCCAAAGCTCGTCCTTGGCTTTGACGCCTTCATGGTGATCGGTCCCGAGCATGCTCGGGTGCTGTCGGAGGGCGGCTGGGACAAGGCGCGGCTGCGCGAAGAGCTGCAGAAGCTCCTGACCCTGGATGGGGCGGAGCTGGTGCGCGGGGCGGGTGGCATCGCCGAGGGCCTGCCCAAGCAGATGGCCGATCAGAAGATCCCGAAGTTTCACCCTGACGGCCTGTGGTTCGTGCATGCCGGTGGCAAAGCCGGTTTCTTCTCCGCCATCCTGGGTGGCTGGGTGCGCGGTGCCGGAGGCACACAGATCGTGACGAAGGAGATTCGCGAATGAGCGAGGAAGTTTTGCTGGATCCCACTAACGAGGCAGAGCCACCGCTGCGCGAGCCGGCCACCCGGCTGGGCTCTTTGGAAGGAGCGACGGTCGGCCTGCTCGACATCTCGAAGGCGCGCGGCGACGTGTTCCTCGACCATCTCGAGTCTCGGCTGACCAACCGTCAGGTCGAGGTGCTGCGCTTCCGTAAACCCACCTTCTCGAAGCTCGCGCCGGTGGATGTGCGCCAACAGATCTCGGAGCGCTGCGACGCGGTGATCGAAGCGCTCGCCGACTGAGGATCCTGCACGTCGTGCAGTGTGCACGACATGACCGACATGGAAGCCCGCGGCATTCCCACCGTCTTCGTGGCGTCGAGTGAGTTCATCGACGCGGCCGAGGCTCAGGCCGGCGCCCTCGGATCGGACCCGCCACGCGTTTTCGTCCAGCATCCGATCCAGGATCGGACCGACGACGAGGTGCGGGCGCTGGCCGACGCGGCCTTCGACGAGATCGTTTCGAAGCTCGTCAACTAGAATCCGCGCTTCCCACTGATGGGGAGATCGAGCAAGGGAGAGGTGTCTTGTCCCATCCGGGTTTGAATCTGAGCGGGAAGGTCGCGCTCGTAACGGGTGGCAACAGCGGTATCGGCCTGGGCATGGCTGACGCACTGGCACAGGCCGGAGCCGACGTCTGCATCTGGGGTACGAACGAGGGAAAGAACCTGGCCGCCAGCGCACAGCTCGAAACGCATGGCCACCGGGTGCTCGCCCAGCGCTGCGACGTCGGCGACGAGGAGGCGGTCGACTCCAGCTTTGCGGCGGCGGTGGCCAAGCTCGGGCGGGTCGACTCGTGCTTCGCCAACGCCGGCATCGGTGGGGGAGCGCCGTCCTTCATGGAGTTCGACACCGAGACCTGGCGTCGCATCATGCGCGTGAATCTCGACGGTGTCTTTTTCACCTATCGCGCCGCCACTCGCCACATGGTGGAGCGCGGCGGTGGCGGCTCACTGGTCGTTACCTCGAGCCTGTCGGCCACGGAGGGCGCGCCGCGCAACGAGGCCTACGCCGCAACCAAGGGCGCGGTCATTTCCATGACCAAGAGCCTGGCAGTCGAGTTGGCGCGTTACGGCATTCGCGCCAACTCGATCCAGCCCGGCTGGATCGAGAGCGCCATGACCCAGCGCGCGTTCGCCAACGAGAAGTTTCAGGACCGGGTCGGCCGCCGGATCCCAGTCCGGCGATGGGGTGTCGGTGGCGACTTCGGCGGCTTGGCGGTCTATCTGGCGAGCGATCTCTCGGAGTACCACACTGGCGACAACTTCGTCATCGATGGCGGCTACGCGGTCTTCTAGGGGCGAATGATGGCGCTGGAGAAGGTAGAGAAGTTCACTACCTCGGAGGGACGGGTCGTCTATGGCCTGCCGATCGAGGCGTTCCCTAACTTCATCGCCAACGTCTACGTCGTCTCCGATGGCGAGACGCGCCTGCTGGTCGACTGCGGCTCACCCATGCCGAGTTGCAGCGAGCAGCTGGTCGCCCGGTTCGCCGAGATCGGCGAACGCTACGGCGAGGACATCGCGCTGGGCGATCTCGACAAGATCCTCATCACGCATGGCCATATGGACCATTTTGGGGGCCTGCCCTTCGTACGCAGGCACACCGACGCACCGATCGGCATCCACGTTCTCGACCGCCGCGTGGTTTCGCACTGGGAAGAGCGGCTGGTGGTGGCAGGAAAGCAGCTCCAGGTCTATCTCGAGCGCTGCGGTTTGTCCGAGAACGCCCGCACCGGCCTGATGCAGATGTACGTCGGCCGCAAGGGGTTCTATGAGTCGCAGGAGGTGGACTTCCTGATCTCGGAGGACGAGGAGCCGTCACCCGGCATCACGGCCACCCACGTACCTGGCCACTGCCCCGGTCAGGTGGCGTTACAGGTCGACGACATCCTGCTCTCGGCCGACCACGTGCTGTCGCGCATCACGCCTCATCAGAGTCCTGAGTCCATCACCCTGAACATGGGCCTCGGCCACTACCTCGATGCCCTCGACAAGTCGGCGAAGATCGAGGGAGTGCGCCTCGCCCTAGGCGGGCACGAGGATCCGATGAAGGACCTTTCCGGCCGGGTCCAGGAGATCAAGGACTCCCACGACGAGCGACTCAATCACGTTTTGGACTACTGCCGCGAGTCTCCCTGCTCGATCGCCGACGTCTCTAAACAGCTCTTCGGCGGTGTCGGCGGCTACACTGTGCTGCTGGCCCTCGAAGAGGCTGGCGCACACGTCGAGTACCTCTACAATCGCGGTGAGCTGGTGGCGGCCAACGTCGACGAGCTGCGCGACCAGGAAGAACCGGTCATCCGCTATCTTGCGGAGTAGCAGGTCGGGGGCAGGCGAGGTTCGCGACGGCCCGCCATGCGTGGTAGAACTCGGGACCCAGCCTTTGAACGGGTCCGAGGTCCGGCAACTTGAAGATCCAGGGAGAACACCACTTCGACGCCCCGCGCGAGGAGGTGTGGAAAGCGCTCCTGGACCCAGATGTGCTCGGTGCGACCGTGCCGGGCTCGCAGGGTCTCGAGCGAAGCGGTGACAACGAGTATCAGGGCAAGCTGAAGATCAAGATAGGTCCCGTGCAGGGGGTCTTTCAGGGCAAGGTAAAGCTGACGGATCTCGATCCGCCGAACGGCTACGACTTGAAGATCGAGGGCCGCGGCCCCGCCGGGTTCATGAACGGTACGGGCAAGCTAGGGTTGGGCGCCGCCGATAGCGGTACGAACATGAGATACGACATCGACGCCAAGGTCGGGGGCCGCATTGCAGGTGTCGGACAGCGGCTGCTCGACAGTTCGGCGAAGGTGATCACTCGTCAGGCGCTCGAGGCTCTCGACGCACAGGTGGTCGCACGTGCCGGTGCCGGGCCGACCGACAGCGCCGAGACCGAAACCGAGCCGGTTGCCAGTGACGCGGAGGCGGCGACGCAGCCACCCGCTTCGGCGCCGCCCACACAGGCTGAGTTTGCGGCCGGCGTCGCCAAGGGCGTGGCGGCGGAGCTGATTCCCGCCCCCTACCGCCGCCTCGTCACCATGGCCGCGATCGGAATCGTGGCCGCAATTTTCGTTCTGTTCATCCGCGAGTGCGCGGGCTGATGCATCCGACGCTTCAATCTTCGATGGATCTAGAAGGGAGTCACGCGTAATGAAACACACGGTTCGCATGGAGGTCAACGGCACCTCCGTCGAGAAAGACGTCGAGCCGCGCACTCTGCTCGTGCACTTCCTGCGCGAGGAGCTCGGACTCACTGGCACCAATGTCGGCTGTGAGACCACGCTGTGCGGTGCGTGCACGGTGCTCATCGACGGCAAGTCCGTCAAGTCGTGCACCCAGCTCGCTCTTCAGGCCGACAGCATGTCGGTGACGACCATCGAAGGCATGGCGACGAACGGCGAGCTGCATCCGCTGCAGCAGTCGTTCTGGGATCACCATGGCCTGCAGTGCGGCTACTGCACGCCCGGCATGATCATGGCGTCGGCGGGGCTTCTGAGCCAGAACCCGGACGCCAGCGAGGAGGAGATTCGCGAGGGCCTCAAAGGCAACCTCTGTCGCTGCACCGGCTACCAGAACATCGTCAAGGCGGTGAAGTCTGCCGCCGAGAGCATGTAGGTCTCAGATGGCTGTACTGGGAACCTCGATCAGACGGCGGGAAGACCCCGCCCTCATCACCGGCAAGGGCCGTTACACCGACGATTTCTCGTCGCCGACGATGTTGCACGCCGCCATCGTGCGCTCACCGTACGCTCACGCCAGGTTGGGCGCCATCGACACCAGCGCCGCGGCTGCCGCGCCGGGTGTGGTCGGAGTCTTCACCGCCAAGGATGTCGAGGCGGCCGGTCTTCCTGGCATGGTCCCAGTCGGCTGGTTGTTGCCCGACCTCAAAGTGGTCGCGCATCCGATCCTGGCCATCGACACCGTTCGCCACGTCGGTGACGGGGTGGCGGTGGTGGTTGCGGAGGACCGCTATCAGGCGCGCGACGCGGCCGAGCTGGTCGACGTCGAGTACGAGCCTTTCGACGCGGTCACCGACCCCGCCGGTGCCACGGCGGAGGGAGCCCCGCTGGTCCACGCCGACGCGCCCTCGAACGTCGCCTTCGACTTCGAGCTCGGGGATAGCGAGTCGACCGAGGCTGGATTCGCCTCGGCCACTCAGGTGACCGAGATCGAGCTGCGCAACCAGCGTCTGATTCCGCACGCCATCGAGCCGCGGGCGACGATTGCCGACTACGACTCCTCGACCGGCAAGCTCACCGTGCGGATGACGACGCAGAACCCCCACGTGCATCGGCTGCTCATGGTGCTCGCCTCTCTCGGTCTTCCAGAGCACAAGATCCGCGTGATCGCGCCTGAGGTCGGCGGCGGCTTCGGATCGAAGATCCACCACTACGCCGACGAAGCGATCGTCGCTATGTGCTCGATGCAGCTCGGCCGGCCGGTGAAGTGGATCGCCACCCGCGGCGAGACCAACCTCACAGATGCTCACGGGCGCGACCACGTCACGAAGGCCGCGATCGCGCTTGACGCCGACCACAAGATCGTCGGACTACGCGTCGACACCTACGCGACCATGGGCGCCTACCTCTCGACGTTCGCGCCCTCCGTGCCGACGTTCTTGTACGCGACCCTGATGTCGGGGCAGTACGACATTCCGGCCATCCACTGCCACGTGGTTGGCACCTTTACCCACACCACTCCGGTCGACGCCTATCGCGGTGCCGGCAGGCCCGAGGCCACCTTCGTCGTCGAGCGGCTAATGGAAGAGGCGGCGAAGGAGGCGGGCCTCGATCCGACCGAGCTGCGGCGGAAGAACTTCGTCCAGCCCGATCAGTTTCCGTACCAGACGCAGGTGGCGCTCGAGTACGACAGTGGCAACTACGAGCCGGCGTTGGATCGTGCGCTCGAAATGGTGGGCTACGACGACTTTCGCTCCCAGCAGAGCGCGCGCCGCGCGGGCGGCGGCAAGCAGCTCGGCATCGGCTTTTCGACCTACATCGAGGCCTGCGGTCTGGCGCCATCGGCCGTCGCCGGTAGTCTCGGTGCCCAAGCCGGCCTGTGGGAAAGCGCCGAGGTGCGGGTCAACCCGACTGGCACGGTGACCGTCTACACGGGCTCGTCGGCGCACGGGCAGGGCCATCACACCACGTTCTCGCAGATCGTCGCCGAGAAGCTCGGAATCGACGTCGACGCGGTCGAGGTGATCCACGGCGACACCGACGCGGTGCAGTTCGGCATGGGCACCTACGGCAGCCGCAGCGCGGCGGTCGGCGGCTCGGCGATCTGGTTGAGTGTCGACAAGATCATCGAGAAGGGTCGGCGCATCGCCGCGCATCTACTCGAGGCTGCGGTCGAAGACGTCGAGTTCGCCGACGGTCAGTTCGGCGTCAAAGGGGCCCCCGACAAAAGCCTGGGCCTCGCCGACGTATCCCTACAGGCGTATCTTGCTCACAACTATCCGGCCGATCTCGAGCCGGGGCTGGTCGCGACCACCTTCTACGATCCCGCCAACTTCACCTATCCCTTCGGCGCGCACATTGCGATCGTCGAGGTCGATACCGAGACCGGGGAGGTGGAGCTGGTGCGCTACGTCGCCTGCGACGACGTCGGCAACGTCATCAACCCGATGATCGTCGACGGGCAGCTGCACGGCGGCCTCGCCCAGGGCATCGGTCAGGCATTGTGGGAGGGAGCGGTCTACGACGACTCCGGTCAGCTGCTGACCGGCAGCCTGATGGACTACGCCATGCCGCGAGCCCACCGCCTGGTGAACTTCGAGCTCGACCGCACCACCACGCCGTGCCCGCACAACCCGCTCGGGGTGAAGGGCGTCGGCGAGGCGGGCGCGATCGCTTCCCCGCCGGCCGTGGTCAACGCGGTAGTTGACGCTTTGAGCCCCTATGGAATCCGAAATATCGACATGCCGCTCACACCGGAAAAGGTGTGGCGGGCCATCGCCGCCGCCAATGGCGAAGGGAGCGAGTGAGATGTACCCTGCGAACTTCGACTACCACCGTGCCGGAAGCGTTGCCGAGGCGCTCGACCTGCTGGGACAGAATGAAGACGCCAAACTGATCGCCGGTGGACACAGTCTGCTGCCGATGATGAAGCTGCGTCTGGCGCAGCCCTCGCAGCTGATCGATATCGGTGGGCTTTCGGATCTGAAAGGCATCTCCGCGGGTGAGGGCTCGATCCGCATCGGCGCTCTGACCACGCACGCCGAGATCGCGGCGTCGGCGGAGCTTGCCGAGGGTTGTGCGATCGTGGCCGAAGCTGCGGCCGAGATCGGTGACCCACAGGTGCGCAACCGGGGCACGATCGGCGGCAATCTCAGCCACGCCGACCCGGCCTCGGATCTGCCCGGCGTGGTGCTCGCGCTCGGCGGGACGATCGAGATCGTAGGCAAGGGCGGCGGGCGCTCGGTTGCCGCCGCGGACTTTTTTGTCGACCTGCTGACGACGGCGCTGGGTGAGGACGAGATTCTTGCCGCGGTCACGGTTCCGACCCTCGGCGCGGGAACGGGATCGGCGTATCTCAAGTTCGAGCATCCGGCATCCGGCTACGCGGTGGTCGGCGCGGCTGCGATCGTGACCATGAGCGGTGGCAGTTGCGAGAGCGCGAGCCTCTGTTTCAACGGCGTCACCGCGACCCCGCTTTCGGCAGACGCTGTCGGTGGGGCGCTCGCCGGCGGCTCGGCCGATGACGCAGCCATCGACGCTGCCGTAGACAGCAACCTGTCGGTCGACGATCCGCTGAGCGACGTCTTCGCTTCCGGTGACTACCGGGCTCATATCGCGGGTGTTTACGCCAAGCGCGCGCTCAGAGAGGCCCGGGGTCGGGCCCGGTCCTAGTAGTAGCCGGAGGCCAATCGGTGCAATCGATCGACGAGGTGCAGGAGCGCCTGCGTGGGGCGGGCTACGTGGCCGACCGCGGGTTGGCGACGTCGGTCTTTCTCGCGCTGCGGCTCGGGAAACCGCTGTTTCTGGAGGGGGAGGCGGGCGTCGGCAAGACCGAGGTCGCGAAGGTGCTGTCGTTGGTGCTCGACCGACCCCTGATTCGGTTGCAGTGCTACGAGGGGCTTGATCTTCAGAGCGCGGTCTACGAGTGGAACTACACCCAGCAGATTCTCCAGATCCGGATGCTCGAAGCCCGCGGCGCGGGAGCGCAGGCGCAGCTCGAAGACGTCTTCTCCCGCGACTTCTTGCTCAAGCGGCCGTTGCTGCAAGCGATCGATCAGCCGGAGGGCGAGCCCGCGCCGGTGCTACTGATCGACGAGCTCGACCGCGCCGACGAGGAGTTCGAGGCCTACCTTCTCGAGGTGCTGTCGGACTTCCAGATCTCGATTCCCGAGCTGGGAACGATCCGGGCGCGCGAAGCACCCATCGTTATCGTCACCTCCAACCGCACGCGCGAGATCCACGACGCACTGAAGCGCCGCTGCCTTTACCAGTGGATCGACTATCCCGGCTTCGAGAAGGAAATCGAGATCGTTCGCCGCAAAGTGCCAGGGGCGAGTGAGACGCTGGCCCGCGAAGTGGTGGGTTTCGTGCAGGAGCTGCGCGGAGAGGACCTGTTCAAGCGGCCCGGCGTGGCCGAGTCGCTCGATTGGCTCAACGCTTTGGTCGCGCTCGATCGCGAGACCCTGTCGGACGAGATCATCGGCGACACGCTCGGCGTTTTGCTCAAGTACCAGGACGACGTCGAGCTGATGCGCGACACGGGCGTCGCCCGCCTGCTGGAGCGTAGTCGGGCGGCTTTGTGACAGCCGGCACCGGTCATCTTCTTCGTAACATGGTGCTGTTCGCTCGACTGCTGCGGGCGTTGGGCATCGGCGTGACATCGTCACAGGTCCAGGACTGGGTCGACGCCGTCGGCCATCTCGACCTTCGGCACAAGGCCGACTTCCGTGAAGCGGCGCAGGCGGTCTTGATCACCCGTCGCGAGGACCTCGAGTGGTTCCGGGCCGCCTTCGCCCTGTTCTTCGTCGCCCGCGACCCGCGCGAGCTCGAGGATATGGAACTGGGGCTGCTGGTACAGCGCATCACCCGGCGTGTGCAGAAGAGTCGCGTCGAGCGCGAAGGCGACGATAGCGACGGTGGCGACGGGGAGGGCGTTCCCGAGCCAGATCGGCTACAGACCTACAGCGACACCGACGTGCTGCGGCGCAAGGACTTCGCCGACCTCGAGGGCCCAGAGCTGGCGCAGGTCAAGGCGATGATCCGCAAGATGGAGTGGCGTCTCGACGTGCGCCGAACCCGGCGTCGAGTGCCGGCACGTCGCGGCGCGATCGACCTGCGTCGGAGCCTCCGGAAGAGCCTCGGAAGGGGGGGCGAGCTGGTCGAGTGGGCGTACCGCAACCGCAAGACCAAGCGCCGCCCGCTGGCGCTGATCTGCGACATCTCGGGCTCGATGGAGCCGTACTCGCGGATTCTGCTGCAGTTCATGTACGTCGCGAGCCGCGGCCTCGAGAAGACCGAGGCCTTTGTCTTCGGTACGCGACTGACGCGCATCACCCGTCAGCTCAAGCATCGCGATGTCGACCTCGCCCTGCGCTCTGTGCACGAAGAGATCGAGGACTTCGGTGGCGGCACGCGCATCGGCGAGGCGATCCGTGGCTTCAACTACCGCTGGTCGCGCCGGGTGCTGGGAGAAGGCGCGGCGGTGCTGGTGATCTCCGACGGCTGGGACCGCGGCGATCCAGACATCCTCGAGCGCGAGATGGCGCGGCTGAAGCGCAGCGCCTACCGGGTGATCTGGCTCAATCCGTTGCTCGGCTCGCCGCGTTACGAGCCGCTGACCCGGGGCATCCAAGCCGCGCTGCCGCACATCGACGACTTCCTGCCGGTGCACAACCTGCAAAGCCTCGAGGATCTCGGCCTGCATCTCCAAAAGCTCGCCCGCGGCCGTCGCGGACCGTCGCGGTGGCGCGGCCGCGCCGCCTAGGCGCCGTCGGAACGGCGTGTCAGTTGGAGAGGTTCTGTGGGACGCCGTAGGCTTCCACGCCAGAAGCTTCGTAGTCCTAGGTGTCGCTCTCAGTGGCAAGCGACACGAAACGTCGGGCCAGAAGAGACGCCGCTCAACCGTCCGTGCTCACTCCACCGACGGGTGCTCCGGCGTCGGCGAGGACCTTCCACTGACCGTCGACCTTGATCATCACCGTAATGTACTCACCCTCGATTTGCTCGGCCTCGCCCTCGCCGTCGGGGTCCTGGGCCCACCAGCCACGCTCGATCGCAAGATCCCCGGAAGCCGCGACCCAGACGCCTTTCGAGCCCCAGTCGTCAAGCTGGTCGGGATTCTCGTCCATCCTCTCTTGAAGGCTTGCCACGATCGCTGCTCGCCCTTCGGTCAGGCCGTCGGTTCCAGACAGAGTCCAGCCCTCTTCCACGAATAGCTCTCCGATGCCGGCTGCGTCGTTTTCGCGGGTCCTTTCCAGCCAGACTCGATTCACCCGCCGGACGGCATCTTCTTCGGCGGCCAGATCGATCTGCGGTTCTGGTGCGGCCTCTTCTTCGGGTGCTCCATCGGAACATCCGATCATCATGGCGCCGCCTAGGGCGGCGATCAGTAGAAGTTGAGTGCTTGTTGCTCGCGTCATTGTGCTTTCCTCCGTCTGTGGGAGCGCGATCTCCAGGGGAGCTGTAGACGGCTGCCGCTGCCGATCCTCGCGATCGACGCCTGCCGGCTCCCTGCCGTACTTCGCACCAGATCGGGTGAATGGTATCGGCCTCGCTGCCCGACCGACAAGTGTTTCCCGTCAGCAGAGGTTGGACACCTGAGAGTGGCTAACTAAGAGACACTTTAGGGTCAAGACAACGACCCACCCACTGGGAGCTCCGTCTCGCCTCAAGAGTGCTCCGACAATGCTCTGAACCGTAGGGCACGCGGTTCTTAGGCCTCGGGGAG
>JAYZDP010000224.1:0-70187 GCA_036337765.1 Acidobacteriota bacterium
AGGCTCGCCAACTCGCGACCGTCGGCAGCGAACACAAATCCCCACCAGTGCCAGCGGATCGCCGGGTCCTCGCAGCCACCACAGTCGAGGCGGTCGGCGGCCTCGAAGACCAGGATCGCGTCGGCTTCGTCGCGAAGGGGCGCGATCGGGCGCACGCGCTTCTTTAGCCAAGCCTCGATCTCGGTTCTCAAGCTCCGTATCTCTCCCGCGGTGCGGACGATCGCGGCATCCACGAAGACGGAGTCGACGCGGGCCAGGATCGGCCGCGCCCCGGGCGAGACCTGCAAAGCCGACGGCGGGCCGCACGCCACTGCCGTCACCGCGACAGCAATCACCGCTACGATCGACGGCGCTCTCATCTAACCCAGTACCAGAGGACTCCGGTCGGCGGGCACGAGATCGTCGATGAAGGGGACGCTCTCGGCGGCGGCTTCGCGCTCCCGGGCCTGAACCGCATCGAGCGAGCGCACCGCCTCGACGAAGCTCGCGCCTGCCGGCGATAACGGAATGTCGTAGGTGACGAAGCGCTCCCTTGAGCTTGTGAAGATCTCCATGACGCGCGACACGTTCGATTGCGCACTGTCGCTCAGCGAGTCCAACGCCAGACGGCGCCGTGCCCGGATGTTGTGCGCCAGCGCGCGGGCGAGTGAGCACCGATACGCTCCGCCCAGTCGGCATCAAACAGCGGGATTCTCACCTCGTCGAACTCAATGTCACTCTGACGGAGGTAGAGCCAGGCGCGCAGCGACCATGATGAATAGTTCCTGTTGCCGATGACCAGCTTCACTTGTCGTCCCCCAGGGCGACTCTCATCTCCCTCCACTCCACGCGTCCTTCGCGGACGGCGTCGCGCACCCGTCTTTCACGGCTCGACAGCTGCCCCTTGCCGGTCTTCACCTCGACGAACACCACCCGGTCGCAGACGTCTTCGCGCAGGCCGTCGAACACCACAAAATCGACCGGCGAGCCGAGAAAGCGCGCATCCGACGCCTCGAACTCGAACTCGGGAAGGATCGGTGCGAGGTGCTCGGCGATGCGGCCTCGCATCGCCGAGTCGCTGCGTGCCACGGCGTCACGACGGATCGATCGTTCCCGTGCGCGAAAGCTCGCCAGCTGGTTGGAGCGCCAGCGGTAGAGCAAGAAGACGATCGCCAAGGCCACTAGGGCGCCGAGCAGGATCGCCCGCTCCGCGTCGCGCGACAGCAGCGCCGGATCGGGTGCCGCGGCGAGCAGCGCCAGCTTCACCCCGTGCCCCCGTCTGCGAGAGCGGAAAGTACCTGGCGGCCGCGCTCAGTGAGCTCGTAGCCAATCTCGAAGCTGCGCGTCAGCCCGAGCTTCTTGAGCTTGCGAACGTCGGTCTTGAACAGCCGCGTCTCACGACGGCACATCTGCGCCAGATCGCCCGCCCGCCGCTGGGGATGCGCGGCCACCAGCGCCAGCGTGGGCTCGGCCCAAGGACCTGCCTTCGCTCTTTTGTCCATGGCCCGCAGGCGCTCTGCCAGCTCTGCCAGCTCGCGACCTGACAGCTCAGAAGTCGGAATCGGCACCGGCTTCGAGCTGCGCGCGGCAAACTCCACGTGAAACACCCTCTTTCCCCCGTCTCGTGCCAGCATTCTCAAGAGCTCTTGGAGATCGCCGAAACCGGCGCGATCTGCTTCCGCCGGCGTGACGTCGTCGAGCTCGACCTCGCCCACCGACGAAACGGCCAGCTCGATATCGGCACCCACCCGATATCGCCCACCCGGCTTGGCCTGCGGCCGATCCCAACGACGAAACGTCAGATCGATCGCCCCACTGCGCAGGCCATCGTGAAATCGAGTCTTGAAGAGCATCGTGAACCACCCGACCCCGCGGCAAACCGTAGCCAGATTCTAGAACGCGCCTGCACAGAGGCCCCGAAAAGGTGTCAGGCACATATGTAAGATCGGGGGATGGGGAGCTTGCATCTTGGCCTGACGCCTTGGGTCGGGGATCTCGGGACGGCTGCGAACGAGATCGCGCTGCAGGCCGAGCTTGCCGAGTCGATGGGATACCAGTCGTTGTGGCTGCCGGAGAGTCACTTCATCGGGAAGGGGGCGTGTCCGGCGCCCTTGATGGTGCTGGCGGCCGCAGCGGCGCGAACGCAGACCCTGCGGCTGGGAACGACCTCGTATCTGCTGCCTATTCGCAATCCGATCCAGGCTGCGGAGGAAGTGGCGATGCTCGATCGGATCTCGAACGGGCGGGTGATCCTCGGGCTCGGCAGGGGGTTTCGCAAGGCGCTCTTCGAGGCCTTCAGGGTACCGATCAAGGACAAGCGTGACATCTTCGAGGCCTCGCTCGACCTGATGGTCAGGGCCTGGGCCGGCGAGCCGGTATCGCACAGCGACGACGAGCCGATCCACGTCTCACCGTTGCCGGTGCAGCGACCGCATCCGCCGTTGTGGGTCGCGGCGTTCGGCCCCAAGGCGGTGACGCAGGCAGGCCGGCTCGGTCTGCCCTACCTCGCCTCGCCGATGGAGTCCTACGATCGCCTGGCCGAGAACTACGGCCTTCATCGCCAGGTCCTCGGCGAAACGGGACACGTCGGCGACGTGGCGGTGCCGATCATGCGCACGGCGTTCATCAGCCAGAGCCGCGACCTGCTCGGCCGGGTCCGCGAGGCGCTCGATCACCAGGCGAAGGAGATGCGGGCCTCCGCGTCGTCGCTGCTGCGCAAACGTGCCGAGGCCGCCCTCGACGACTGGGCGCTGGTCGGCGAGCCCGCCCGAGTCGAGGACGAACTGGCGCGCTACCGCGAAGGGCTGGGAATGACCCACATTGTCGTCCGAGGCTCGATCCCGTTGACCGAGCCCGGCGATCGGATCCGCTCGCTCGAGGCGATTGCCGAGCTGGTCGCTTGAGGACCGCCCTCGTGAGCCTGTGCTGTGGGCTCGTCACCCTGCTCATCGGAACGGCCGCCGCACATGCCCAGGCACTGCCCGAGTTCGAGATCCAGGATCAGTTCGAGACGGTCCACCGCAGCTCCGACTACGGCGGCCAAGTCTTCTACGTGCTCGGCAGCGACCGCGAGGGCGGCGATTACAACGAGGCCTGGGCCGATGCCATCAAGGCCGGCCTCGGTTCGGACGCGGCCGCCATTCCGTCCTTCGGCATCGCAGATCTGTCGGCCGTCCCGCGAGTGATGGAGCGGCTCGTGCGACCGCTCTTTCCCTCCGAGCCCGAGAAGTGGGCGCTTATGGACTGGGACGGCGTCTTCAAGAAGACCTTCGGCCTCGTCGAGGGCGCAGCAAACATCCTCGTCTTCGATACCGGCGGGCGGCTGGTCCACCAGGCACACGGCACCGCAGTCGATCCGAAGGCAGTCGCCGCGATCGTAGAGACGATCCACCAGCAGCTCGACATAGCCCCTACCGGATGAAGACCGCGCCGCTTGCGACGCGGCCGGCGCGATGCGACACTCGGTTTCCACTCTGGACAGCAATGGAGGGATCGAGATGACCCGTACGCGTTTTCTCGTAGCAGCAGTCACCGTGACCCTGGCGATGGCTCCGGCCGCGCTGGCGCAAGACGCCGAGATGAGCTTCTTCATCACCAGTAGCGGACCCGGAGACGGAGCCAACCTAGGCGGCCTCGAAGGTGCCGACCGACACTGCGCGAGCCTGGCAGAAGCTGCCGGATCGAGCGGCAAGACCTGGCGCGCCTACCTCTCGACCGACGGCTCGGGCGGTGTCAACGCTCGCGACCGCATCGGCAGCGGACCGTGGTTCAACGCCAAGGGCGCACAAGTGGCGCTGAATCTGGATGAGCTGCACTACTCCAACGTCGGCCTCACCAAAGAGACCCAGCTGACCGAGGAAGGCGACATGGTCAAAGGCCGGGGCGATGACCCGAACCAGCACGACATCCTCACCGGCACACACCTCGACGGCACCCGTTTCGCCGATGGCAACGACCACACCTGCTCGAACTGGACCTCAAACGGTGACGGCAGCGCCCAGGCCGGCCACCACGATCGCACCGGCGGCGGGCCAGTACCCTCCTCTTGGAACTCGGCGCATGGCACCCGCGGCTGCAGCCAGGCAAACCTCCAGGGCACCGGTGGTAACGGCTACTACTACTGCTTCGCTACCGACTAGTAGGAGGAGCCACTTGAAGCACCCCGACTCTTGGGTCGAGCGGGTCGCGATCGGCGCATTCGTCTGCCTCTCGGCAGCCGCACCGAGCCTCGCCCAGTTCGACGACTTCGTCCCGGTCACCGACGCCATGATCCAGAACCCGGCGCCCGGGGACTGGCTGATGTTCCGCCGCACCCTCGACAGCTGGGGCTACAGCCCGCTCGATCAGATCGACCGCGGCAACGTCCACCGACTGCAGATGGTGTGGGCAAGGCCGATCGCGGAGGGCACGGGCGAAGTCACGCCGCTCGCATACGGCGGGGTCCTCTACGTACCGCAGACCAAGGACACGTACCAGGCGCTGGACGCCACCACCGGCGACCTGCTCTGGGAGTACAAGCGACAGCTCCCCGCCGACATCTACAGCTGGGTCGGCGTCAATGGCGCCAACAACCGCAACGTCGCGATCTATGGCCGGCTGATCCTCAACACCTCCGACGACAACTTCGTGGTCGCGCTGGACGCCACCACCGGCGAGCTGGTGTGGGAGACCAAGATCTTCGACTACAAGATCAACTCGGCCACCCACAGCTCCGGCCCGATCATCGCCGACGGCCGGATCATCTCCGGGCGCAGCTGCCGGCGCCGCGGCGGGCCGGACACCTGCATCATCGCCGCCCACGACGCCAAGACCGGCGAGGAGCTCTGGCGGCGCCGCACGATTCCGGGCCCTGGAGAGGCCGGCAACGAGACTTGGGGCGACGTCGCCTACGAGAATCGCCACCATGTGGGCACCTGGATGGTGCCGAGCTACGACCCGGAGCTCAAGCTCATCTACATCGGTACCTCGGTCACCTCACCGGCGCCGAAGTTCCTGATCGGCGGTAGCGACAAGAAGCACCTCTACCACAACTCGACCTTGGCGCTCGACGTCGAGACCGGTGAGATCCGCTGGTACTACCAGCATCTGAACGACCACTGGGACCTCGACCACCCGTTCGAGCGCCTCCTGGTCGACACCGAGGTTGCGCCCGACGCCGACGCAGTGAGTTGGATCAACCCGAACATCGAGCCAGGCGAGATGCGCAAGGTCGTCACCGGCATTCCCGGCAAGTCGGGAGTCGTCTACACCCTCGACCGCGAGACCGGCGAGTTCCTGTGGGCCACCCCGACCAACGTGCAGAACGTCATCCGCCACATCGACGGCGCCACAGGCGAGGTGTTCGAGAACAAGGAGATCGTTTTCGAAGAGCTCGAGCAACAGGTCTTCGTCTGCCCGACCTGGGCCGGCGGCAAGGACTGGGAGGCCGGCGCGTACAGCCCGCGCACGCACCTCATGTACTTCCCCATCCGCAACACCTGCGCCGAGATGATCGCGACTCAGAACATGCAGAGCGACCGAGTGCGGCAGCTCACCGCCGGCGGTCAGGGCGGCCTCGAGATCTACTCCCTCGCCGCACGCCACCAGATCGCACCGGGTCGCGACAACTTCGGCACGGTGCGCGCCATCTCGGTCACGACCGGAGAGGAGACGTGGCTGCACGAGCAACGCGCCGGCACCCTGTCGTTGGTCGCCACCGGCGGCGGCCTGGTCTTCGGCGGCGACTCCAACGGTCGCTTCAAGGCCTTCGACGACGAGACCGGTGCAGTGCTTTGGGAGATCGCGCTGGGCGCATCGGTCTCGGGCTACCCGATCAGCTTCGCGGTCGACGGGCGACAGTACGTCTCGGTCTCGACCGGTCCCGGATCGATCGGTCTGACACCGGAGCTCCGGCCGGCGCGGGGTAGCAACCTCTTCGTCTTCGCGCTCCCCGAGCGCGACTGAAGAGTCGCTAGCGAACGAAGCGGTCGAGGACCGCCTCTCGCAACAGGTCGGGCGGCAGCAGTCCCTGCTCGAGCATGAAGTCGTGAAAGGCCCTCTGATCGAAGGCCTCGCCGAGCGCGATCTCGACTTCGGTACGCAGGACCATGAGCTTCGCGTAGCCATAGAAGTACGACGTCGCCTGCCCCGGCATTCGAAAGGCGTCGCGGTCGGCTTCGGAGCTCGACATCGCCTTCGACAGAGCCGTGTGCTCGATCAGGAAGTCGCGTGCCTGGTCGCGCGACAGCCGGCCGGTGTTGACCATCGGATCGAGAAACATCCGCGCCGCGCGTACCATGCGGCTGTAGAGGTTGAAGAGCTGCCCATCGAGCGGCAGGTATTCGTGCATGACCGACTCGGCGTACAGGCCCCACCCTTCGACGTTGGCACTGTTGAAGGCGAAGATCGCCCTCGCTGGCCGTGCAGACGAAGTCGAGCGCGGCTTACGGCGACCCAGATGCCTAGGGGCCCCCTGCTAGCCGGTCGTGAACCTTCTTCACGGCCCGATAGGCGTCGATCTTTTCCGAAGCCCCATCTCGGGTTCGGCGTCTTGCCCGTGAAATCGTCCGATCGAGCCGTCGGCTGCAGGATGTGCTTGATGTCGATGGCATTGAGCGTCGGGTCCTTCTCGGACATGAGCGCGACGACTCCAGTCACGACGGGGGGTGCCGCGCTTACGGCTCCTGCGATGCCGTAGTGCCCACGACGGCCCTCGATCTGGTTTCCCCGGATCATGGCCCAAAGGGAGCCAGGGCGTATGTGGTGACGACCCGGTCACCGGGAGCGGATACATCGACGCCCATGCACCCGTCGACGGTTGGCCCCACGCTACTGCCCGTCCTTGGGCCGGACTGAGACGACCGGACGCGTCAGCTGTCCTCCTTTAGGCTGAGCTGTTACGTTTCTCGGCGAACCACGACAGCTATTCGATCCGAGCTATAGGCGTCTGAGCGTGGTCGGAATGTAGACTTCCTGCACTCTGATGGCGTTGGAACCGGGCTCGACACTCGGTGAGTCGGTGCGGCTGTCTTTGGGGCCTCGAGATTGCGCTCAAGAGAACCTCGATCGTCGCGTCGATGAAGTCCGGATCCTCCACGTCGAACCCCAGGCGCCCCCATCTCCAACTCCGCCTGTGGAGACCGAGGATCGAGGCCGTCCTTTTGTTGCTGGTCTTAAGCCCGCCGACAGCTGGCCGGGCGCAGGAACGGCCTTCGGTCCGAGCCCTGCGGGTGGACGAACCGCCCGTGGTCGACGGTGTCCTCGACGAGTCGATCTGGGGCGGGGCCGAGTTCGGAACGGGCTTCATCCAACGCGAGCCGCAGGAGATGGCGCCTGCGACTGAGAAGACCCAGTTTTGGATCGTCTACACCGCCGACACCCTCTACGTGGGCGTTCACGCATACGACTCGGAGCCGACGGCGATCGTGGCGAAAGAGATGGAGCGCGACGCGTCTCTGTATCGCGACGACTCGTTGATGCTCGTCATCGACACCTTCGGCGACTCGCGCAACGCCTACGCCTTCGAGACCAACCCGAACGGGGCACGCTTCGACGCCCTCGTCACCGACGAGGGCCGCGACATCAACAAGGAGTGGGACGGGGTGTGGACAGTGGCCAGCCGGCGGAACACGCGGGGCTGGGTGGCCGAGTTTGCGATTCCCCTCTCGACCCTGCGCTTTGACCCCGCGCGCTCCACGTGGGGGCTTAACGTGCGGCGCATGATCCGCCACAAGGACGAGGAGGTGAACTGGGCGCCCCTCGGGCGCGACGTCGGCAGCTTCGCCGACTTCAGCATCTACGCCGTCTACCGCATCTCGCTGGCGGGTCGTCTGGAAGGCATGGAGACCCGGCGGAAGTCGCGACAGATCGACATCAAGCCGTTTGTGGTGGCCAGAGCGACGGAGAGCCCCGGCACGGGCAACCCCGAAACCGGGGACGACGCCGAAGCGGGGCTCGACGTCAAATGGAGTGTCACCCGCAACCTCGCCCTCGACGTCACCGTCAACACCGACTTCGCCGAGGTCGAGATCGACGACCAGCAGACCAACCTCACGCGCTTCTCCCTATTCTTCCCCGAGAAGCGTGAGTTCTTTCTCGAGAACGCCGGCATCTTCGAGTTCGGCCCGCCGCAGCGCAACACGTTCCGGCCCCTGCCCCAGATGAAGGTCTTCTTCTCGCGCCGAATCGGGCTCGATCGCGGCCACGAGGTGCCAATCGACTACGGAGTGCGCCTGACCGGTCGCGTCGGCGGATGGAACGTCGGCGTTCTCGAGGTCCTCACCGCGGAGACCGACCTCGGCGATGGCAGCCTGATTCCCGACGCCAACTACGGCGTCGTCCGCCTAAAGCGCAACATCGGCCGTCGCTCGGGGCTGGGGCTGATCTACACCAACCGCGACACCGACGTCGACACGAACCAGGTCTACGGCGTCGACTTCGACTACAAGCCGAGCCGTGCGCTGGCCTTCAACGGCTTCTTCACCCAGAGCGACGATGATCGGGCCGGGGACGGGGACGATTGGGCCGGCGGCTACGGCTTCGCCTACTCGGGACGGGACATGAACGCCTTCTTCGATCACGTCAAGGTGAACGAGGAGTACCGTCCGGACGTCGGCTTTCTGCTCAGGCGCAATTTCGAGCGCTTCAACCCGAGCATCACCTACCGTCCCCGAATCGAGCGCAAGGGGATTCGCTCGCTCTTTTTCAACGGCGAGATCGACTACTTCAAACGCGCCAGCACGGGCGAGCTCGAGTCGCGAAAGTTCATTCTCGGCTACGGGGGACTGAACAACTATCGCGAGGACGGCTTCGGCCTCTACGCCGACTTCGAGACCGAGCGTCTCTTCGAGCCCTTCGAGATCCAGCCGGGCGTCGTCCTGCCACCGGGGCTCTACCGTTTCGACAGCCTGCGCATCGGCGGGCGCACCAACGAATCGCGCCCTTTGGCGCTGCTCGGGAGAGTCTCGAGCGGAGACTTCTTCAGCGGCACCCGCGATTGGGCGAACCTCACCCTCCGAATGCGTGCATCGCGCTACTTCCGCGCCGAGCTCACCCTCGACTACAACGACGTCGATCTACCGGAGGGCTCCTTCATCACTCGCGTCATGGGCACCAAGCTGGGACTGTCGTTCACGCCCGACCTTCGTCTCAACGCCCTTCTCCAGTACGACGACTCGGCACAGCTGGTCGGAGCCAACATCCGCTTCAACTGGATCTACCGCCCCGGCGCCGACCTGTTCGTGGTCTACAACCACGGCTGGACCGCACCGAGCTTCAGAGCCCGGGAGACGCAGGAGCGGCAGCTGATCATCAAGTTCACGTACCTCTTTCAGGGTTGAGTCGGAATCCGAGCTAGCTTCGACCTATATGCCGCTGAAATCTGACGACGGTAGACTCGCCGGTGCGAGGGCGTTGGATCCCGAGCTGAACGAGGGCGAGACTTACCGCGAGCGCCCAGAGCGGGCCTCGCTCCTGGGAACAGACTAGCGGCAACGGAGCAGAAGAGATCTGATGGCGACCTTCACGCAGCGAATGCTCGGAGCCGCAAAGCTCGACGTCAATACCTACGAAGAAGTCGAGGCCGATACCAGCGCCATGGGTCAGGCGATGGCCCTTGTAGTTCTAGCGAACTTGGCCGCCGGCGTCGGGAGCTTGGGCGAGGTCGGCATTGTCGGTGCCCTGATCGCCAGCATTCTCGCCCTCGTTGGCTGGTTCATGTGGGCAGGCCTGACCTACCTGATCGGCACGAAGATCCTTCCCGAGCCGCAGACCGAGTCGGACGTCGGAGAGCTGTTGCGCACCATCGGCTTCGCGTCGAGCCCCGGGTTGCTTCGCGTCTTCGGGTTCCTGCCGGTTGTCGGCACGATCCTCAACTTCGTCGTGGGCGTCTGGATGCTGATGGCGATGGTGGTGGCGGTACGACAGGCTCTCGACTACAAGGGCACCGGTAGAGCGATCGGAGTTTGTCTGATCGGCTGGCTCGTCTACTTTCTTGTGGGGATCTTTGCCGCCGTCATCCTGACCGGCCTCGGCCTCGTCCCCGCCGAGTGAATGACACGAGTTCGATACATCGTAGATGACGTAGACGAGGCGGTTGCCTTCTACCTCTCGAAGCTCGGCTTTTGAAATCGAACAGCAATTCGGTGCCGCGATCGCAATCTTGGTACGTGACGGCTTGACACTGGTGGTGTCTGGGCGAACGGCCTCGGCTTCTAGGCCGATGCCAGATGGCGCTCAGCCGGGCCCGGGAGGCTGGCCTAGGTTCGTCTTGACTGTCGACGACCTGGAGTCCGTCGTCTCAAAGCTGAAGGACGAGGGTGTGGAGTTCAGAAACGAGATGGTGGAGTTGGGGGGCCGCAAACAGATCCTCTGCTTGGATCCTTCTGGCAACGTAGTTGAGCTCTTTCAGCCTGAGTAGATCAGCGCTCTATTCCCGATGAGCGGTCGCTGGCGTGATTTTCGGCGAACTGCAGAAAGTAGGCTCGATCGGGCAAGAATCCTCTGAAAGGAGATCGAATGAACACATCCTCCGAAGGACCTGTAGCAAGAGGCATCCCCAAAGCGTGGGTGGCACTACCCGAAGAGGAGGCCATGAAAGGAGCCTTCGGGGATCATCCCTACTCCCTAGGCTTCGTTCCAGCCATGGGGAGACTGCTCTTGACTCACCCGAGCATCGGACCCCTTTTCGCGCAACTCTACGGCGAGGTCATGTTCTCCCCCGAGTCTGCGCTCACGCGCCAGGAACGCGAGATGGTGGCTGCCGTCACTTCCGCCGCACAGGACTGCTTCTACTGAACTTCCTCTCACGTAGAGTTTCTACGTGTCGAAGGCGGAGAGAACGACCTGTCCCGGGCCATACAAGAGCATCGCTGGAGGGACCTCGAGAGTCTCTCGGACCGCCAGCGGGCGCTCTTGAGCCTCGCCGAGAAGCTCTCGGCACAGCCCACGAAGATGGTAGAGGAGGACTGGGAGCCTCTTCGTCGACTCGGATTCGACGATCAGGCGTGCTTGGAAGTCAACCACATCGTGGGGATGTTCAACTACCTGACACGCTTGGCCGACGGGATGGGCCTCGAGCTGGATGAAATGACCTACAACGCCACGAAGGGGGAAGCACTCGGGTGGTCGTAGCCTCTCCGTGGCGCAGCTCCCGGCGGTGACCGTCCACGCTGAGTCGTCCCGCAGACGATCAGAAGGAGTCGGAACAGTGCGGGGAGTGCGGTGTCGCGAACAAGAGGTCGGTTCGGCGTGTCGCCTCGTCGGTGCCGGACAGCAGTCCCCAGGCCGCCAGTTGGCGGGCCGATCGAAAACTCGTGTAGAGCGAAGCTAGCGCCTTCACCGACAACCGAACGTCCGGTGACCGGGTAGTGGTCGAAACTTGGGCGCCATCGGGGGAAGTCTCGAGGCGGTAGGTTCCGGGGTTCCATGGCGCCACCGGGTCGTCGGTGACCTGGATCGTGATCTCACCCTCCTCGTCATACCCGCGACTCTCCAGCGCTGTCACGACATCGACCACGCGAAACCACAGACCCTCGTGATCGTGAGTGTTGAGGAGTCGCGGCTCTAGAATGAGCTCGGTCGCCGGATCGTCGATGGGGGCGTTCGACCACACAACGCGGCCGACCAGATCGTGGCAGGCGACCCAGCTCCAGAGGGATCGATAGGCATCCGAGGTCAGCCAGGCGAAATCACGGATGAGCATCTCCTGGCTCCGCGCTGGATGATCAACGCGACCGGATCGAAGGGTATAGATGAGATAGCCCGCGGGCTGCCCGTCGGAGTCATGAGTCACCGCGATATGGATGGGCCCGTCCTGGGCCTTGGGCGCGAGCGCGTTGTTGAGCCACAGCGGTTGGCCGCGATGCAAGTAGCAGATGCGGTCAGCCACGTATTCGATGTAGATACGCTTCGCGATGTCGTAGCCCTTCGCAACGTCCAGCCGCTCCACCGTGCCTGAACCGCGATCTCCATCCTGGAAGACGATGTCGACGCTATCGACCCTGTAGCTGCGGTTCATGGTGGCCAACGAGTAGCCGTAGCGTTGATAGATCGCCGCCTGTGACGCCCAAAGGGCAGCGACCGACTGTCCTCTCCCCCTCATGTCCTCGAAGGACCGCGTCGTGAGGCGACGCGCCAGCCCCTGGCGGCGAAACTCCGGCAAGGTGCCAACCGTCGACACGCCTGCCAAGGCCACCGCTTCGCCGTTGGCGCGCATGGTGAAGGGAATCGCGCACGAGCTCGCGACCATCCGATCGCCGACGAAGGCACAAAGCGTCCACTCGGGCAGGTTGGCTTGGGTGATGACGTTGTCGGGTCCGTCACCGAAGGCGCCGCCAAAGACGTAGCTGCCGAGCCGTCCGAGCTGCGGCATCTCCTCGATAGTGGCGGGCCGAATCTCGATTTCGTCTACCTTTCCCATGGCGGCGCTCCGACGCTGTGAAGTCTCGGTATCGTATGAAGTTGCGACATCTGTGTGGTCCCACGTGACACCGTACGGCCGGGATGCGATCGCGCGGTGGACTACGAGGGCTGTACGACGCCACCCCAGGAGAAGTGCGCGGAGTGCTGCTCGTTGCCGCGGCCGGGCTCGGCTTCTCTTCCATGCATGCTGTCATCCGCTTCCTGTCGTCGGATCTGCACCCCTTTCAGATCGCGTTCTTTCGCAACCTGTTCGGTCTTATCGCACTCTCTCCGGTGCTCACCCGTCGAGGCCTCACGCCGCTGAAGACGGATCAGATCCGGCTGCACTTCGGAAGGTCGTGTCTGCAGATCGTATCGATGTTGTCGTTCTTCTACGCCCTCACCCTGACACCGCTCGCTCGGGTCTCCGCGTTGAGCTTCACCGCCCCGCTCTTCGCCACGATCGGGGCGGTGGTCTTTCTCCGCGAAGAGATCCACGCGCGGCGAGTCGTGGCGCTGCTGGTCGGCTTTGGCGGGGCGATGATCGTGGTGCGCCCCAGCCTCGAGATGGAGCCGGGGGTGATGCTGGTCCTGGGATCGTCGTTCGGTTGGTCGATTGCGCTCCTCGCGATCAAGGTGCTTTCACGCAAGGACTCGAGCATCACCCTGGCGATGTGGATGGGGATCTTCATGGCGCCCCTCAGCCTCATTCCAGCCCTGATGGTCTGGAGATGGCCAGCCCCCGGCGACTACTTCTGGCTCGCGCTGATGGGAACGGTGGGCATGACCGGGCACCTGGCGATGGCGCAGGCGTTTCGCGAGACCGACGCCACCGTTGCCCTACCTGCCGACTTCACGCGCCTGATCTGGGCGAGCCTCTTCGGCTACTTCATCTTTAACGAGACACCTGGACTGGCGACCTGGGTCGGCGGATCGATCATCTTCGCTTCCACCACCTACATCGCCATCCGCGAAGCCCGAGCGGCGCAGCGGAAGCCGCGGTAGTCATGCTCGTCCGGCAGTCGAAGTTGTCGCGCGCTCATACCGCGACACCCGCTAGTATCCTTTCTCCTTATCTACTACGTGACGTAGCGGCTGCTTTTTGACGAAGCGGGTCACGTTGTCGCGAAACAGCTGGATGCGGCGCTCGTTGAGCATGTCGGAGCGAGTGGCAATGTGCGGCGTGATGGTCACATTCGGCATCGACCACAACGGGTGGTCGGCCGGCAGCGGCTCGGGATTGGTGACGTCGAGGCCGGCGGCGCGGACCTTGCCCGAGCGCAGTGCCGCGACCAGGGCGTCGGTGTCGACGATCGGGCCGCGCGAGATGTTGATGAGATAGACGCCGTCCTTCATCAGATCGAACTGCTTCTTGCCGAGCATGCCGCGCGAAGCGGGTGTGTGGGGTACCGAGCTGATAACGACGTCCGCCTCGGGCAGGAGCGCGTCGAGTTCGTCGGGCTTGCCGACGTAGGCGACATCGCGGTGAATCGGTATGTCCTTGGGGTCGACCGCAAGGACCCGCATCTCGAAGGCTGCGGCGCGTTGGGCGATCTGGGTGCCGATGCCGCCGAGGCCGATGATGAGCGCCGTCTTACCGCGCAGCTCGATGATCGGCAGTCCACCCTGGTTGTTCCAGCCTTCGTCCATATGCTGGTTGTAGTGCTTGAGGTTGCGGGTGAAGTTCAGCAGCAGCCCGATCGCGTGATCGGCGATCTCGGGCCCCTGGATGATCTTGGCGTTGGTCAGCGTGATGTCGGAGGCCGCCAACTGATCGTGGACGAGCACGGTCTCGACGCCCGCGCTCAGGGTCTGCATCCAGCGCAGCTTTGGGCCGGAGCGCAGCAGGTCGTCGAGATCACCGCCGATGAGGCCAACGATGCCTTCGCAGTCGCCGACCTTGGACTTGAGATCGTCGAAGTTGCTGAAGGGCACCAGACTCAAAGGCAGCTCATCGGAGAGATCGGCCAGCGGGCCGGCCACACCTTGAAAGACACACAACGTGGTCTGCTGTGCGCCTGCCGCACCGGTGAGAAGCAGCGCCAGCGCCGCCAAGGTTGCAAGGCGGGTACGAGTCTTCATCATCGACCTCCCTATCCGTGAGCCGTCATCTTTCGCAATCTGAGATTGAGCATCTCCACGAACGCCGAGAACGCCATCGCGAAGTAGACGTACCCCTTCGGGAAATGGAACCCGAGGCCGTCAGCGACGAGCGTCGTACCGATTAGCAGAAGGAAGCTCAGAGCGAGCATCTTCAGCGTCGGGTGCCGCTCGACGAAATCTCCAATGGGCTTCGCGGAAACTAGCATGACCAAAACGGCCACTACAACGGCGATCACCATGACCATCAACTCCTCGGCGAGGCCGATGGCGGTGATGACGGAATCGATCGAGAAGACCATGTCCAGAAGCGCGATCTGCACCAGTACTGCCGCGAAACTGATCGCCGCTGCCTCGGGCCCCTCGTGCACCGATTCGAGCTTGCCGTGAATCTCGAAAGTGGCCTTCGCCAGCAGGAACAAACCACCGACTATGAGAATCAGATCACGCGCCGAGAAGGCATGGTCGAAGAGCCTGAACAGCTCGCCGCCGAGGCCCATGAACCAGGTGAGCGAAAACAGCAGCGCCAGACGCATGCCCATTGCCAGCAGGAGACCGACAATGCGCGCCCGCTGGCGGTCAGCTTCGGGCAGACGACCGACGAGAATCGTTATGAAGATGATGTTGTCGATTCCGAGAACGATCTCGATCGACGTCAGGGCCGCCCGGGCGGCCCACGCATTGGGATCGGAGAGCCAATTCATGCGGGAATCGTACTCGCGCTCAAGCTAGCCCTGAAGCAGGTAGGTGAACTTCACTACGAGCTGGCGACGCGCGGTGCTGCGGGTGTCGAAGTGCGGAGCCTCCCAGTTGTGGTTGTAGACCACGAAGAGGTCGGCGCCCGGGCGGTAGATCCAGTTAAAGCGTACGTTGACGGTGGCGAGCTCGGCGGAGTCGTTGAACTGGCCGAAAAGGTTGAAGATGACGTCCGGGCTCAGCGCCAGATCGATGCGCTGCGCGTAGAGGCGGGTGATGAACTCGCCTTCGGGCAGCTTGACGTCGTCGAAGCGCACCTGGGTCCGAGCGCTGATGAAGCGCGACGTCCTGGCGCGGACGCTCACTGAGCTCGAGGTGCGCTCGCCGTCGAAGAAGCCCCCCTGGGACACTCTGCCGAACACCGACAGCGTGCGGCTCGAGTTGGTTGAGGTCGATAGTTGCCACTCGTTGAATTCGTAGCGGCCGGCAGGGATCACGATCCCGGGCTGGATCTCGAACGCCTCGAACAGCCGCTCGCTGGTCAGCTTCCGATCGACCCGGAAGCGATCCTCTTTGGTCGTGGTAATCCCCAGCAGGCGGAAGTCGAACTCGCGCGACTCCATCGCCCCATCGCTCGAGCGGGCAAAGTAGTCCAGCTCGGCATCCCACTCCAGCTCTCGAATACCGTGGCGGTCGATGCGCGGCCGATACTCGAAGTGCGGCCGATACTGCCGGAAGTCGCGGCGACGCAAAAAACCCAGCTTCGGGTTGAACTCGTCCGTCGCCTCGACGATCTCCGCGCCGTAGCGGAACTCTCGACCGCGGAAGTCGAACGCCGACCCCATCGCCCATTCGTCGTCGGCCAGCTCCGTATCGTCGCTACGGGTTACGAAGGCCGACACATTTGTCTTCGATGTCGATTTGACGTCGACGTCGACTCCGGCAACTTGGTTCGTACTGCCGCTGGTCTCGTTGCGGTCGGTGTAGATCATGCCGACGGAGGAGCGCTGCCCGACGTTGCGCTTCAGGCGTACGACGGCGTGGTTGGTCTCAGGAACGATCACCGCCTCCCGGTCGGAGACGAAGCTCTTGCGATCCGTGACGACGTCGAGCACACCGATGTTCCACTTCCCCACTCGCCCCGTCAGCCGTGTCCCCCACTCGACCGGAATCTCCTCGCCCAACTCGAGACCGATACGGCGCGAATGGAAGATCTTCATCAAGGCCGACGGCCCGCCGCCGCCGCCACCGAAGCGCCGTGGTAGCCCGAACTCGAAGATGCCCGCGTTCTCCACAAAGAACTCGCGCTTCTCTGGAAAGAAGAGCGAAAAGCGAGTGAGATTGACGCGCTGATCGTCAACTTCGGTGTCGGCGAAGTCGGTGTTGTAGGTCAGATCCAGGGCAAGCTCTTTGGTCACGCCCCACTTGACGTCTAGGCCGACCTCGGTGTCGTCGCCCCTGGGCGACCCGACCAGGGTTCGGTCCTCGTCTGCCGAAGCGACGATGAAGGGCTTGACGTCGATCTCGCGCGACGGCTTGATCCCCTCGAGCCCGGTCAGCTCGCCCGCCATCGAAACCCGCCAGAAAAAGACTTCGAGAGGAATGGGCGCCCAGTTCATCTCTTCGTTCTTGCGCTGCACGTAGCGGCGAACGTTCATCCCCCATTGTGGCGAGTCACGGTCGAAGCGCAGGGTCGAGAACGGAATCGCGAACTCGGTCGACCAGCCCTCGTCGTCGCGCTGCGACGCCACAGTCCACACACCGTCCCAGCTGAAGTTGGCGTCGCGCCCTTCGTCGGTGATCAGAGCGTCCGTGCGGGCACCGTTGAAGTTGGTCTCGAAGTGGTACGCGTTGCGGTCGTCGTCGAAGGTGTCGAGCAGGATGGCGACGGAGTCGTCGCGAAACAGCGACGCATCACGCCCCATCTCGCGGGCGATCATCTTGTCGGGCTCCGAGTCATACGCGCGCACGCCGACGTACAGGGTCGCAGGTGTGTAGTAGACCCGGAACTCGGTGCGCTCACTCGGCTCTTCGCCCTCGAACGGCTCGTGCTGAACGAAGCGCGACGACGGCTCTGCCTGGCTCCAGACAGCGTCGTCGAGCACCCCGTCGACGACGATCGGCTCGCTTCCCGCGAGGGCACGGATCGAGGGCTCCCCTTCCTGATCAGACATCTGCGGCTTCTGAGCCGACGCCGTGGGGACGGCCGAGAGGATCGTGGCGAGGATTGGAACGAGGCTGCGCAATCGATCTCCCAGGGACGGTGCGAGCCGGGAGCGTACCCTGTGTAGGACGCCGACGCGGTCGTGATCGTTTCGGAGATCCCGCCACCGCCCTCTATTGGACCTGCGACGCGAAGATGGCGCGTACCGCTGCAAGCGAGTCGGCATCCGAGGGGGCCTTGTCTTCCCGGTAGGCCTTCACACGTGCGCACCGTAGGCCAGCCCGCCGGGGTAATGCGGGCTCTCCTGCACGTCGTTGAACGCGATCTCGACCACCAGGCGAGGCTCGACGTGAACGACGTGGCCCTCGCGCGACGTCTCGAGCTCCAGAAGCCGCCGGGTCTGGAACTCAAGCATGGCGTCGGTGAGCCCCTTGAACGTCTTGCCGAGCATGACCACCCGCCCCCGGTATCGTCGCGCGCCCCGAGGTGAAGGTTCGAGAGTCTGCACCTTCGACGACCGTACCCCCACTCGGCGGCGAGAATCACCAGGTCCAAGGTATGGGTCTGCTTGATCTTCAACCAACTCTTGCCGCGCCCCCCCGATCTCGATCTCAGCCCCGCGTCGCTCGCGAAGGAGCCCGACCAGCCGCGCGACCTTCTCGCCGCGGGCGCTCGTCGCCCCTAACGCCTAGACCGCAGCGAGATCGGCCAACTGCACGGGCCTATGCCCCCAAGCGCTAACGGCCCCGGAACTCGGGCTCGCGCTTCTCGAGGAAGGCCTTCATGCCCTCCCTGGCATCCTCCGACGCGAGCAGCGGCAGCAGTTGCAGAAACACGTGATGGACGTGTTCTGTGAAGGGCTCGTTCAGGCCCATGCGCATCATGCGCTTCGCCCCCTGCACCGCGAGCGGCGCGTTGGCGGCGATCTCACCGGCGAGACCGATCGTGGCGTCCATCAACTCGTCGGCCGCGACCACCTGTGACACCAACCCCATCTCGAAGCTCTCTTCGGCGCTGAGGGTGCGGCCGCTGAAGATCAGCTCCGCGGCACGCGACCATCCGAGCAGCCGAGGGAGGATCCAGGTGCCCCCGGACTCCGGCAGCACGCCACGCTTGGTGAAGGCCGCCGACAGCTTGGCGCCGGCGGCCATCAGGCGAATGTCGCAGCCGAGCGCCATGTCCAGACCGTAGCCCGCGGCGGAACCGTTGAGCGCGCACAGGGTCGGGGTGTCGCAGTTGTGCAGAACCGTCGGCGGCGTGTTGCGCAGATCGAGGTTGGGCGCCCCGCTGGTGATGCTCTTGCCGCTGGTCTGGCCGCGCAAGTCGAGACCGGCGCAGAAGGCCCGACCGCGCCCGGTGAGAACGATCGCCCGCACATCGGCGTCGGCATCGGCCTCGACGAGGTGCTCGGTGACGGCTCCCAGCATCTCGCGAGAGATCGTGTTCATCCGTTCTGCGGCATTCAGGGTCAGGACGGCGATCCCATCGTCGACCTCGTAGAGGACCTCGGGCTCTGGCGTCGCAGGCAGCTTTTCGACGTTCGACATGTTCGTTGCTATTCCTCGTAGTTGGATGGGTGGCCGGTCTGGAAGATGACCACTCTCTCACCTTCGGTGATGCGGCCGCTACGGACCAGGCGCTCGAAGGCGAGCATCGACGCGGCGCCCTCCGGCCCGATGAACAGACCCTCCTCGAGCGCTGCGCGCTTCATCATCGGCTCCACGTCCTGCTCCGCGATCGCAACTGCGGCACCGTCGGTCTCGCGCAGGGCACGCAGGATGAGAAAGTCACCGATCGCCTGGGGGACGCGCAGGCCCCAGACCCGAGTCTGGGGGTCGATCCAGGGCGGAGCCTCCTCGGCGCCGTCCTCGAAGGCCTTCACGATCGGCGCGCAGCCCTCCATCTGAACGACTCCGAACTTCGGCCGGGGGCCGGAAACGAGGCCGAGACGCTCGAGTTCGTCGAAGGCTTTGTGCATGCCCACGATGCCGGTGCCGCCGCCGGTCGGGTAGAGGATCCAGTCGGGAAGCTGCCAGCCGAACTGCTCCGCGATCTCGAGCCCCATGGTCTTCTTGCCCTCGACCCGATAGGGCTCTTTCAAGGTGGCCAAGGTCCAAAGGCCATCGTCGCGCTCGGCCAGAAGCTTCCCTGCCTCGACCAACGTACCTTCGCAGGTCAGGACCTCGGCGCCGAGAAGACGACAGCGATCCATGACGGTCGCCGGCGTGTCCTCCGGCATCGCCACGCGGCACACAAGGCCCGCGGCCGAAGCGTAGGTGGCGAGCGCCAGAGCCGCGTTACCGGCGCTCGGCAACTGGACTCCGGGCGCGCCGAGCTCGCGTGCCCGATTGACCGCCAGCGACAGCCCGCGTGCCTTGAACGACCCCGAGGGGTTGCCGCCTTCCTCCTTGATCCAGGCATGGATTCCGGGTGGTGCCAGCCGGCGCAGTGGCACGATCGGCGTGCCGCCTTCGCCGAGCGACACCGGATCCGGATCGCGCGTCGGCAGCAGCTCGCGGTAGCGCCAGAGGGTCCAGGGCCGCAGCGGCAGGACTCGCTTGAGCTCCTCACCCCTCTCGGGATCCAGGTCATACGTAACGAGCAGCGGCCGGCCAGTCGCTGAGAGGAACGCGGGCTCGTCCAGAGGCGACTCTTCCCCGGTCAAGGAGCAGACGAGAGAGCGGGCCCAACGTTGTCCGATCACACCTCGGCTCCTCTCAAGCGACAAGTAGCGGCATAGCGTCGCGCAGGACCTAGGGTCGTGCACATTCTAAGCGCTGCGCTACCATCACCGCCCGCCCACAGGAGAGCCGAGATGAGCGAAGCCCGACCCGACTGGACCCGTGAGCTGGCGAGCGCCGGCCGCAGCATCTCGTTCGACAGCGCCACCGCCGAAGCGCAAGAAGTCGCCCGTCATTGCCTACTCGACTGGCTCGGAGTCACTCTGGCCGGCTGCGAAGAGCCTCTCGCGCTCTCCATGCGAAGGGCGCTCCACCCGGAGGCCGCCGCGGCCGAGGCGACCCTCATCGGCCTACCCGCTCGCACGACGTCGACCCTTCTGGCAACACTCATCAACGGCGCAGCCTCGCATGCTCTGGACTTCGACGACACCCACTCGACCATGAGCGGGCACCCCTCTGTGCCCGTCGTCCCGGCAGCGCTGGCGCTGGCCGAGACGCTCGGCAAGACCGGCCGCGACCTGCTGTCGGCGATCCTGGCCGGGATCGAGGTCGAATGCCGGCTCGGCGCGATCGTCAATCCGGGCCACTACCATGCTGGCTTTCACGCCACCGGCACACTCGGCACGGTGGGCGCGGCCGCCGCCTGCGCGCATCTTCTCGAACTCGACGAGGACCGCTGGCTGCATGCGCTCGGCCTCGCCGGCACGCAGGCCTCGGGCCTGAAGTCGAGCTTCGGCACGATGGGCAAGCCGCTACACGCCGGCAAGGCGGCCCACGACGGTTTGTTGGCCGCCCAGCTCGCCCCGGAGGGCTTCACCGGCAATCCAACCATCGTCGAGTGCCGCCAGGGAATGGCCGACGCAATGCACGGTAGCGACCGACCCGACGACGTCCTGAGCCGCTACGAGGGCCGCTATCTGATCACCGAGACACTCTTCAAGTACCACGCGGCCTGCTATCTCACCCACTCCACCATCGAGGGCGCACTCGAGATTCGCCAGCGGGAAGGCCTGTCGGGGAACGAGGTCGCGGCGGTGGAGATCTTCGTTCCGCCGACGTCGCTCGACGTATGCAACATCCACGAGCCCGCCACCGGTCTCGAGGGAAAGTTCTCACTACGCGCCACAGCCGCGATGGCGCTACTGGGCAGCGACACGTCCTCGCTCGACACCTACACCGACGCCGGCGTCACGGCTCCTGCGCTCGTGCAACTACGCGATGCCGTGCGCATCCGACCCACCGACGGCGTTTCGGCCACCGCGACGCCGATCGTGGTCCGTACCCAGGACCACCGTGAGCTCGAGGCCTGCGTCGACGTCGGCGAGCCGGCCAGCGACCTCGAGCTTCAGCGCTACAAGCTCGAGGCCAAATTCCGCGCCCTCACGGTCCCGATCCTGGGCGAGGAAAGGGCACAAGAGCTGGTCTCGACGATCGCGACCGCCGAGACCCTCGAGTCACCAACTGCCCTCCTCGCGAGCTAGCGCACGCGACACTCGGTTCCCGGCATGCTCGGCGAGCGCGCCCCGGAGGGAAGGAATGGTAGCGGGGGCCGTGGTATGAGCGCACTACCGCCTCGACGCCTGCACCGCCATGACTACCACGGCCCCCGCTACAACTCGGCGAGCATCGCCTTCGCGGCACCGACCTCTTCGTGGTCGGGCTCGCGATTGAGGAAGTGCTGCAGGTGCTGCTTGGCCTCCTCGTTGGAGCCCTTCGAGGCCAGAACCAGACCGAGACGATAGTGCCCGATGCCGACCTCGGGCTTCTTCTGGACCAGCGTACGCAACGTGGCCTCGGCCTCGTCGCGGCGCCCGCCTTCGAAGTCGACCGCGGCCTGATTGACGATGTCGGACACTGCCAGCGGGCCGGCCACCTCTAGGAAGCCGCCGAGCGCATCGTTGACCTGGTCGTCGCCGAGCTCACGATAGGAGTAGTAGAGCAGCCGCCGGCCTTCGCCACTATCGGGCTTGATGCCGAGGAGGCGGTCGAGGTGCGGGAGGGCCTTGTCGTAGGCCTTGCGGTTGAACTCGATCGCCGCCATGTTCTGCACGATCTGCGGGTTCTGGGGGTCCATCTCCGAGGCCTGCGTGAAGAACGTGATCGCCTCGTCGTCTCTGTCGTCCTGCGACGCCTTGACGCCTTCGTTGTAGACCTTGCTGGCCAGACGAGCGCGCTCCACCGGATCGGTGATCATCGCCAACGCGGCGTCGGCCTTGCCCTCATCGCCGAGCTCCCAGTAGACGTCCCAGGCCAATGGAGCGAGTTGAGCGTTGAGCGGCACCACCGCCGTGAACTTCTCGAGCGAGGCCTGGGCGTCTTGCCAGCGCTCCTGGCCGTGGTAAAGCGAGGCCAGGCCGACGTGCGGGTTCGGAAGCCCCGGATTGAGCTGGACCGACTCCTTGAAAAGAGTCTCGGCGCTCTCTTCGTCGCCCCCCTGTAGTGATTGCACGCCCTCGTTGAAGGCCTCGACCGAGCGCTGCTGCTTGTACTGGGCCTCGTCCATCAATTTGAGCTTGGCCTTGTACTCCATGCCCGTCTCGACGATGACGCTGTTCTTGTAGGGCCCGAATCCCTTGCGCTCAACGAGGATGGAGTAGGGGCCCGGCATCAGCACGATGATCTCGAACTTGCCCTTCTTGTCACTCATCCCGGAGAGCACGACCGACGAGTCCTCGGTGTGCGACAGGGTGATCTCGGCGTTGGCGACGGGCTTATCGTTGGGAGCCATGACCTGACCCTCGAAAAGCGCCTGTTGCTGGGCCACGGCGGCGACCGGCACCAGCGTCGCCATCAGCACGGCTGCGAGAAGGAAACTGACGGAACCGGAGCGGAAGCGGCTGAGAGAGGGCGTAGCTGTTTTCATCGTCGGCGAGCCTATCTCGACCTCGGCGCGACGTCGAGCGCTCGGCTTGGTACGCTCCGGAGAACCACTTCTGAAGGGGATTCGATATGCGCGCAGTGCTCATTGCGACGGCCGTTCTCGCACTCGTGGCGGCACCGATGGCCGCCCAGCAGAATTTCGACAACGTCCAGATCAAGGCCACCCATGTGGCAGGCAACGTCCACATGCTCGAAGGAGCGGGCGGCAACATCGGGGTATCCGCAGGCGAAGACGGCGTCCTCATCATCGACGACCAGTTCGCGCCGCTCGCCGACAAGATCAAGGCGGCCGTCGCCGGCATCCAGTCTGGCGGCCTCGACTACGTGCTCAACACACACTGGCACGGCGACCACACCGGCTCGAACGCCATCCTCGGACTGGAAGCGACCATCGTCGCCCACACCAACGTGCGCAAACGTCTGTCAACGACGCAGACTATGCGCGGCAGCGAGATCCCGGCATCGCCGAAGTCCGCGTGGCCCGTCATCACCTTCGACGACAGCCTCTCGATTCACTTCAACGGCGAGCGGGTCATGGTCCGCCACTCCCCTGCTGGCCACACCGACGGCGACAGCATGATCTTTTTCGCCGACTCGAACGTGCTGCACATGGGAGATCACTTCTTCGTCGGCCGCTTTCCGTTCGTCGACATCGGCAGCGGCGGCACGGTGAAGGGTATGGCGGCAAATGTCGCCCGGGTCCTCGAGGTGCTTCCCGAGGGCGCGAAGATCATCCCGGGCCATGGCCCGCTGGCTGGACGCGGCGAGCTCGAGACTTACCACCGCATGCTTACCGATTCGATAGCGACCCTCCAGAAGGCGATCGACGGCGGCAAGACCGTCGAGCAGGCGCAGGCGGCCGGCCTGTCGAGTGACTGGGACGGCTGGGGGTCGGGCTTCATCAACCAGGACGTCTGGATCCAGACGGTCTACACCTCGCTGTCGCAGTAAGCACAGCCTTGCCCGACGCGGGATTCGAGGGGCTGCTCCGCGGTCTCGAGCTGAAAAGCCTCGCTGATGCGGCGTTTCGGGCCGAGACCGGAGCGGCGCCTGAGCGCGGTCGAGGGCGACTGTTCGGCGGGCTCGTGGCGGCGCAATGCGCGCTCGCGGCCAGCCGCACGGTGCCGGACGGCCGGCACCTTCACTCACTGCACGCCTACTTCCTGCGCGCAGGCAGGCCTGGGCCGCCGCTCGACCTGGCGGTCGAGACTCTGCGCGACGGTGGTAGCTACAGCGCCCGGTTCGTACGCGCGCGCCAGGGCGCGGACATCATCTTCGTCGCCAGCGTCAGCTTCTGCGTCGAGGAGGAAGGCATCTCCCACCAGGGACAGGCGCCCGAGGCGCCGCCGCCGGAGGGCCTGCTCGATCGCGACGCAGAGCGAGAGCGGCTCCTCGGCAGCCGTAGCGCCAACCGCGGAATCGAGGTCCGAATGTGCGAGCCGGCTCCGTTCGCCGAGGGCGGCTCCACCACCCTGGTACAGCGCAACTGGATTCGCGCCCTGGGCGAGCTGCCGGACGACGCCGCGATCCACGATGCGGTCATGGTCTACATCTCCGACACCGCCTTCATGTCGACCGTCAACCGCCGCCACCCCGTCCCATGGCCCGATCGCATTGCCGCCAGCCTCGACCACTCGATCTGGATCCACCGGCCGCCGCGCATCGAGGGGTGGCATCTGTTTGTCAGCGACAGCCCGGCAGCACACGCCGGGCGCGGACTCGCAGCAGGCGCCATCTACGACGAGGCCGGTCAGCTAGTCGCGTCGGTAGCCCAGGAGGCAATGATCCGCCGTCGAAGGCCCAACGCCTCCGAAAACGCCTAATCGACTCTGTAACTCGTTGCGGACTTCATGCGGCTGCGGGACAAGAGGCTCCCGGGCGGGTCGACCACCCATTCGGCACCCTGCTCCCAGCCATTCTCGTACACCAGCTCAGAGGCCGGAAAGCGTCGCACAGGACCGAAGCTCCCCTCGGGCTTCCCCAGCGTGATGGTCAGCGACAACACCACGTCGTCCGGGATCGACAGTAGCTGTCGTAACTCGTCCTCCACCACCTTGTGCCAACCGGAGAAGCAGGCACCGTAGCCCAGGGATCGAGCGGCCAGCAGCATGTTCTGACAGGCCGGAAAGATCGAGGCACCCTCCCCGTGGTGGGGCTCGCGATAGCGGTGCATGCAGGCCAGCACGATCACCGGGATCTTCTCGAAATCGTCGACAAACTTCTGCATCGCCTCCATCGACCGGACGCGGCGAGAGCTGCGGCCCTCGTCACCTTCCTTCTGCCAGCCTTCGGCTCCCACTTTGTGCGCCCAGCCGCGCCGAAAGCCATCACCGAGAAGCTGTCGAGCGGGCCGTCCGCCCGTCGTGTCGCGCAGCACGATGAAACGGTACGGCTGCCGATTCGTGCCCGACGGAGCACGCGTTGCGGCCCACAGGATGCGGCCCAGGTCTTGCTCGGGAATCGGATCAAAGCGGTAGCGATGGAAGCTGCGGGCGGTCGCCATCGCTTCGATCGTCGAGATCGCGGGCGTCGTTTCACTCATCTATGGATCCCCATGGCCGACGCATCGTAAACGATCCGGCCGGCGAGTCCGATGGCGCGAAGGATATCCTCGGTACGCCTTGGCCGACCCCGCCGCCATCATCGTCCCTACCTACCGGGAGGCGGAGAACCTGCCTCACCTGGTGCCGCGCATCACGGCCAGCTTTGAAAACGGCGAGCGCGAGATCGAGATCGTGGTCGTCGATGACGACAGCCGCGACGGTACGAAAGAGGTCTGCCAGCAGCTCTCTCGCGCTCACCCCCTTCGCCTGATCACGCGCACCGACCAGCGAGGCCTGTCGAGCGCGGTGCTGGCCGGATTCCGCGAGTGCCACACACCCCTACTCGCGGTCATGGACGCCGACCTTTCGCATCCTCCCGAAAAGCTCCCGGAGCTATTTCGCGCACTCGACGCAGGCGCCGACTTCGCCCTCGGAAGCCGTTACATCGACGGTGGAGCCACCGAGCAGGGATGGGGGAGGATGCGGCTCGTGAACTCAAAGGTCGCTACGCTCCTGGCTCGACCGCTGGTATCGGTCACCGACCCGATGGCGGGCTTTTTCGCCATCCGTCGTAGCCGCCTGGAGGCGGCGCCGACGCTCGACCCGCTGGGTTTCAAGATCGGGCTTGAACTGATCGTCAAGTGCGGATGTACGCACGTACACGAGGTCCCCATCCACTTCTCCAAGCGACTGCACGGCGAGAGCAAGCTCGGGCTGCGCGAGCAGTGGAACTACGTGCGCCATCTCGGTCGGCTGTACGTGTTTCGGCTAGTCAATCGGCGATAGGCTGGCCGCCCCCGGCAAAAGGAGAGACACGTGGATCTTGGAATTCAGGGTAGGACTGCCGCCGTAGCCGCCGCCTCCACCGGTCTCGGCTTCGGCTGTGCCGAGGCACTCGTCGCGGAGGGCGTCCGCGTCGCACTGTGCAGCCGCGATGAGGAGCGCGTCGTCGCCGCCGCGGCCAGACTTGGCGACGGCGCCGTCGCGATCGTAGCCGACCTCGGAACCCGAGAGGGCGCCGAGTCGTTCGTCGATCAGGCCATCGCGAAGCTCGGCCAAGTCGACATCCTTATCGCCAACGCCGGCGGTCCGCCGCCGGGTACCTTCGCCACCACCACCATGGACGCCTACGAAGAGGCACTGCATCTGAACCTACTCTCCACCGTCGCGATGTGCCGCCAGGCGGTGCCGACAATGCAGGAGCGCGGCTGGGGTCGCGTGGTCGCCATCACCTCGATCGGCGCCCGCCAACCGATCGGCAACCTGGCCGCGTCGACGACGGCGCGTACCGGCGTAACTGGGTTCCTGAAGGTCCTCGCCACCGAAGTCGCTCCGGACGGCGTGACGGTGAACTCGGTACAGCCCGGCGTGCACGCGACCGACCGCATCAAGCGTCTCGGACCCATCGAGGACATCGCCAAGCGGGTCCCGGCTCGGATGGTGGGCACCGCCGAGGACTTCGGCCAGGCAACGGCGTTTCTCTGCTCGGAGCAGGCCCGTTTCATCACCGGCACGAGTCTCCTCATCGACGGCGGTGCCTACTCAGGCTTGTAGCGGGGACCGGATCCGCTTGGCGACGGCCTCGCCGCTCTAGCCTCCGTCGACGGCGACTACGCGGATCATGTCGGTGGCGGCGCCCTCACGGGTCGAACTGCCGGTCGCAATGACGACGTCGCCCGCCTTCACCAGACCGGCTTCTTTCGACCTCGCGATCGCGAACTCTAGCCGCACGGAGTCGACCGGCTCGCCGTCGTAGAAGAACGGGATCACGCCCCAGTTCAGCGCCAGGCGTTGGACGACGCTGGACTGCATGGCCACCGCTACGATCGGGCAGTCGGGCCGGTACTTTGAGATCCGCCTCGCCGTGCGACCGCTATCGGTCAGGCAGACGATCGCGGCGGCGTTGACGTGGCTCGACATGGTGATCGACGCCTGCGCCACCGCCTCGGAGACCTTGTCGGCGGCCTGCGGAAAGCTGCGCTGGAGCTCACCGTAGTCGCCGAGCCGGGCTTCGGCCTCGAGCGCCAGCGACGACATGGTTTCGACGGCGGCGACCGGATACTGCCCTACCGCGGTCTCGCCCGAAAGCATCAGCGCCGAGCTGCCGTCGAAGATGGCGTTGGCGACGTCGGAGACCTCGGCGCGCGTCGGGCGCGGGTTGCGCTCCATCGAATCGAGCATCTGGGTCGCCGTGATCACCGGCTTGCCACTCATAACGGTCGTGCGGATAATCTCTTTCTGCATCACCGGCACCTCGGCCATCGGCACCTCGACACCCAGATCGCCGCGGGCAACCATCGTGCCGTCGGCGGCGGCGACGATCTCCTCGAGATTCTCGACTCCAGCGCGGCTCTCGACCTTCGCGATGATCGGCGGGTCGGCGCCGCAGGACTGCAGAAAGGAGCGGATCTCCTCGACGTCTGCGGCCGAGCGCACGAACGAAGCCGCCACGTAGTCGGTGCCCGACTCGGCGACGAAGGCGAGATCTTCGCGCTCCTCGACCTCGATGTCGGCCAACGCGATCTCCTTGCCTGGGATGTTGACACCCTTGCGCTCGCGCAATGTGCCGCCGCAGGCGACCCGGGTCTCGACCTCTTGGCGGCGAACACCTACGACCTCGAGCTCGATCCGGCCGTCGTCGAGAAAGACCGTGTCACCGAGGCCGATCTGCTCGGCCAGCTTGTCGTGCGAGACCGACACCCCACGAGCGTCCCCGGACCTGCCGTCGAGGTACAGCCTGAAGTCCTGCCCCGGCACCAGAACTGCGGCACCGCCCTCGAGCTGACCGGTACGCATCTCCGAACCGCGCAGGTCCACCATCACCGCGACGTTGATCCCCGTGTGCTTCGAGGCTTCGCGAATGCGCGCCATGCGTCCGAAGTGCTCGTCGACAGTGCCGTGCGACATGTTCAGCCGAGCGGCGTTCATGCCGGCGCGCATCAGCGCCTCGAGCATTTCGGGGCTGTCCGAGGCAGGCCCGATCGTGGCCACGATCTTGGTCTTGCGATGCGACACCGCGGCGAATGGTACTGACATCGGCTCCACGGCGGTACCCGCCCGACCCCGCGTGGCGGACCGAGCAGGCGGGATCAGCGGAGCTTTTATAAGTCTATACCTCCAGTCACTTCTCGCGGTGGTACACGTACCGGCCGAGGATCAGAAGCGTGTCGTCGCCGCGCACCTGAAACTCTACCGGCGAGCGCGAAGCTCCATTGAGCAGGTGAAAGAGCCCCGTGAACATGGCGCCGAGAAGCCCAGACCCAGGATCCTTCATGGTGTTCGCCTAGCAAGTTCGCTCCACTATCGGGCGTATGGCCATCCTCGTGATGGTAGACCAGCCAGCCCTTCCGGAATGTCGGCAAGCTCTTCCGCCAGACCGCCGACGCCCGAGAAGTCAGCCTCTCCCCTGCGGTGGAGCCCGACGTGCCGGATCAGCTGCACCGCGACCCCGGCACCGCCTCCGACGCGCGGAAGCCGCCCATTAACAACGCCGCACGATCTCCGCCAGCGGTGACGAGGACAACGCGCGCCCGGAGCGCTAAACTCCGGCGGACGCCGTTGCCCTGTTCATCCGTCCCGGCTCCGCCTTCGGCAGCCACCTCTTGGAGAAAGCAAGCTGAACATCGCAGTCGAGTTTCCGTCGGTGATGTACCGCGAGGGGCGTGAAGGCGTCTCTCGTCTGGCGAGGGCGATCGACGAGATCGGCTTCGACCAACTTGACATCTTCGACCACGTCGTCATGGGCCACCCCGCGGAGGGCCGCGCCGTCGGCCCCTATCCCCCGAAGATGCCGATCATCGAGGCTCTGATGGGGTTGTCGTTCTTCGCCGCGGTGACCGAGCGGGTCGGTCTCGGCACCGAGGTCTTGGTTCTGCCGCAACGCCATCCGACCGTGGTCGCCAAGCAGATCGCAACTCTCGACACCTTGTCGGGTGGCCGAGTCCGGCTGGGCGTGGGCGTGGGTTGGCAGGAATCGGAGTACGACGCGCTGGGTGTGCCTTTCGCCGAGCGGGGCGCCCGCATGAACGAGTGCATCCGCCTGCTGCGCGCCTACTGGTCGCAAGATCCGGTAACCGCTGAAGGGCCCTACTACCCGGTCAGCGAGATGGCGATGGAGCCGAAGCCGCCGCAGGGTGGTGCGCTGCCGATCTGGATCGGCGGCCACTCTTCGGTGGCCCTACGCCGGGCCGGTCAGCTCGGCGATGGCTGGATGGCGGTGCGCTCGATGGCCGATCTGGACGGTGCGAAGGAGGACATCGCGACCGTGCGCCGGTACGCACAAGAGGCAGGGCGCGATCCTGCCGCACTCGGTTTCCAGTGCCAGGTCGCCCCGCCGCCGCGCGCAGAAAGCGCCGAGGATCGCAAGTTCTACACTCGGCCTGAGCTCGTGGTGGAAGCGGCGGCGAGGCTGCGCGATGCAGGCTTCGATGGCATCGCGGTCAATGCGACGAGCGTGTTTCTGGCCGGAGCTCGCGGCATCGAGCCTCTGATCGAGGCACTCGGCAAGCTTCACGATCGGCTCAGAGCGGAGTTGGGCCCGGCGAGTTGACGGGATCCGAAAAGTGACCGACGAGCAGCGCAGAGCCGTCATTACCGGCATCACCGGCCAGGACGGCTCGTATCTGGCCGAGCTCCTGCTGGCAAAGGGGTACCGAGTCTGGGGCCTCGTGCGGCGTTCGTCGACGCCGAGCACCGGGCGACTCGCCGCCGTCGATGACAACGCCGACCTACGCCTGGCCTACGGCGACCTCGGTGACTCGTCCTCGCTGCGCTCGTTGATCAACGAGGCGGATCCGCACGAGGTCTACAATCTGGCCGCGCAGTCCGACGTCAAGATTTCGTTCTCGACTCCAGAAGAGACCGGGAACTCGGCCGCCATCGGCGTGACACGAGTGCTCGAAGCGATCCGCTCGCTCGGCGGCAAGGCCCGCTTCTACCAGGCGTCTTCGTCCGAGATGTACGGCAAGGTACTCGAGACGCCGCAGACCGAGAACACGCCCTTCTATCCTCGCAGCCCGTACGCAGTAGCGAAGGTCTATGCGTACTTCATCACCCGTAACTTTCGCGAGGCGTACGGCCTCTACGCGGTCAACGGCATCCTGTTCAACCATGAGTCGCCGCGCCGGGGCGAGAACTTCGTCACCCGCAAGATCACCAAGGCCGTGGCAAGGATCACCGCAGGACAGCAGGAGACGGTCTCACTCGGCAACTTGGAGGCCCACCGCGACTGGGGATTCGCGGGTGACTATGTCGATGCCATGTGGCGCATGCTGCAACACGACGAGGCACGCGACTTCGTGGTCGCGACCGGCGAATCGCACTCGGTGCGCGAGTTCTGTGAGCTGGCTTTCGGCCACGCCGACCTGCCGCTCACCTGGGACGGCGCCGGTGAGGCCGAGGTCGGTCGCGACGCCGACGGGGTCGTTCGCGTCGACATCGATCCGGCCTTCTATCGGCCGGCCGAGGTCGACATGCTGATCGGCGACGCCACCAAGGCGCGCGAACTGCTCGGCTGGCAGCCGCGCACCAGTTTCGCGGAGCTCATTGCACAGATGGTCGACGGCGACCGCGACGCAATCACCGACCGCAGCTAGGAAGGCCTCAGGACCCTAAGATCCGCTGCTCTACTTCGACGAGGCGATCTTTGCCGAAGTAGAGCTCGCCGTCGACGAAGAAGCTCGGCGAGCCGAACACGCCTCGCTCGACCGAGTCGTTGGTGTTCTCAATCAAGATCTGCTTGACTGCCGGATCCTGCACCCCCTCGAAAATCGAGTCAGCATCGAGACCCGACTCGACGAGGGACGCGCGAATTACTTCCGGGTCATCCATCTTCTTGGGCTCGGCCCACATGTGCCGATAGACCTCGTCGACGTAGCGTTCGAAAAAGCCCTCACGCTGCGCAAAGACGGCGCCGCGCATGATCTGCAGGGTGTTGACCGGAAAGTGAGGGTTGCGCGCGTAGTTCGTGATGCCGTGCTCCTCGAGAAAACGAGTGGTCTCGAGGCGCTGGTACTTGGGCTTGTTCTTGATGCCCTTGAGCGACACAGCGGGAGAGACGTTGTTGGTCATCTTGAAGACGCCGCCCAAGAGCACCGGCACGTAGCGGAAGCGAGCGCCGGTGCGCTCTTCGATCCGCGGGATCACGAGGTGGCTGAGGTAGGCGTTCGGACTGCCGAAGTCGAAGTGGAACTCTACGTCTGCCATTTCTCCTCCCCGCTCAGGAGCCGGCGGCGGCCGCGGCCTTCTTGAAATCGGGCTTTCGCTTTTCGAGGAAGGCCTTGACCGCCTCCTTGTGCTCCGGGGTCTCGTAGGCTACCTGCAAGGCCTCCACCTCGCGCGCCTGAACCGTCGCCAAATCGTCGCTGTTGGCATTGCGCGTCAAGAGATTCTTGATCATACGCAGCGACGGCGCCGGGTTGGAGGCGATCTGCTTCGCCATCGAGATCGCCGAGTCCAACAGATCGTCGGCCGGCACCACCGCGTTGACGAGGCCGGTATCGGCGATCTCGGAGGCTTCGTAGAGCTTGCCGGTCAAACACATCTCGCTCGCCTTGGCGAAGCCGACGCGCTGCACGGCGAGGCTCGAGCTCGCCAACTCAGGCACCAGGCCCATGCGCACGAAAAACATGCCGAAGCGAGCGTTCTCCGAGGCGATGATGATGTCCATCGGCAAGATCATCGTCAAGCCGACGCCGACCGCGACTCCGTTGACCGCGGCGACGATCGGCTTGGACTCGCGCATGAACGACACCCAGTCCCTGCGCTCGGCCGGCTCCCTGGCGCCGGGCCGTTCACCCCCCGCAAGCCGAGAGTTGAACTGTTGCTCGATGTCCGCGCCAGCACAGAACCCACGTCCGGCCCCGGTCATGACGATTGCGCCGACGTCGGGGTCGTCGTTGCCGTTCGCGATCGCATCGCAGATCTCGAAGCGCATGGTCTCGGTCCATGCATTGAGCTTCTCCGGTCGATTGAGCGTGACGACGAGAATGTCGTCGCGGGTCTCGGTCAGGATCTGTTCGTACGCCATCTTCTTCCCCCTGCGGTTGGCCCGTATCGTATGCGCGCGCGCGTCGGAACGCGCGGTCAGAAGCGGAATCCGGCTCCGACGCCAGGGACGTCGGTCGGTGGGCGCTGCTTGACGGCGCATAGTGCCTCCCTTACGGTGGACCGGTCTTCCCACGATGAGAACGCCGATTCATCTTAGCTGCGGGCCGAAGCCCGTCAGCACTGAAGCGCCACGGTAGGAGCGTTCGATGTCATTCTGGAACCTGCTGTTCGACTTCGAACTTCCTCCGCGGCATGATCAGCTCACTGCCGCCCATCCACGAGTTGGCCGAGCAGGCCGGTATCGATCTCCCTGAGGTGCTCGGCAAGGTGAAGGCGCAAGGGCAAGAGCAGGCCACGGCCCCGGTCGCGGAAGAGGCCGAAGCAGAGCCGCCACAGACCGATCTGTAGCCAAGGTCGCGATCAGGTATCGTCCGCTCCACTCGTGGCGAAGCTGATCGATCTCCTCGCCAAGGACCGCATCGTCGCGGAGCCTGGCTTCAACCGATGGCGTGTACCGCCGGCGTCGGTGGCGATTCATCTGTGCATCGGGTCGGTGTACGCCTGGAGCATCTTCAATCCGCCGCTGACCCGGTCGATCGGGGTGGTCGGCAGCGCCTCCGACGACTGGGACCTCTCGAGTGTCGTCTGGATCTTCTCGGTGGCGATCGTCTTTTTGGGCCTGGCCGCGGCGATCGCCGGGCGCTGGCTGGAGCAGGCCGGCCCGCGCAAGGTCGGCGTCGCCGCGGCGTTCTGCTGGGGCGGCGGGTTCGTGATCGGCGCCGTGGGCATATGGCTGCACGAGCTGTGGCTGATCTATCTCGGCTACGGCGTGCTGGGGGGTGTCGGGCTCGGGCTCGGCTACGTTTCCCCCGTGGCGACACTGATCCGGTGGTTCCCGGACCGCCGCGGCATGGCCACCGGGATGGCGATCATGGGCTTCGGCGGCGGCGCGATGATCGGCGCGCCGCTGAAAGAGTGGCTGATCAAGCTCTTCTATCGCGAGCCGGACTACCTGGGAGCTGTCGAGGGTGTACAGCTGGTGACCGAAGGAGGTCGCCGCCTGGCCGACGTCGGAGGCGAGCAGCGGGAGGTCGTGGTGGTCGGGGCCAACGACCTGGCTAACATGATCGTGCCAGGGCCGGAGGGTGTCTACGTAGCCGGTACCGGGTCGAGCGGCGTTGCCCTGACCTTCCTCGTTCTGGGCGTCACCTACTTCGTGGTGATGATGGTCGCCGCCTTCTCGTACCGTATTCCCGCCGACGACTGGCTGCCCCAGGGTTGGGAGCCGCCCGACGAGACCGAATCGTCGAAGCGGATGATGACGCGCCATCACGTGCACGTCGACGAGGCGTTAAAGACGCCGCAGTTCTACCTGCTGTGGATCGTCCTGTGCTTCAACGTCACGGCCGGCATCGGCGTGCTTGGCGTGGCGCGAACGATGATGTCCGAGATCTTCGGTTCCACCCTCCCCGACATCGTCGACGGCGCCTTCGCCGCCACCTATGTCCTGATGATCTCAGTCTTCAATATGGGAGGCCGGTTCTTCTGGGCGTCGACGTCCGACTTCATCGGCCGCAAGAACACGTACCACATCTTCTTCGCACTCGGCATCGCGCTCTACCTGTCGATCCCCTTCGCCGCCGGCCAGGTGTCGGCGTCCCCCTCGGTCACCTGGCTGGTCCTCTTCTACGCCACGACCATGATCATCTTCACCATGTACGGCGGCGGCTTCGCGACCATCCCCGCCTATCTCGCCGACATCTTCGGCACCCGCTTCGTCGGCGGCATCCACGGGCGACTGCTCACCGCCTGGAGCCTCGCCGGTGTGCTGGGCCCGGTCGCCATCACCTCGCTACGCTCGCGAGCCCTCGACAGGGCCATGGTCGATCTCGCTGGCTCGCTCGACCCTGCCGCCTTCCGGACCCAGTTCGGCGCCGGCATCGATCAGCTCCCCCGTCTCATCGAGGCCAACACCGTCACCCTTGCCAAGCTGCTCGAGATCGCCCCAGCCGGCACGGCTGACCCCTCGGCAACGGTCTACAACTCGACCATGATCCTGATGGCCGCGCTGCTCGCGATCGCCCTGGTCGCCAACACCCTGGTCCGTCCGGTCGATCCCAAGCACCATTTGGCCGAGTAGCGAAATACCGCTCTGGCACCGGTGCTACGGTAGTCGGAATCATGCGACGACAGACACGGTCGACGTGGCCCGCTCTCGGCGGTGGCGGTTGGGCGGTTCTGGTAGTCACGATCTTCACACTCGCGGCGGCGCCCTCCCCAGGCAACGAGGAGGACGCCGGTAGAACCGGCGCCTGGGACCGGGAAGCCGCCGCGAACTACCTCGACCAACGGATGGAGGTCTGGCTCTCCGAGGGAACTCCACTACGCACAGGAAATGCAACCACAAACTGCGTCTCATGCCACACCACACTTCCCTACGCTCTCGCCCGACCGACCCTCCGGAGAGCCATGGGCGTCGAGTCTCCGACCACCCAAGAGACCCGCGTCCTCGACCAGGTCGTGCAGCGCGTCGAGACCTACGGTGATCAAGAGCTCATGTACGAGTTCAGCGACGAGAAGAAGGCCCAATCACTCGGGACCGAGGCTGTCCTCAATCTGCTGATCCTCGCCAGCACGCGCGGAAAAGACGGTGCGCCAGAATCGGCTGTCCAAGCTGGCTTGGAACAGCTCTGGCAGACCCAGCGCGAGGACGGCTCGTGGCACTGGCTCGAGTTTGGTCTCGAACCTTTCGAGACCAAAGAATCCGTCTACCAGGGAGCGGCGCTAGCCGCGATAGCGGTCGGCGATCTGGCTTCCGGCAAAGGGGCAACCGATCAGGCATGGGAGCCTGGTGTCCGCAAACTGACTGGCTATCTGAACGAGACCTTCGATCAACGGAGCCTCTACAACAGAACTTGGGCTCTACTGGCATCCGCTCGCCTCGATGGAATTCTGACCGACACCCAACGAGATGGGCTCCTACGCGAACTAGAGCTGCAACAGCAGGCCGACGGCGGTTGGTCACTCTCGACGCTCGGCGAGTGGCGATGGAGTGCATCTGAGGCGCCGTTCACACCGCCCGGCGAGGTCGACTCGGTTCTCCTGGCAGGATCGGACGGCTTCGCAACCGGCCTCGTCATCCACGCTCTCCGGCAGGGCGGCGTGGCATCCGACCATGCCGCCGTCGAGCGCGGCCTAGATTGGCTGATCGCGAACCAGAGGCCCGTACTCCCGGCCGAGCAGGCACCCTCAGCCTGGCGCACACACTCTCTGAACTACGACCGCGAAAACGGCGGACCCAGAGGCGAGAACACGCCGAGGCTGTTCATGTCAGACCTGGCCACGAGCTTCGCCGTGCTTGCGCTCTCTGGCTCGGACTAGGCATCGATCGGCGTCACCTTCGAAGGAGGCCAGGGTGAGCCATCTACCCAAGCTCAGTGCCGACATGCTCAGTTTCTGGTTTGCGGACAGTCTCAATAGCATCGAGGCAGCACGAGCACGCGAGCGGGTCTGGTACGGCTCCGATCCCGACTTCGACGATGAGATCCGCAGCCGATTCGAGCCGACCCTACAAAACGCGGCGGCAGGTGAGCTCAACGGCTGGAAGGCCGACGTCCATGTAGAAGCGAATCGGCAAACGCTCGGCCGTGGCGTACTGACGTGTCAGCCACTGCCCCTCGATCGCAGGGTCCGGGTCGGCGAAGCTGAAGCCCGGTGCCACCAGTAGGAGCCTGACTGCGAAAGCACGTTGCCGACGATCTCGGAATGGCGGAAGGCGAGCCACGGCGATGCCAGGCCGCCGTAGCTCGAGCCCCCAACGACCACACGCGTTGGATCGCGGGTGACGTTGTAGGGCCTGCGTACCCACGGTAATCGCCACGGCGGTGATAGGTCTTGGCAAAAACGTTGGTTTCGCCGACGCGCTGCAGAACATTGTCGCTGAGCTCTTGGACACCTTCGACGCCGAACATGACGACGCGCGCGGTGCTCACCTCGCCACGTCACAGAAACGTGACCCAGTAGTCCTGTGGCGCGCCCTCGATGGGCTCGATGAGCGGTGTCCCCTCGGACTCGATGTCCGCCCACAGCGCCGCCTCGCCACCAGGATCCTCTGCCAGCGCCGCCGTGGACTGTCCAGCTCGCCCGCCCGCGCCGGAAGGACCCACGAGCTCGCGACCGCTAGTGCCGAGAGCGCAACGCTGAAACAGGGGCGGCGCATTCCCCGTCCGTTACTCCTTCGCTGGCTCGACGAGCTCGATACGCACGCCATCCGGGCCCTCGATGAAGGCGATCTTGATGTTGCGGAACGGCCGTGGCTCCATGGTGAACACGACACCTTTGGACTTCAGCATCTCAGCAGCCGCCGCGAGATCCGGGAAGCTCCAGCTCAGGTGATCGATGGCCCGACCCTCGGTAGCGGCCATCGGCGCGTCGGAGTTCTGCACCATCAACCACACATCGTCGTAGAGCAGTGCATCGAGAAGGCCCTTGTACTTCGTCTTCTCGCCCCCGAAGGCTTCGGAGTACCAACCGAACGTGCCCTCGGGATCGGTGCTCTTGAGGTGGATGTGGTGAAAGCCAAGGGTCTCGGCGTCCTGCATGACCTCGAGCTTGGTGCCCCATGGGTCTTCGATGAAGCCGAACTTGAAAAGGCCGTTCACGTCACGCGGCTCCATCAGCACTGGGATACCCGCGGCTTTCCAGGCGGCCATCTTCGCGTCGAGATCTTCATACGAGAAGCCGACGTGATCGACGGAGCTGCCGTCGGAGCCCTCGAACTCGTCTTTCTGGAAGAAGACCACCAGCACGTCGTCGAACATCACCCGGCCGTCGCCGACGAGCTCACCGCCTATGTGCTCGGCATACCACTCGCCGCCCGCCTTGGCGTCGGTAGCGGTCAGGTGCAGGTGGTGGTAAGGCGAATCCGCCGCGGCGACCGGCACGGCGATCGCAACCATCGAAACGAGAGCGGGGACGAGGGAGAAGGCCAGACGACGCTGGGATCGGATCAAGAGGCACCTCCTAGTTTTCGGTAGGCCGATCCTACATGCCGCAGTGAGCGCGCCCGCAGCTAGGACACTCACGGACCCCCGCGCGAGCGGGGGGATTACCAAGCGACGAATCGCAGTCAAACGAGGTTGGAGGAGCGCATGAAACTGGGCCTGGTAGCTGGATATTCGGGAAAGATCATCGAGATGCCTTGGGACGCGATCCAGCGCGCCGAGGATCTCGGCTTCGACTCCATCTGGACGGCGGAGGCCTACGGCTCCGACGCTGTCACGCCGGCCGCGTACATACTCGCGCGCACCGAGAAGATCCACGTCGGCACCGCGATCATGCAGATGCCGGCCCGCTCCCCCGCCTGTACGGCGATGACCGCCATGACCCTGAACCAGCTCTCCGGCGGGCGCTTCATCCTCGGCCTCGGCCCTTCCGGCCCGCAGGTAATCGAGGGCTGGCACGGCGTGGCCTACGGCCGCCCCCTGACCCGCACCAAGGAGTACATCAACATCTGCCGCCAGATCATGGCGCGCGAGGCGCCCGCCACCTTCGACGGCTACCACTACCAACTGCCCTTCACTGGCGAAGGCTCGAGCGGGCTCGGCAAGCCGCTCAAGTCGATTCTGGCCGCGGACACCCGGATCCCTATCTACACCGCGTCCATCGCGCCGAGTGGGCTCGAATGCAGCGCCGAGGTCGCCGACGGCGTTTTTCCGATCTGGATGAATCCGGAACGCTTCGACCTCCTCGAGGGGTCGCTGCAAAAGGGCTTCGCCAAGGCCGGCAACGCCAAGAGCATGGCCGACTTCGACGTGGCACCGTTCGTCACCGTGGTCATGGGCGACGACGTCGAAGAGTGTCGCCTACCGGTGAAGTCGTCGATGGCGCTCTACATCGGCGGCATGGGCGCGCGCGACAAGAACTTCTACAACGACTACGCCAAGCGCCTCGGGCACGAAGAGGCCGCGGTCAAGATCCAGGACCACTTTCTCGCCGGGGAGCGCGCCGAGGCGATCGGCAACGTGCCGGACGAACTGGTCGACGCGGTGGCCCTGGTCGGACCGAAGGAGCGCATCAAGGAACGGCTGGCCGCCTGGAAGGAAGCCGGAGCCGCAGGCCACGGCGGCTCGATGCTCCTCGGCTGTCGCCAGCCCGAAGCACTCGAGTTCATCGCGGAACAGGTGCTATAGCCGGCTACGGCCTCCAGACTCTGGATTCGAAAGGCGGGTCGGCATCGAGCTTCATGCCGGCGAGCTCGAGGCGCCAGGGGACGCACTTCATGAGTCCGAACGCCTCGTCTTCCGGGCCGGTCGGAAAGAACATGGCCGGGTCGTAGCCGTAGGGTTGGGCCTCGGACTTGAAAAGCTGCCAGACGCGCTTCTTCTCCTCGACATCGTCGACCCACTCGACCGCGCAGTCGGCGTAGACCTGCTGATGTTGCGGATCCCAGTAGGAGAGGGACACGTGCGGGTTGTGGGCTAGGTGCTTGGCCTTGTGGCTGACGCGGCTGGTGCAGATCCACGCGGTCGAGCCTTCCCACACCGGGTGCAGCATGCGGGCACGGGGGCGATCGTTGCGGTCGATGGTGGTCACGGTGCACCACACGATGCGCCGGACCCGCTCTTGGAGGTCGGCCCGAATGTCTTCGAAGGTGGCTACGTCCATCTCAGGCCCCTTGGCCGTCGAGTCCGGGTCGCACGAGGGCGAGCGGCGCGTCGCGCTCGTACTTGTGGGCGGGATTGTTGACGATCTCGGCCAGCGGCGCGGCAACGAACGAAGCCGCCACCCTTTCTTCGGAGACCTGGCCGTACTCGGTGGTGCGCTGGCGCGGCTCGCGTCCGCACTCGCGAATCAGTGCCTCCATCTCGGCCGGCGGCAGCTCTTGTCCCCAAGCGGCACCGGCGGCGCGGGTGATCGACTCGTTCATCAGCGTGCCGCCAAGATCGTTGCATCCAGCGTGCAGGCAGGCCTTGACGCCTTCGGGACCCATCTTCACCCACGACGCTTGGATGTTCGTGATCCACGGGTGCAGCGCCAGCCGCGCCACGGCGTGCATGAGCACCGCCTCGCGGAATGTCGGCCCCATTCGCGCCTGACCCTTGAGATAGATCGGCGCCTCCATGTGCACGAACGGCAGCGGCACGAACTCGGTGAAGCCGCCGGTCTTGCGCTGCAACGCCCGCAGCCTGAGAAGGTGCCGCGCCCAGTTGATGGGACCTTCCATGTGGCCGTACATGATCGTCGAGGTGGTGCGGAAGCCGAGACCGTGCGCCACCTCCATGACTTCGAGCCACTGCGCGGTATTGATCTTGTCGGGGCAGATGGCGGCACGGATCTCGTCGTCAAGGATCTCGGCGGCCGTTCCAGGAAGCGTCCCCAGGCCGACCTCTTTGAGGGCACGAAGGTAGTCTTCGAGCGACAGCCCCAGGGTCTCGGCGCCCTGCCACACCTCGAGAGGGGTAAAGGCGTGGACGTGGATGTCCGGCACCGCCTCCTTCACCGCCCGCACGATGTCGAGATAGGTCTCGCCCGTGTAGTCCGGGTGGATACCGCCCTGCATGCAGACCTCGGTGCCACCACGCTGCCACGCCTCCTCGACACGGCGCTGGATCTCGTTGGGCTCGAGATCGTAGGGCTTGCCTCGCAGGTTCTCGGCCAGCTTGCCCTTCGAAAAGGCGCAGAACTGACACTTGAAGTAGCAGACGTTGGTGTAGTTGATGTTGCGGTTGACGACGTAGGTCACCGTGTCGCCGCAGGCCTCGAGGCGCAGCTCGTCGGCGGCGGCGCAGACCACCGAGAAGTCCTCTCCGCGTGTCCGAAAGAGCGCTGCGATGTCGGCCTCGGCGAGATCGTCGCCGTTGCGGGCCGTCGCGAGGATGTCAGCGATCCGGCTCGAAGCGCTCGCCGACCCACCTGCCAGAACCCGGTCGAGATCGGCCTGTGGCACGTCGGCCACCGCACCCGGGCTCCAAGTCTCGACCCGAGCTAGCCCGTCGGCGTCCATCATCTCGAGGACGCGCGATCGCAACGTCTTCGAGACCCAGCGTTCGACTTCGAGCGCATAGCGCGGATAGATCGTCAACCTCTCTTGCAGTAGCTTCCCCGCCGCCGCAGTCTCGGCTGCGAGCCGCTCGAGGTGCGGCCAGGGCGCCTCCGGGTTGACGAAGTCGGGAGTGATCGGCGACACACCGCCCCAGTCGTTGATGCCGGCGGCCACGATGCGCTCGAGGGCGCCTGGGCTGAGATTCGGGGGCGCCTGGACGCTCATCTCCGGACCGAAGACCAGCCGCGTCATCGCGATCGTCCACAACAGCTCGTCGAGCGACGGTTCCCCCCAGTCCGCCATCCTCGTTTCCGATTTGGCCCGGAAGTTCTGAACAATGATCTCCTGGACGTGGCCGTGTCGCAGATGCTCGCCGCGAAGCGCCAGAATCGATTCGATTCGCTCGCGGCGAGTCTCGCCGATACCGATGAGGATTCCCGAGGTGAAGGGCACGGCCGCCTCACCCGCGAGGCGCAGCGTCTCGAGACGGCGAGCCGGCACCTTGTCGGGCGACCCGTAGTGTGCTTGGCCCTTCTCGAGCAGGCGCGGTGACGCGCTCTCGAGCATCATTCCCATCGACGCCGACACCGGCCTCAGAGCCGCGAAGTCGTCCGCGTCCAAGAGACCCGGATTCAGGTGCGGCAGCAGGCCCGTCTCGTGAAAGACCAGCTCGGCGACCTCGCGTAGATAGCCCAGCGTGGTCTCGTGACCGAGCTCAGCCAGCGCCTCGCGCGCCGCCTTGTAGCGTCTCTCAGGCTTGTCGCCGAGCGTGAAGAGCGCCTCCTTGCAACCGGCCTCGGCGGCGGCACGCGCCTGCGCCAACACCTCGACTCGGCTCATGTAGACCGTCTCGCCCTTGCGCGGCGGGCGGGCAAAGACGCAGTAGTGACAGATGTCACGACACAGATGTGTCAGCGGCAGAAACACCTTCTTCGAGTAGGTGACAACGCCGCCGAAGCCGCGATCCCTCACCTCGCCCGCAGCCGCGATCAGCGGCTCGAGCTCGTCGAACTCCGCAAGACTCAGCGCCTCCTCGGCATCGGGCAGCCGACTCACGAAAGTCTCGACGTGGCCCCGATCCAGGCTCATGCCGACTCCTTGGTCGCAGCCAGCTGGTGAGCCGGGGGGATGATACGCCCCAGGCTCCGTAGCAGGTCGGCGGTGGCCTCACCCAGAGAGCTGAGGGCGAGATCGTCGAGGTCGCTTTCGACGTCGACGTCGAGCTGCAGACCTGGCAGCTCGAGAACGCGCGGCTCCACCCCCGCATCGCGGGCCGCGGCGACATGACGCTCGAAGCTCGACTCCCCAAACAGGAAGGGCACCAGGCCCGGCGGCGACATCGCCAGAGCGTTGGTGCCGCCTCGCCGCCGGTCGGGGACCACGGTGACGGCAGGAGCCTCCGCATGAGCCTCGATCAGAGCTTCGATCTCCTGCGTGCTCACCGCCGGCACGTCGCCAGGTACGACCAGCATCCCACCCGCACCGGTCCGGACGAGATGTTTGGCGGCCACGCCGAGCGCCGCATTCAGATCCCCCTCGCCCTCGCCCTCGCCAGACGCCTCGAAGTCCTCAGCCACGATCTCCACCCCCCACTCGCGGGCGAAGTCGCCGAGCCCGCCATCGCGCGTCACCACCACCACGTCACCGAGTGGCACCCGCACCAGCACCTGGAGCACGTCCTGCAACATGGCGCGTACCAATCGCTCACGCTCGTCGGCGAACAGCACATCGGATAGACGCTGCTTCGAGCGCCAGATCTCCTTGACCGGCACCACTGCCCACAGAGAAGAGGGCGCCAGGGGCACTACGGCCTGACCTCGTAGTACAGGTTCGCGGGATCGTCGAAGTCGTGCTCGACGAACCGCGAGAAGCCGGCCTCGACGGTCATCTCACGGGCCCGCTGGCGGTGCAGCCCGAGTGTTCCCAGGCCCATACCGTCGGGCTCGGACAGCGCAGACGACATGCACGACGATATGGAGAAGCCGTACATCATCGCCAGCATGGGATTACGCAGGTTCTTCTCGAACTCGGGGTGGGACTTGATCTCTTTGATCAGCCAGGTGCCGTCGTCGACGAGGGCTTTACGAATGGCGCCCATGACGACATCGGGGCGGGTCATGTCGTGCAGACAGTCGAACGTGAGGACGAGGTCGTAGTCCGCTCCGGCCGGTACCTGCTCTCCGCGCAGTGTGTGTAGCTCGACGTTCACCAGACCGTCGCGCGCGGCGACCTCACGCGCTCGCTCGATGGCATGCTCGGAAGGGTCATAGCCGTGAAACGTGCTGTGGGGAAAGGCCTTGGCCATGGCAAAGAGCGCCACACCCGCCCCGCAGCCGACGTCGGCCACCCGTGCGCGGCTGTCCAGCTTGTCGACGACTCCATCGAGCGCCGGAAGGATGATCGGTACCAGGGACAAACGCGACCAGGGCCCCAGCGTTCGCTCCGTGCGATGCGCTGCCTCCGGTCCCTGGTCATCGTAGGTCAGGCCGCGTCCCGTGCGAAACGCGTCGGCAATGCCGTCGACCACGCCGCGCGAAAACCCGCCGCCGAAGGCGCCGGCCGCGAAGGCAAGGCTCCCGTCCTCGTCCGAAAGGACGGCGGAACCGACCGGCGTCAGCTCGAAGCGATCGCCGGCTTGGTACGTCAGAAGCTTGGCAGCCGCCTGCCCCTTGAGCCACTCGAGCAGCCAGCGCTCGCTCAGACCGGTGGCCTCGGCGAGCTCGCCCGCAGTGACGGCACCGAGGCCGTCCAGGGTGCGGTAGAGCCCCAGACGGTCACCGAGGTGGATCATGAGCGAGACCATCTCGCCCTGCTTGTAGCTCCAGACCTGGAAGGCGAAAGCGCCGACCTCGTCCGGATCAAGGCCGGTTCGGGTGTCTTCAGTCTCGCTCATGCGCACTCCCTGGCCCAGTGCAGCGGGGCCGAGAAAGAGCGACAATACCATCGGCCCGGTGCCCTAACCCGGAGGTCCGACATGGAGCTCGACGAACTGATTCCGCGCCTCGGCGCCTTCGCCCAGGCCAAGTACGAAGACCCCGCCGCCCGGGTCTCGGACGTGCACAAGATGCCGGGGCACGCCGGCTTCAGCTACGGCTTCACCGTCACCAGTCACGACACCCGCGAGAGCTGGTACCTACGCCTGCCCCCGCCGAACGTACGCTGGGTCGGTACCGCCGACGTGCTGCGCCAGGTCGCCGCGCTACGGGCGCTCGAGGGGTCGAGCGTTCCGCACTGCGAGGTGCGCTGGTCGGGTGACGATCTCGAGCATTTCGGCCGCCCCTACTTCGTCGTGCCCAAGCTCGACGGAGCGGTGGTCGGGTTCGCCGAGACCTCGTGGGTCGACGGCCTCGATGCCGAGACCCGCGCCTCGATGGCGCGCCAAGCGATGATCGCGCTGGCCAAGATCCACCGCGTGAACCCCGGCCGCGCGGAGTATCTGGGGCCGCCCGTCCCGTTCGTCGAGGACGTCAAGCGCTGGGACCGGTTCATGCCCAAAGTCGCCGATCCCGAACGGCTCCGTCTCGTGCCCGAAGTCCGCTCACTACTGTTGGCGGGCCTACCCGAAGGTGCCCGCGTCGGCATCTTCCACGGCGACTTCCAGTGGTCCAACGTGTTCTACGACCCAGGCGGCACTCTGCTCGCGGTCATCGACTGGGAGCTCACCGGGATTGGCGCCACGCTGAACGACGTTGGTTGGATCGCCACCTTCAACGATCCTGAAGCGTGGAGCCCCGAGCGCGAGCCGACCGGCGTCATGCCGCTCGCCGACGAGCTCGTAGAGCTGTACCGCGAGGCTTGGGGCGAAGAACTTCGGAGCCTGGAGTGGTTTCGCGCCCTCGCGGCCTACAAGTTCGCCATCATCAGCGGCTTCAACCTCGGCCTGCATCGCCGTGGTAGACGCCCCGATCCGACCTGGGAGCAAACCGCGCTGTCGATCGAGCCTCTGCTCGAGCGCGCCAGGTCGCTGCTCTCCGGCTGAGCCGCTAGTCGCCCGATCCGCGTTTCAGGGTGAAGGCCCAGGTGCCCTTGCGCTCGTGCCCGTCGTCACCGGCTGCCTTCCAGCTCGCCGTGTACTCGCCGTCGGGCAGGCGACCGACGATGCGAGCCATCAGATCGTTCTCACCCATGCTGTGCAGACCGTCGATCTCGAGTGCCCCGGCGGGTCCGGTGAGGCCCAGCTCCGATTTCGAGACATCGGGTGGACGATTGAACCAGACGCGCAGATCACGCGGCGGCGCCGAGAGTGCGCCGCCATCGGACGGCGAGACGTCTTTCACGAGGATGTGCGCCATCGCCGCGCTCGCAAACACAGCCACGGCACAGATGAGCAGGATGAGCGTGCGTCGTTTCATCGAGAGACCCTCCGTTCACCAGCCTAACAAGTCCCAGGGCGAGAAGGATTCCCGCCGTCTTCGCCCCCACGAAGCGACAGGGCGGTAGCGACATAGCCATCGACTACGACGAACCGTCCGGCAAAGCGCGCGCCGGCTAGAAGGGTGCCGGCATCCCTCAGCAGCGCCACTTCGAGCCCGCCGTTCCTCTCGTCGAGGGTTACGTCTGCGTCGAAAAACCCCAGGAAAGTCAAGGTGAGGGGGAACTGCAACTTATAGAACGCCTCCTTGGCGCTGAAGACGATCTTCGCGGCGCGCAACCAGTCCGCTCCCATCCGGTCTCGCTCCCGCTCCGAGCAAACCCGCTGCGCTACGCCCACCGACAGGGGCTCATCACCCTCGACATCGCAGCCAAGGGATCGGTACCTATCTGACTTCGACACGGCCGCGCAGGCGAGACTCGCGCAATGAGAGATCGAGCCGACGAAGCCGAGCGGCCACAACGGATCGCGATTCGCCCCGGCCAACAAGGGCAGGGCCGGCGCACCCAACCGTGCCAGCGCCGCCTTCGCCGCGACCCGGCCGGCCGCGAACTCACGCTGCCGCTTGCCGACCGCCTTCCCGACGATCGCCAGTTCCGCGCACGAGAGGCGAGCCGGGCTCACCTGTCCCGGGTCGATCTCATCCACCTCGACATCATCGTCGAACAGGCCGCGAAGAATCATGCTTTCTCCCGTAACTTCTTGAAAAGGCTAGCACCCACGGACGAGTCACCGAGGCGAGGTACGATGCCGGCCTTCCGCACGTGACCAACCCAAGGGAGCCTCAACATGGACCTCTTCGAAGTTATGTACAACTGCCGCGCGATGCGCCGGCTCAAGTCCGATCCGGTTCCGCGCGAGGCGCTCGTGAAGCTGATCGACGCGGCCAACCAGGGACCGACCGGATCCAACATGCAGGGAGTGCGCTGGGTGGTGGTCCAGGACGCCGAGCAGAAGGCCCGCCTCGCCGAGCTGAATCGAGAATCGGTTCACACCTACATCACGCCCGACTCGGGTAGGCCGACCGAGCTACCGCACCAACCAAGCGACAAGCGACGGCGCATGCTCGACGCGGTGTTGTGGCAGGCCGATCACATGCACGAACTCCCGGTTCTCGTCATCGCCTGCTACGAGTTCGGCGAGCCGGTCGACGAGGTCGGTCGACTGCGGGCCGGCGGATCCGTGTGGCCGGCGGTACAGAATCTGCTGCTCGCCGCCCGGGCCATGGACCTCGGCGCCACGCCGACGACCCTCGGCCTGGTCAAACGCGACGAGGCGAAGGCGGCCCTCGGCCTGCCCGAGAGCGTCGAGCCGATCTGCCTGATTCCGGTCGGATATCCGTCGGGGAACTTCGGTCCCGTGACTCGCCTTCCCGTCGAGGAGACCCTTCACTGGGACCGCTGGTGAGGCTCAGAACACCGATCTGCGAACGCCTCGGAATCGAGGTACCGATCTTCGGCTTCGCCCATTCGATCGAGGTGACCGCGGCGATCTCGGAGACGGGCGGACTCGGTGTCTTCGGCGCGACACGATCGACACCGGACGAGATCCGCAGCTCTCTGTCCGAGCTTCGGGAACGGCTGGGCGAGCTGCCGTTCGGGGTCGATCTCGTGCTGCCGAAGGGGATGCCCGAGCACGACGACCGAGCGGCCATCGAAGCGGCCATCCCGGACGAGCACCGCCGATTCGTCGAAAGCTTGATCCAACGCTACGACGTGCCGGCCGCAACCGAGCCGGGCATGCGCTCCCGCTTCGTGCGCTCTGAGGACACCGCCCAAGACCAGATCGATGCGGTGCTGGCCTCCGACGTCGAGCTCTTCGCCTGCGGCATCGGCATGCCGATGGAGGCGGTCGAACGGGCCAAGGCCGACGGTAAGACGACCCTCGCCCTAATCGGTCGACCCCGCCACGCACATGCCGCGCTAGAGGCGGGCGCCGACATTCTCGTGGCCCAGGGCTACGACGCAGGCGCGCACACCGGCCCAATCGGCACCCTCAGCTTGGTGCCACAGATCGTGGAACTCGCCGGCGAGGTCCCAGTACTCGCGGCCGGCGGCATCGCAACAGGTGACCAGATCGTTGCTGCGCTCGCCCTCGGCGCCCAGGGTGTCTGGCTTGGGACCGTGTGGCTGACGACCCACGAGCACCGGCTCGACGATCTCGTACTGCGCAAGCTACTTGCCGCGGGCAGCGACGACACGGTCATTTCACGGGCCGACTCCGGCAAGACCCTGCGCCAGATCCGTACCGCGTGGAGCGACGAGTGGGCGGCCGACGACGCCCCGGCGCCGCTGAAGATGCCCTACCAGGACATTCTGGTGGGCGACCTCCTGGGGGCGATCGACCAGCACCGCATCGAGCCGCTGATGCACCACCCCGCTGGACAGAGCATCGCGTTCTGCAACGAGACTCGGACGGTGGCCGAGACCGTCTCGCACCTCGTGGAAGATGCCGCGAAAGCCCTCGCTCGCCTCGCGCGCCTGTAGACCTCGCCTGCCCAGCTTCAAACTGTTGAATCTAGAGACTTGGCAAAATTTGTCCATTTCGACTACTGCCGGAGGATGAAATCGTGCTGAGCGGTCGATAGAGGGGGCCGCACAGGCCGGGAGGGCCACGGTAGTCTCCGCTGCGCAGGAATAGTCAATGGCCACACCCCCCCCCGTCGGCCCCGTGATTCCCGCCTCGCCGCGCCGCGGCGTCTTCGCGTCATTCGAGGTCTCGCAGTTCCGCTGGGTGTTCGCGTCGAACGCCACCTTCTTTCTCGGCATGGGCGGGCAGCAGGTGCTGCGCTCCTGGCTGGTGTTCCGACTCACCGGCAGCGAGCTGAGCCTCGGCCTTATCAGCGCCATGGTGGCCATCCCGATGTTAGTCGTCGCTCCCTTCGGCGGCTCGATCGCGGACCGCCGGGATCGACGCAAGCTAGTGGCGTTCGGCCAGAGCATCGTTGTCGTCGGCGAGGCGGTTACCCTCCTTCTACTGGTGACAGACCGACTCGAGTTCTGGCACCTACTGGTCATGTCCTTGATCATGGGGACGTCCTTTCCCTTCATCATGCCGGCGCGCCAGGCGATTGTTGCCAACGTCGTAGGCCGCGCGCGCCTGACCAACGCCATGGCGCTGAACATGGCCGCAGTCAACACCACCCGCATCGTGGGACCGGCCGTCGCCGGCTTTCTCATCGGTGCTATCGGCGTCGAGCTGGCCTATGGGCTGAACGTCGCTCTCTACGTACTCGCCGTATTGGCTCTCGTTCGCGTGCGTCCTGCGCCGCCCACCGAGTCGGCGAGTTTGCAGTCGTTTCGGAGCAACTTGGCTGAAGGCTTCGCCTTTCTCGGCCGAGACCGACTCGTTCTGGTGCTGCTCTTCTTCGGCCTGGTCCCGATGTTTCTCGTCATGCCCTTCCAGAACCTGCTGGTGGTCTTCACCGAGGACGTCTGGCAGGTCGGGCCCGAGGGGCTAGGCATCATGAGCGCCGCCGCCGGAGCTGGGGGTCTGATCGGCGCCGTGCTCGTCGCCTCCCGCCGCGACAGCCGCGGACGGCTACGCCCGATGCTCCTGTCGACGCTCGCCTTCGGCCTCTTCCTCTTCCTATTCGCGATCAGCCCCTGGTACCTCCTCGGCCTGCCGCTGGTGTTGGTGGCCAATATCTTCGCCAGCTACTACAGCGCCATGAACAGCACGGCGGTTCAGGTGCTGATCCCCGACGAGGTGCGAGGCCGCGTTTCGGCCTTTCTGATGATGTCGTTCTCGCTACCGCTTCTCGGCACGCTCCCGGTGGCTGCGATCGCGGAGGTGGTTGGCGCCCCCGCAGCAGTCGCCGGCGCCTCGATCCTCGCCGTCCTGCTCGGTTTCGTGTTCGTCGCGTCGTCAAAGACCCTGCGCGGCATGGACGCGCGCCTGCAGAGTGCCATCCGCGCCAACGCGGGCGCCACAGGCGCCAAGGCGATGTAGTAGTTTGTCCAGGACGACTGATGCTCATCACGTTCTCCCGCCAGTACGCCTCCGGAGGTGCCGTTGTCGCACGCTCCGTCGCCGACGCCCTCGGCTGGCGGCTGATCGACAGCGAGCTCGTTGAGCAGGTCGCGGAACGGGCCGGCCTGCCGCCGGAAGAGGTCGCCGCGCGCGAGGAGCGGGCGCCGAGTTTCATCGAGCGCCTCGCCAAGCTCACCACCCTCGAGCTTCCCGAGCTCTTCCTGCCGACGGCTGACGCCATTCACGAATTCGGAGAGGGACACCTGGTCAGGATTACCCGTACCCTCGTCGAGGAGCTCGCACAAGAGGGGCGCTGCGTGATGGTGGGACGCGCCTGCGCAGCGGTCCTGGCGCGCAGCTCGGACACGCTTCACGTGCGCGTCGTCGCATCGACCCGCTTTCGTGTCAAGTTCGCGACCGAAACGGTTGGTATCGATCCTGTAGAGGCGGCAGCGCGGGTCGCCGAGATGGACAGCAATCGAGCCCGCTATCACCGTGAGTATTACGACCGCGACTGCAACGACCCGATTCACTACGACATGGTGTTGAATACCGAGCGGCTCGGGCACGCAGGTACCGCCGAAGTGATCGTGGCGAGGGCCCGCAGCCTCGGTTGGACATAGCTTCTTGAGTGCCATTCGCGTCTGTCTGAGCTTCGACTTCGACGCGATGTCGTCGTGGATCGCGATCTATAAGACGCGATCGCCAAACGCCTTGTCGCGCGGCGAGTTCGGCAAGGTCGGAGCGCAGCGGATCCTCGATCTGCTGTCTGAGCGCGCCATTGCCTCGACCTGGTTCGTGCCGGGCCACACCGCCGAGGCGTTCCCGACCGAGACCCGCCGCATCGTCGACGAGGGCCACGAGATCGGCCACCACGGCTACTGTCACGAGAACCCGGCAAGGATGGAGCGCGACGAGGAGGTCGCGATCCTCGAGCGCGGAACCTCGTGTCTCGCGGAGATCGCCGGGGTGCGGCCGGTCGGCTACCGCTGCCCTTCCGGAAGCGCCAGCCCCAACACCGTCTCACTGCTGGTCGAGCACGGCTTCTCCTACGACAGCAGCATGATGGCGGACGATTTCACCCCCTACTACTGCCGGGTAGGCGACGAGGCGCCGCCCGACGGTCCCTACGGCTTTGGCGAGCAGGTCGAGCTGGTCCAGATGCCCTTTGCCTGGCACCTCGACGATCACCCGTATTTCGAGCACACCGCCAGCCGGCGCGGGGTCAATCCCGGCCTCGCCGATCCCGATCGGGTGCTCAAGATCTGGCTCGCCGAGTTCGAGTACCTCTGCCGACTCGGCACGGGTGTTTTCATCCTCACGATGCATCCTCAGGTCATCGGCCGTGGGCACCGCATGTTGATGCTCGAGCGCCTCTTGGACCGTCTTGAGCAGAGCGACGCCGCCATTTTCACGACCCTGGCAGAGGCCGCCGACGCGTGGCGCAGCGCCAATCCGTTCGTTTCCGCCTGAAACCCCGACCCCGCCCCTCTCGTGCTGTGTCTAAGACGGCCATCTTCAGCTTGGTGAACGCGATCCTTCTCCGCAACACCGAGGTCCGCGCACCTGAGGAACTGGTGGAGCTCTATCTCTCGCCGCCGGACTTCGAGTGGGGCACTTCGCCCTGGTCCGACGCCTCGACCCCGAAGTCTGGATCTGGCAGACCACCACCGCCGAGAGACACATCGGCATCGTCCGTCTGCCGTGGCGACTCGGAGCGTTCGTACTGACGGCCGTCGCCGCCATCGCACTGACCATCGCAACCATCGGCCTGTACGGCATCGTCAGCTACACCGTGGCGCAGCGCACTTACGAGGTCGGGATTCGCATGAGTCTCGGCGCCGGCAGCCGTTCTCGCCGCCTGGATGCCTGCTCGGCACGCGGCCCGCGTCCCGCGGCCACAGCGCTGCGCGCGGAGTAGAGGTGCTCCGGCGCGCAGCCGCGCGCAGCCGGGAAGGACTAGAATCGGCCTCCCATGAGCGAGTTGATCGGAAAGCTGACCAAGCTACTCGGCGACAAGGGCATCCTGCTCGGCAGCGACGTCCGCCTGCGCGACAACGGCTGGGGCCATCCCGAGCCCTGTGAGGCCTCCGCCATCCTGCGACCAAAGACCACCGAGGAGGTCTCGGCTGCATTGGGGCTGTGCAACGACGCGGGTCACCCAGTGGTCCCGCAGGGCGGCATGACCGGCTTGGTCGGCGCCGCGATCCCGGCCCCGGGCGAGATCGCACTGTCCCTAGAGCGCATGAGCGAGATCGAGGAAATCGACACTGCCACCCGCACCATGACCGTGCAGGCGGGAGTGCCGCTGCAGGCGATCCAGCAACGAGCCTACGAGGAGGGGTTCCTGTTCCCGCTCGACCTCGGTGCGCGCGGCTCATGCACCATCGGCGGCAACGTCGCGACCAACGCCGGCGGCAATCGCGTCATCCGCTACGGCATGACCCGCGACATGGTGTTGGGCGTCGAGGCGGTGCTCGCCGACGGCACCGTGCTGAGCTCGATGACCAAGGTGCTCAAGAACAACGCCGGCTACGACCTGAAGCAACTCTTCATCGGCTCCGAGGGCACGCTCGGTATCGTCACCCGAATCGTTCTGCGGTTGCGCCAGAGCCCGCGCAGCCACAACGCGGCGATGGTCGCGGTGGACAGCTTCGACGACGTGACCCGACTGCTGACAATCGTCGACGGCGGACTCGGCGGCAATCTCAGTGCCTTCGAGGTGATGTGGGAGGATTTCTACCGCTTGACCACGTCCGAGCCGGCCAAGAGCCGCCCGCCGCTGGAGTATGGCCATCCGTTCTATGTGCTGGTCGAGGCGCTCGGCTCCGATCAGGAAAGCGACTCCGAGAGATTCGAGTCAGTGCTCGGAGAGGCGATGGAGCAGGGCCTGTTCGAGGACGCGGTGGTAGCGAAGTCACGAGCCGAGCGCGACACGCTGTGGGAGATCCGCGACGACATCGAGCAGCTCGACCGTAACGCGCCGATTTTCACCTTCGACGTCAGCCTCCCGATCCCCGACATGCCGGACTATCTCGCCGGTATCCGCCAAGCTCTCGGCGGGCGCTGGGACTCCCCCTCTATGGTCGTTTTCGGACATCTCGGAGATGGCAATCTGCACGTGGTGGTCGGCGTCGGAGACGCGTCCTCGCGGCCCGATGTCGAAGAGATCATCTACCGGCCGCTTCAGGCATGCGGCGGCTCGATCGCCGCCGAGCACGGCATCGGCACGGAGAAGCGTCCGTACCTAGGTTACAGCCGCAGCGCCGCGGAGATTGGTGTGATGCGGACACTGAAGTCGGCGCTCGATCCGAACGGGATCCTCAACCCGGGGAAGGTTCTCTCTGCGGATTCTGAGGCGATGGCTCATTGAGCCGTGGCGCTTCGCCTCGATCGTAAGTACCACCACCGGCGGGCGAGCGCCGACACCTGGGATTTCGCGCTCGGCGTCTCGACGTTTCTGTTCGCGACGCATGACGACCCGCGCTGGCTGCGACTCGGTGTCGCAGTGGCACTCGTCCTGCACATCGCGCTGATGATCGTCCGCGTGCCCGCCCTCGAGGAGGAGCCGCTCGAACTGCCCGAGAGCCGCCAGGTCTTCGTCCTGCATCAGGTGCGCTTCCAGGAGTCCAGGCCGCAGATGTCGGCGCCGACCATCCCAACGCGTCAGGCTCGCAAGATCCCGTTCCCCGATCCGACGCCGAATCTCCCGGAGCCGATCATCGAGGACTACGAGACGCCGCCGGTGATCTTCGACGTTTCTGATGCCGACTTCTTCGACGTCAGCGAGATCCCGGACGCTCCACCGGCTCCCAGCGGCTCAGGCACGGCTCGCGACCTCGACGCCTCGATCCTGGCGCCGCAGCGCCTCTCGGGAGACCAGCCGCGCTACACCGAGGAGGCCCGCATGACGCGCGTGCAGGGCTTCGTCATTCTCCGCGGCGTGATCGACGAGGAGGGCAACGTCGCGCATCTACGCGTGATCAAGGGTCTGCCCCGGGGCCTGACCGAGTCGGCGCTCGAAACGGTCGGTGCCTGGCGCTACAGCCCCGCGACCCAGGACGGCGTACCGGTCGCGGTCTTCTACGTGTTCAACGTCTAGTTCACGCTGCAGTAGCGCTAGCGGGAGCCGCGGTAGTCACTGCTCCTCAGCCTTCGAATCTGTACTGCCCTCATACCGCCGCTCCCGCTAGATTTCATAGTCGGCGCGGGCCCAAGCCTCGTCGAAGCGCGCGGTCGCCTCGGCGGCTTCGGCGGTCTTGCCCTGCGCTTCGAGACTTCTCGCGAGACCGTGTAACGACCATCCGTTGCGAGGCACCCGCTCGAGATCCTGCCGGTACACCACCTCGGCCTCACCGGCTCGCCCGGCATCCAGCAGCGCTCGCCCCAGCGTCTGACGCACTGGGTAGTACCAGTAGGGCGGTTCCATGTAATCCAGCTCGTCCTGGGCCGCGACCGCTTCCTCGAGACCCGCGATCTGCCGATCGCGGCCTCCCGCCAGGCCCGCCACCTGGGCGGCGAGCACCTTGTGCGCGATCGACACCAAAGCCGTGCCAGGCCATGTGCCGCGCTCATCGAGACTCGAGGCCGCCTCACTCGCGGCGACCTCCTCGAGGGCGGCCGATTCGGCGCTGGCGGCGGCGAGGTCCGCGCCCGCGACGTGGGCCAGACCCCGCGCGTAGTGCCACATTGCCGTCAGGTAGATGAGCTCCTCGGAGGGTCGCGGGTAGGCGAGAATGCCCTCCCAGTCGCCGAAGCGCACCATGGAAAAGAGCGGCACCGGTAGGAACGCCTCTAGCTGCGGCATCTGGCGGGCCATCTCTTCGCCGACTTGCTTCGCGACCTTGCGGCCGGCAGCGGTGGAGACCTCCTGGCGCCCCTCGAGGGCTGCCGAGAACCAGAGGAAGTGGATGTTGTGCGGGTAGTACAGCGCCGGGTAGAAGCCCTGGGCGTTGCACTGCGCGATGTAGGACTCGTCTGCGAGGGCCGCGAGCTCGTTCGCCGTGCTGGCCTCTTCGTAGCGCCCGACACGAAGGTAGATGTGCGATGGCATGTGCACGAGATGACCCGCTCCTGGCACCAGCGGACCCAGGCGATCGGCGATCGACTCGCCACGATAGGGATCGGCCGACGCTTCCACCGTGTGGATGTAGAGGTGAAGCGCCCCGATGTGGCTCGGGTTGAGAGCGAGCGCCGCTTCGAGGGCGGTGAGGATCTCCTCGGTCTCGGGCTTCGGCGAACCGTCATCGAGCCAATAGCTCCATGCCGTGGTGTCCATCAGCGCCTCGGCATACAGCGTCTGGATATCGGCATCCTCCGGGAAGTCCCGCGCCACCTCGCGCATGGCGGCGGCATACGCCTGGTCCAGCTCGCTCCGATCCTCCGGCGCAGCCTCGACGTAACGGGCCGCCACCGCTGCGATCAGCCGCTGCTCCCGCTCCGATGCACGGGAAGCGAGATCCTTCGCTTGACGCAGCGCCTCCATGGCATCCGGAACCACCGCGGTATCCATCGGCGCGTTGATGTTCGGACCGAGCGCCAGAGCGACACCCCAGGGACACATGGCGCACTGCGGGTCCAGCCGCCCAGCCTCGCGGAACGAGCGGATCGCCTCGGCGTGATTGAAGGCATAGCTGAGGGTCAGCGCCTGATCGAAGAAGCGCTGCGCCTCCTCGCTGGCAGTGACGGAATAGTGGAAATCGCCAAGGTCGGCGAAGAGCGGCGCCAGCGCCTCGGGATCGCTCGCCGCGGGCGATCCTACGTCCCGCCTCTCGCCCCGACACCCCAACGCCAGAAGTGCCACCACCAAAATCGACTTCGTCAGGCTCTCTTTCGTCATTGTGCCGCTCTCCCCTGCCCAGCATGAAGGGCCAGAAACTCCAGACCGTCTTCGGCCGCCGTGATCCCGGCTGCAACCGCCTTGCCGAACGCGATTCCGCGCAGCGAGTTGCCGGCCATGAAGAGCCCGGGTAAGCGGTTCAGCTCCGCCTCGATCCGACCCACGCGGCCCGGATGCCCGACCTCGTATTGCGGAATCGCACGCTCCCACCGGTGCACGTGGCGGAACACGGGCTCTTCCTCTATCGCAAGCAGCGCCTGCGCCTCGCTGCGCACGAGGGCGACGAGCTCTTCATCGCTCAACGACGTCGCCTCGGGGTCGACGGCCCCCCCGACCATCGCTCGCAGCAAGTGGCACTGCCGGGGACTGCGCCCCGGGAAGATGTGACTCTCCCACAAGAATCCGAGCGTTCGCAGCCCTTCGCCGCGAGGCACCAGCACGCCGAACCCGTGGGGCACGCCCGCCCAGGCCGACCCCTCGAAGCCGAGACCGACGACCGAGACCGGCGGGTACGAGATCGCGCTCAGCTCGCCTGCGAGGCTCGGCGCAAAGGCCTCGACCAGGTTGCCGGCTGCGAACGCCTCGCAGGCGAGCACGACCGCGTCGGCTGAGATGTCGTCGCCCGCGACGCGCACCGAGTAGCCACCCCCGCACGGTTGGATCACGTCGACCGGCCGCCCACGACGCAGCTCGAAGGGTCCCTCGCCGAGAGCCTCGCACAGTGCACCCATCCCCTCGCTCAAGGAGGTCAGCTTCCCCGGTGGGGTACGCGCACGGGCACCCGCGCGCACCTCTCGCCCTCTCGCCAACACTCCGCGCACCAGGGAGCCGTGGTCCGTCTCGAGCTCCGCCAACCTCGGGAACGCCGCCGCCAGCGAAAGCCGACGCGCATCTCCCGCGAACACACCAAGAACCATCGGCGCCGCCAGACGGTCCGCGGCCTGGCGGCCGACACGACGGCTCGCGAAGTGCCAGACCGACTCGTCGCCATCGCCTTTCCGGCGCCCGACAAACGGCTCCGCGAGCGCTCGTGCCGCTCCGAGCGGGCCCAGAATTCCCGAGCCCAGAAACTTGATCGGATGAGGAGAGACCTCCCGGACGCGGCCGCCACGGACCACGAATCGGTGAGCCGCGGCCTCGTCGGCGGACACCACCGAGGCGTCGAGACCGGTTTCGGACAGCAGCCGCTCGATGTTCTCGTCGGGAGCCAGAAAGCCGGTCGGGCCGCATTCCACACGCCAGTCACCGTCGCGAAACGTGCGCGCCTTCCCGCCGACCACGGAGCCTCTTTCGAGAACCAGCACCTCGAGTGCGGGATCGGCGCGCGCGGCGACCCAGGCCGCAGTCAGCCCCGAAACTCCCCCGCCGATCACCACCAGCCTCATTCCTGGGATTGTAGCCGCGGGCGCGACCTTCACGTCACCCTTGCTACAGTCGCCGAGGCCATGCTCGTGGTTCCCACCGACGGCGGACCGGTCCTGCTCGCGATCGCCCGCCGCGCCATCCACGAGGCGGTTTTCGGTCGGCCCGAGCCGCCAGCCCCGCCAGACGCCTGGCTGCGCCAGATCGCCGCGACCTTCGTCAGCCTGCACCGCTCGGAAGAACTCCGTGGCTGCATCGGCAGCATCGATTCCACGCGTCCGATTGCCGAAGACGTGCGCTACAACGCCATCGCCTCGGCGCGCGACGACCCGAGATTCCCGGCCGTCGAGCCCGCCGAGCTCGCCTCGGTCGAGATCGAGGTCTCCCTCCTCAGCGAGCGAGAGGCGGTGCCAGGCTCCACTGAACGCGAGATCCTCGACAACCTGGTCCCCACTCGCGATGGAGTCCTTCTCACCCACCGACATCACCGCGCCACCTTCCTGCCCCAGGTCTGGAAAGTCCTCCCCGACCCGCAGGACTTCCTGACCGAGCTCAAAGAGAAGGCAGGTCTATCCCCCAACTTCTGGCACCGCAACCTGAAGATAGAGCGCTACCAGGTCAAGACCTGGCAGGGGCCTGCTACGCCTGCCGAACAAGAGTGAGCTCGAGGTCCGCCTCGGGCTCACAAGCGCCGTCCGCGGCAAAAGGAATGAAACAGATAGGTGTGCTACTTGTAGCGCACTTATCTGTTCAGGTTTGACTGCCAGTACTTGGTGCCGGAGATGTCGACCTGGAGCATCAGGCCGCCCTGAGTCATCTGAAACAACGCCACCCCGTTGCGAAAGGTAGGGGCAACGTTGGCGCCCTTGTTTCCGGCCACCGCATTCGCCGAGCCCTCGGCCTCCCAACCCTCGTTGATGAAGCGATCTAGAGTCTGGGGATCCTCGAACAGAAACACCACCTGGTACTTCTGCCCACCCAAGCCGAGGTTCAAGCCGCCCGTCGCCATCTTCATGTAGGTGCGGTCGCCACCCTTGGTGACGGCGACTCCGCGGCCGCCGCCGCCGGTGATGACGAGTGACACCTTGATATTGGAGAAGACCGCATAGCCGGAGGCGTTGTCGTACAGACGGCGGGCCTTTGGCCGGTTCTCGAAGAGTCGATCCAGAGAGTCGGCGGCTATCGCATCGATCTCGGCGCGTGAGGCCGCCTTCTTTCGTTCACTCGCACCGAACATGGGTGACGACGCGAATGCGAGGACCAGCAGAAGGGTGCAGGAAATTCTCCACGTGCTCATGCTCTCTTCCAATCGGGGTTCCGTCGTTGGTATTCCTTGGCCCTAGCTCCGTTTCGCGAGCTTCGCCATCTGAGCGAACAGCTGATTTGTGTCGGCGGGCTGCTCCTCGCCGGAAAACTCGCGATAGAGGCTGTGCACGTTGATAACAATGCGCTCCGCGTCCCCCCACGAGCTGTAGTCGTCGAGGCTGATGTCGCCGGCTGCCTCGAATGCCGAGAGTCCGGCATCGTAACGTCGCCGTGCCTCGACCGAGATGTAGACGAAGTAGTCGCGCAGCGCGCTGACGCCCGCCTTGTCGGTCAGTGGCCCATGACCGGGAACGATCGACTCGACGTCCATCTCCAGAATTCTGTCGCAGGCCCGCACCCAATTTTCGACTGGGCCGGCCCAGATGATCGGGTGCCCCTCGATGAAGAGGATGTCGCCGGTGAAGACGGTGCGATCGTCGGGAACGTGCACCAGGATGTCGCCGCGCGTGTGCGCCGGGCCGACTTCGGTCAGGATCACGCGCTTCGAGCCCACCCGCAGCTCGGTCGAGTCCTCGAACGTCTCGGTCGGACGGGTCAGGCTGATGTCCTCGAACTCGAACTGGCCGAAGATGTCGATCAGGTAGTCGCCGACCTCGCCCATCTCGGGCGCCCCAGCCATCATCCCGGCCAGACGCTCGGGGCCGAGCGCGGCCATTTCATCGGCGCAAGCCGCGGAGGAGACGATGCGAGCCTCGGACACCAGCTCGTTGCCGAACGTGTGATCGCCGTTCGAGTGGGTGTTCACCAGGGTGCCGATGTCGTTGGCGGCGGCCGTAGCCCTCCGCATGGCTGCAAGCATCTCGCCGGTGAGGCGAAGGTCGAAGAGCGTGTCGACCAGCAACGACTCTCCGTCGTCGACCACCAGCCCCGCATTCGACAGCCCCCAGCCACCATCCGGCTGCATATATGCCCACAGGCCGTTGCCGAGGTCTGTCAGTCCCTTGTCGTAGCCAGCCATCACAAAACTATACTCGGGCCTTCTCAAAGACTCGACGGAGGTGACGGATGAAGTGGCTCAAGATCGGCCTACTGTCTCTGATGGCGGCCTTCTACGTCATGCGGGGCGTGAACCACTTCCTCAATCCCGATTCCTATCTGGAGATCATGCCGCCGTACATCCCGGCACATGGCACCATGGTCGCGCTCAGTGGAGTCGCCGAGATCCTGCTCGGCGTGCTGGTGATGGTTCCTGCGACGCGGCGCTGGGCCGCGTGGGGCATCGTCCTGATGCTGATCGCGTTCTTGCCTGTCCACGTGCACATGCTGGTGAACAACCACCTGTACGCGGAAGTCTCGACGGCCTTCCTCTGGGCCCGCTTCCCGCTGCAGGCGCTCTTGATCCTGTGGGCATGGTTCTACACGCTGGGTTCTGCCAGCTCCGAGGCCTGATCGGGTCCTCGAGGGTCCAACCCTGCCGGTAGCAAGAGCCACAACCGACCACGGGATTTCATTCGGCCGGCGATTTCTTCGGCGTCACCGCCGTGACCCCAGAAGACGTCGCCGCGCACCGGCCCGCGAATCGCGCCACCCGTGTCCTGAGACACCATTAACCGCCGCAGTGGCTGCTCGGCGACCGTCGGATCGGGGCTTGGGGCAGTGGTGTCGAGCCACAGAGGCACGCCCATCGGCAGAAAGCGGCGATCCACCGCAAGCGTTCGGCGTGGCGTGAGCGCTACGCCCTGGCTGCCCCTGGGCCCTTCGTCGCCAAGCTCGCGGAAGAAGACGAACGAGCGGTTGGTGTTCATGATCTCGGTCGCGCCCGCCGGATTGGCGACCAGCCAGTCGCGGATCGACTGCATCGAGACCTCTTCGAGCACGAGCTCCGATCGAGCGACCAGCTCGCGACCGATCGCGGTGTAGGGGTGACCGTTCTGGCCGTCGTAGCCGACACGCATGTGTCCGCCATCCACCAGGTCGACGCGCCCCGAGCCTTGAATGTGCAGAAAGAACGCCGCGATCGGATCGTCGACCCAGACCAGCTCGAGATCGCGCCGGGCAAGCGTGCCCCGCTCGAGATCGGCGCGGTCGGCAAACGGCACGAGCCGCGTCCCCTCGAGCGTCCCAGCTACGCGGCGGCCGGCCAGATCCTCGCGAAACGCCCCTAGATCAACGGCGACGAGCTCTGGCGGGCGGCGGTACAGCGGTGTCTCGAAGCCATTTCCTCGAACACGACTTCCACGCAGGGAAGGCTCGTAGTAGCCGGTGAACAGCCCCTCCGGATCGTCGTTGTCGAGCACCGACCAGGGTCGAAGCTCCTCGAGCAGAGCACCGCGTAGCTCGTCGACGCCGTCCGCCGATGCGACCCGCGCACAGACTTCGCGCCAATCGCCGGCGACCCCGCCCGTGTCGCCGACCTGGCGCTGCGCGTCGCGGCGAGCGAACACCCCGCAGCTACGGCCGAAGGCTTCGGCGAAGCCGTCCAGCGCATCGACCTCGAAGCCGTCGAGATCCGCCCACCCGGACGGCGCAAGCCGCAGAGCCGGCTCACGCACCGTGTCCGGGAGCTCGACATCGTCGACATCGGTGGGCCCGGAACGAAGGACCAGCACCACAAGCAGCAACCCAGACAAAGCCGCGAAGGCGATCGCAAGGGTCCGCCAATACGCCCGTACGATCCCCGAAGAGCTCAACTCTCTTCCTCGGGCGTGGCGCCATGGCGGCCTTCGCCCCGAGCGAATCGATGGGCACCGCTGGCGGCGCGACGGCGGGCCTCGGTGCTGCCACCCGCCTCGGCGCGCAGTGCCTCCGCCAGAGAGAGGCCGGCCTGCCCGTAGGTCGAGGTGCGATCGCACAGGAGTGCCGCCTGAGGGTGCGACGCGATCTGCTGCGCCATCTCCCGAGCCGCGCCGAGCGCGCCGCCGGTCGGCACGACGCGGCTGACCAGGCCCATCCCGAGGGCCTCGTCGGCGCCCACCGGGCGCCCGGTCAAGAGCATGTCGAGTGCCCGACCGAGCCCGACGACGCGCGGCAGCCGTACCGTCGTCCCGTCGCTCATCGGAATGCCCCAGCGGCGGGAGAAGACTCCGAAGACCGCGCTCTGAGCCGCGACTCGGAGGTCGCACCAAAGCGCCAGGCCCAGACCACCAGCACACGCGTGCCCCTCGACGGCGGCGATGACCGGCTTGGCGCAGGGCCGCCCGGTCGGGCCTTCGAGACTCCAGGCCCACGGCTCGTACAGATCGCCCTCCGCGAGCTCCTTGAGATCCGCGCCGGCGCAGAAGGCGCCGTCACTCCCGGCAAGGACCGCCACCGTGGCGCTATCGTCGGCCTCGAAGTCACGAAACGCACGTGCCAGCTCGCGGCTCGTGCTGCGGTCTAGGGCGTTACGGACTTCGGGTCTAGAGATCGTCAGGGTCGTCACCCGATCGAGGGTTCGCACGTCCAAGCCCAACATCCTGCCTAGGCTACAATGCCTTCGTTCGCCGACCCCGGCGGGACGAAGATGCGCCGCCCGACCCGCACGCTCCTGACCGCGACGACACCGGCGCCCCCACTGGCGCCGCCAGACGGCTCTTGACGGCAACCCTCGGCGAGCTCGCCGCGGGCGCGAGCACGAAGGACGACGTCCTCGATCGTGTCCTCGGCTGGGTCTCGGATCGCGGGCTCGACCTTTATCCGGCGCAGGAGGAAGCGCTGGTCGCGCTGCTCGCCGATCAGCACGTCATTCTGTCGACGCCGACCGGGTCGGGAAAGTCGCTGGTAGCCCTGGGGCTGCACTTTCGCGCCCTCAGCGAAGGTAGGCGCTGCTACTACACGTCTCCGGTCAAGGCGCTGGCCTCCGAGAAGTTCTTTTCGCTCTGCGACGACCTGGGCGCAGCGAACGTCGGCATGCTCACGGGCGATGCCGCGATCAACGCCGACGCCCCGGTGGTGTGCTGTACCGCCGAGGTGCTGTCGAATCTGGCGTTGCGTCGTGCCGAGCTCGACGCACCCTACGTCGTCATGGACGAGTTTCACTACTACGCCGACCCCGACCGCGGCGTCGCCTGGCAGGTACCCCTCATCCTGCTCACCGGCACGCAGTTCCTACTGATGTCAGCGACTCTCGGCAACACCGCGCCGATCGAGGAGCGGCTGGCGCGGCGCACCGGACGCGAGGCGGTGACGGTGCGCACCATGGATCGGCCCGTGCCGCTCGACTACGACTATCGCGAGACCCCGCTTCACGAGACCGTGGCAGCGCTGCAGAAGGACGAGCGCACGCCGGCCTACATCGTCTGTTTCACGCAGCGCGACTGCGCCGAGCTGGCGCAGAGTCTCACCAGCATGCAGCTCACCGAGCGCGCGGAGCGCCAGGAGATCGCCGCCGCGATCGGCGACTTCCGTTTCGATTCGCCCTACGGCAAGGACATGCGACGCCTACTGCGCTTCGGCATCGGCATCCACCACGCCGGTCTCTTGCCGAAGTACCGCCTGCTGATCGAGCAGCTCTCCCAGCGCGGACTGTTGAAGGTGATCTGCGGTACCGACACCCTGGGGGTGGGAGTCAACATCCCCATAAGGACCGTGGTCTTCACCCAGCTGTGCAAGTTCGACGGCACCGAGACGGCGATCCTCAAGGTACGGGACTTCCAGCAGATCTCGGGCCGCGCCGGGCGCAAGGGCTTCGATGACCGGGGCTGGGTGGTGTGCCAGGCCCCAGAGCACGTGATCGAGAACCGAAAGCGCGAAAAGCGGGCCGCACGAAATCCTGCGCGGCGTCAAAAGCAGCGGCAGAAGACGCCGCCGCGCGACCGCTTCGTCCCCTGGGACCAGAAGACCTTCGAGAGCCTACGGCGGCGGCCACCCGAAACTCTGCAGTCGCAGTTCCGAATCGGTCACAGCATGGTGCTGAGCCTGTTGCAGCGCGACGCCGCGCTCGACGATCCTGCGCGAGACAACTTCTCATCGCTTCGCGATCTGATCGACGGGTGTCACGAGAGCCCCGCGCGCCGCCAAGAGCTTCTCGCCCAGGCAGCGCTTCTGATCCGCTCGCTGTACCGAGCCGGCATCGTGCACATACGCCGTGACCAGACGAGCGGCTATCGCTGGGTGATCGTCGATGACGAGCTCCAGTTCAACTTCTCGATGCACCAGACCCTGGCGCTGTTTCTGGTCGAGGCACTAGCACTCTTCGATCCGGCCGAGCCGGACTATGCGCTCGACCTCACGACCCTGACCGAAGCGATCCTCGAGGATCCCCGCGCCATCCTCTACCGCCAGGCAGACAAGGCTCGCGACGAGCTCCGCGCGCGCCTGCGAGGTGAGCGCCTGTCATGGGAGGAGAAACGCACGCGGCTCGACAAGGTGACCTGGCCGCGCCCGCACCAGGATCTGCTCGAGCAGGCATTCACGATCTTCAGACGAGCCCACCCCTGGGTCGGCGACACTGAGCTGCACCCGAAGTCTGTCGGCCGTGAGATGTTCGAGACCTACGCCGGCTTCAACGACTACGTCCGACGCTACGGCCTACAGCGCTCCGAGGGCCTGCTGCTGCGCCATCTCAACCAGCTCTACAAGGCGCTGGTACAGACCGTGCCTGACGGGGCCAAGGACGAGATCCTCTACGACATCGAGGCCTACCTCCGCACCACCATGGAGCACACGGACTCGAGCCTTCTCGAAGAATGGGAGTCGATGCTGCACCCCGAGATCCGGCTCCAGCGACCCGAGGACGCCGAGAAGGCGCGTCGTGCCCTACGCGACGACCAGCTGCTGCGCGACCCGAAGGCGTTCGCCGCTCGGATCCGCGCCGAGCTGCATCAGCTGGTTCGCGCTCTCGCCGCCGGCGATTACGACGAGGCAGCGGCAACGGTCAATCAAGACGGCGATGAAGTCTGGAGTCCCGCGGCCATCGAGGGAGCCCTGGCACCCTTCCTCGAGCAGTTCGGCCAGATCGACTTCTCGCCCAGGGCGCGACAGGCCCGGATGACCACGATCTCCAAGACCGGGACCCGTAGCTGGTCGGTTGCCCAGGTGCTTCCCGATCCGCAGCGCGAGGACTTCTGGTGCCTCGAAGGACGAGTCGACCTGGCGCGACGCCGCGGACCGGACAGCCCACTCTTCATCCTCGACCGCCTGGGGTCGTAGTCCGCTCGAGAAGCCTCCGCGGCCCCCGCTAAGGCCGGACGGTGGGCGTGAGGACGGTCTCCTGTTGCTCGCCATCGCGTTGGTAGACGACCGTCAGCGGCTCGCCGACCTTCACCGCCTCGAGGGCGTAGGTGTAGTCGTAGATGTTGGTGATGTCGGTGGCGCCGAACTTGACGATCACGTCGCCCTCACGCAGCCCCGCCACCTCGGCCGGTCCGCCGCCGATGACACCGCTCAGCAGCAAGCCCTCGATCTCGGTGGCGTAGTCCGGAATGGTGCCGGTGTAGGCCCGGACCGCCGCCGGAGCCGCGCCTTGCTGCACCCTCGGCTCGACCTTGACGAATGCGAGCGGCTCGTCACGCGTCACCAGGCGGCGACCGATGTTGGCGGTCAACTGGACGACTCGCTCCATGTCGCCGTAATTGATCTTGCCCGCGACGTCGCTCGGCCGATGGTAGTCCTCGTGCGCACCCGTGAAGAGGTTCAGGCACGGCACTCCAACACGGTTGAAGCTCGACGAGTCGGTGGGTAGGTAGGGGTCATCCTGGAGCTGTAGATCGAAGCCCACAGGGATGTTCGCCTGCTCGATCAGGCGCCGCCAGCCGTGGCTCGATCCGACGCCCTGGATCGCGAGCCGGTTGTCGCGGCTACGGCCGATCATGTCGAGATTCAGGCACGCCTGTAGCGTGGAAGCATCGCCGAGCGTGTCGTTGACGAAAGAGGCGCTGCCAAGAAGGCCGAGCTCTTCGCCGGACCAGAAGGCCAGCACTACGTCGCGGGTCCGCTCGAGTGCCGCCAGCATCTCTGCGATCGCCAGCACACCGACGACTCCCGAGGCATTGTCGTCGGCACCGTGGTGGACCTGGCCGTGCTCCGAGTCGCGCGCCAGGGAGTTACCGTGGCGGCCCTCTCCCAGGTGGTCGTAGTGAGCCCCAATAAGCAGCGCGGGAGTCTTGTGCGCGGCCGGCGAGCGCAGCACGCCGACCACGTTGTGGCCGGTGCGCGTCTCGCGCTCGACGGCCGTCGTTATCCGCACGGTCACCCCGTCGAGAGCAAAGCCCGTGGCGTGGGGATTGGCGGTATCCAGAACGGCCTGGCTGTCTTCGAGATCCTTGCCGGCGAGAGCGAAGAGCCGTTCGGCGACCTCACCCGTGATCGACGCGGCAACGATCCCGGACCCGGAGCTCGCCGTGTCGAAGGTCATCGTCACCAGCTCGCCGGCGCGCTCCGAGCGCGGACCGTCACGAGCAGGACACCCGTGGCCCCGAGCTCGCGGGCCTGAAGGGCCTTGTAGCGCAGACCCGCGTAGCGGGCGAGAAGCGTCCGGGTGTCGTCCTCGGCATCCTGGGGGTAGTAGCGCAGGACGACTACGATCTTGTCGCGCACGTCGAGGCCGAAGTAGCTGTCGTAGGAGAAATCGCGGGTCTCGGGCACCTTCAGACCATAGCCGGCAAAGACCACCTCGCCCTCGACGCTGCCCTCATCGCTGAACGACAGGGCGCGGACGCGATCCGTGCTCCAGGTCTCGTCGCCGACGCTCACCCGGGACCCCGAGTCGCTGACCCCAGCCGTGAACTCGAATGGCACGAGGAGGCTCGGCTGCCCTTCCAGGGGTACCGCCCCCAGCTTTTCGAGTCTCTCGACGAGAAACTCTGCGGCGAGCCGCTCACCTTGTGTTCCGGTCAATCGGCCCCCAAGCTGCGGCGACGACAAGTAGGCGACCCCCTCTTGCAGGTCCTCATCTGGCGCCGTCGCGGCGCACGCCGGTGCGGCGACTGCAAACGCCAGGACACCGAGGACCAGCCAACTCAGTACGCTTCGATAGGTCATTCTCCTTCTCCCCTCGGTGCAGCCCGTTCGAGTGCCTCGAGCGCTTTGGCGTGGTTCCAGTCGGCCATGTAGATCTGCCCGCCGGATCCTCCGTGGCGGGTCGAAGTCCAGGCGAGCTTCGTGCCATCGGGAGACGGCACCGGCAGCCCGTCGAAGCCATCGCTATAGGTGACACGTACCGGCTCCCGGGTGCCGGCGGTGTCCACCATGAAGATCTCGAAGTTCGAGAAACCGAGCTTGTTCGAAGCGAAGAGCACGTACTCGCCCGAGGGATGCTCATAGGGTGCCCAGCTCATCGCCCCGAAGTCCGTGAGCCGACGCGCATCGGAGCCGTCGGTCTCCATCGTCCACACGTCCGCCGTCAGTCCGTTCGGCGCGAAACGACGCCACACGATGCGTTCGCCGTCGGTGGTGAAAAACGGTCCACCGTCGTAGCCGGCGACGTCGGTCAGCCGGCGCTGCCCCGACCCGTCGGCCCGCATGAGGTAGATCTCGCCGAAGTAGGCCGTGTCTGCCTCGAGCAGACGTTGCTCCTCGGCGTCGAGCACGCGGCCGTAGGCGTCACGAATCGAGGTGAATACGATCCACTCGCCGTCGGGCGAGTAGCTGCCTTCGGCGTCGTAGCCGCGCGCGCTCGTGAGGCGGGTCAGCTCGAGGGTCTCGCCGTCGGCCACCCAGATCTCCATTTCGGTGTCGTAGTCCCAGGCGTAGCGCCGCTCCTGGCCCGAGGCGCGAAACTCCAACTCCTCGCGCTGCAGGTCGGCCGAACGTGGATCGTGGTGGGTCGAGCCGAACAGGATGTCACCCTTCCCGGGGCGGATGAAGGCGCACGTCGTCTTGCCGTGACCCGGCGAGATACGCCGAGTGTCCCCGGTAGCCAGATCCAGTTCGTAGATCTGGTAGAACGGATTGCCCTCCTCGCGCTCGCTCTGGAAGACCAGAAGCTGGCCGTCGGGGGAGAAGTAGCCCTCTCCCGCGCGCAGACCCTCGTAGGTCAGCCGGCGCGTCCGCGACAGGAACTTGTCCTCGGCGAGCACCGGCAACGAGACGAGGGCGGCCAGAAGCGTGCTGAGAAGGGCGTTACGAGTCGGCACGATGAGATCGGTTGGGGTTGGGCGCACGCGGGCGTCAGGCCACCGCTCGCAGCAGGCGGGTATTATAGGCGGCCCCTCCGCCGCCGACCCGGCACCTCTGCATGCACGCCGACAGATTCTCGTTGCGAGCTCCTGCGATCGTATTGGGCTGTGCACTGGCTTTGTCGTCAGGGTCCGAGCCGAGCCGAGCCGAAAGCGAGCCTCCCGCGCACTGCCGGCTCGAGTTGACGCTCGAGCCCAAATCCGGCCAGCTCGACGGCCGCGCGTCGTTCTCACTACCCGCCAGTGAGCGGGTGCTCGACGCTGACAATCGACTCCGCGTGAGGCTCCATCCCGATCTCGTGCTGCGCTCGATTCGCGGCCTCGGTCGCGAGCTCGCTTTCGAGAGATTCTCCGACCCCGACACGTCGGACGGCGTCGCAGCGTCGCGATACCTGGTGGCGGTGGACGAGCCCTCGGGAGTGCTGCGCCTGGACCTGGAGTGGTCGGGCACTCTGCGCCAGGACCTGGCGGCTGGCGAGAAGGCAGGTCAGATCCACAATCGCGAGATGAACGCCCATATCGGCAGCGACGGTGTATACCTCGCGCCAGACGCCTCATGGCATCCACGCCTCGATATCCCGTGCATCTGGACCCTCGAGGTCACGGCTCCTCACGCCGTCGTCGCGTCCGGTGATCTCCTCGAGGAGACCGCGTCGACCAGCCGTTGGCGGCCGAGGTTTCCGCTGATCGGGATGGCTCTGGTGGGCGGAGAGCACGAGGTGCACCGCAGCGAACGCGACGGGCACGTCTTGCGGGCCCATGTGTCGGCGGGCTCAGCGAGGTTCGTGGCCGGTCTGTTCGACGCCGTCTGGGCCTATCTCGACCTCTACGAGCCCCTGATCGGCCCGTACCCATTCGCTCAGTTCACCGTGGTGGAGAACTTCTTCAGCTCGGGTTTCGCCTTCCCTGGCTTCACCCTGTTGTCTTCTCAGGTCATTCGAATGGGAGAGCGCTCGCTGCGTCCGGGCTACCTGGACCACGAGCTCCTGCACAACTGGTGGGGCAACGGGGTGCTACCGCTGAAGGACGGCTCGCATTGGGCGGAGGCACTGGCCAGCTACGGCGCCAACTACATGCGGCCGCTGCTCGAAGGGGACCCCACCCGAGGGCGGATCTTCCGCCGCAACGTCGTCGAGACACTGAGCCGCAGCGAGCGACTGGCACGCCAGGCGGTCGCCGACTTCGGGCGTGCGGACGGTATCTCGGGCTTCATCGGGTATCAGAAGGGCGCGGTGGTCCTCGACCAGCTCGCCGATGAGATCGGACAGGAGACTCTGTGGGCGGGTCTGCGCCGGGCAACGACCGAGCGGCTGGGTCGGCCCACCGATTGGACCGATTTCCGGGCGACGTTCGAGGCCGAATCCGGGCGCGATCTCGGCCCCTTCTTCGAATATTGGGTCGACGGGCCAGGCCTGCCGCGGATCACCATCGACGATGCGTCGTGGCACGCCGGGGAGCTGATGCTCCACACCACTTCCGACGCGCCATTCGCGACCCGGCTGCCGGTCCGCGTCCGCAGCGGCTCCGACACTGTCCAGCCCACCCTCGTGGTCGAACCGGGGAGCGCGACCTCGCGCCTCGCGATGGTGAACGCGCCAGCGGAGATCGAGATCGATCCCGACTTCGAGGTGCTACGGCGCTACCCCCAGCACCTCCTGATGCCGACGCTGGCAGCTGTTGCGCCGGGCGAGCCAACGACACTCATCGTCGGCGCGAGCGACGACGCTGCCTACTCGGCGGTCCGCGACGCCATCGAGGAACCTTTCCGCGACTCGGGCGGTCTGAACATACGGAGCAAGTTCAGATCGCGATGGCTCGACCGGGGTAGCGTGGTGCTTCTCGGCCGGGAAGCACTGACCGAGGAGGCCGCAGATCTCTTCGACGGCAAGCTCGAGGTCTTCGAAGGCGGGTTCGAGGTGGCGTCGATTCGTTACGTCAGCAACAGCGACGCGATTCTCGGCTGCGTTCGCAATCCGGTTCGCGCCGGGTCCGTGGTCTGCGTGTTCTGCGCCAACGGAGCCGCCGCGCTCCGCCAGGCAGCGCTCTTGACCTTCTACGGCGGCAACAGCCTCGTGATCTTCGATCATGGCCGACCGACGGTGCGTCACGACTTCGAGCTCAGGGAGACGGTTCAGGTGAGCCAATCATGAGCTCAAGCTTCTCAGCCGGGCCGACGGCTGCACGGCTGCAGATCCCCGACCTGCTACACAGCGACGCCCATCTCGTGGTCGACGAGGACTCGCTGATCGACCTTCTCGGGCTCGCGTTCCTCGGTCGCGACCTCGGTACCGCGCTCGACGACGCGTTAGCCCAGGCAAAGCTGCCCCGCGGATCGTGGAACGAAGAGTTCTTCGCGCGCGATCTCTTCATCGACGACTTCGCCAAGACCTGCTCGTCGCTGACCGTTGACGGCGCTACCTACCCGGCGAACCAGCGCTTCCTCAGAAAAGTGCTGGCGAACGTCCCGGTGGACGTCGAGACCGTGCGCATGCGCCAGGGGATCCTGCGCGAACTGCTCGACGAGCCGGATCTGCGGCGGCGCTTCGAGGGGCTCTACAAGGCGCTCTTCGCGCTGACGTCGCTGTTTGGCACACCCGGCTATCAGGGCAGCCTCGACACCTCGGCGATCCACCTCGAGATCCTCCGCCACTCCAAGGCCATCATCGACCGCATGGTGCGCGATTTCGGCGACGCCAACTCGGGGCTGCGCCGCCTGCACGAGTGCTCGGTGACAGTCCAAGAGAGTCACGAGTACCAGACGCTGTCGGACCTGCTCGAGTACGAGAGCGGCATGGCGCACCTGAGTGTCGATATCCGTCTGGGCGGTGACGGCCGGATTCGTCGAGTGCGTCTTGACCGACTCCAAGAAAAGGAGGACAACCAGTTCTGGACACCTCCATGGCAGCGCTTCCGGAACCGCCTGCGCTTCATCGCCGGCGGCTACGACTTCACCAACAAAGAGCTGATGAAGCGAATCGTCAATCAGGTCTTTACCGAGCTCGTCCCGTCACTGATTCCGCTGATCCAACTCGTCGGTCACCTCGAGTTCTACCTATGCTCGCTGAAGTTCCGCGAGCTGGCGCGGGCGCGGGGGCTCGAGGTCTGTCTCGCCGACTTCAACGGCTCGCGACCGGTGCAGCTGGAGGGGCTCTTCAACCCCCTGCTTCTGCAGCAGGCGAAGGCTCCGGTCCCATGCTCCATACGCAACGGCACCGAGAACTCAATCGTGCTCGTCACCGGACCGAACTCGGGCGGCAAGACGCGGCTGCTCCAGTCGTTGGCCTGGGCCGCCGTCCTCGGTCAGTCCGGAAGCTTCGCGCCGGCCTCGGCCGCGACCCTGCCGATGCTCAATGGGCTCTTCGTGTCGCTGGTCGAGAACGAGAGCGCGGACCAGACCGAGGGCCGGCTCGGCCGCGAGCTGGTGCGCATCCGCTCGCTCTTCGAGCAGATGAGGGTCGGATCGATGGTGGTGCTCGACGAGCTGTGCTCGGGTACCAACCCGTCGGAGGGTGTCGAAGTCTTCGCCATGGTCCTGCGCCTGCTCGACCGGGTGAAGCCGACGGCCTTCGTCACCACCCACTTTCTCGACTTCGCGCGCGGACTCGCGGAGACACCGCCGGTACCGGCTCTCGAGTTTCTGCAGGTGCAACTCGACGAGGAGCAGAGCTCGACCTACCAGTTCGCCGAGGGAGTCGCCCCGACCTCGCTCGCCGCCCTGACCGCCGCGCGGCTCGGCGTCACCTTCGAGCGGCTCGTGGGGCACATCGTC
>JAYZDP010000225.1:0-3486 GCA_036337765.1 Acidobacteriota bacterium
CCCTGGCGGCTCGACGGCACGCGCTATCCGCCCGCCGAGATCACACGACTGGCGTTTCAAGACGAGCCGCTGGCGCTCTACACCGGCAGCGTCGAGCTCGCCGCGCGTCTGGCGGCGCCTGACGCCGGAACGCGTGTCGCGAGCCTGCGGCTTACGGTTCAAGCGTGCGACGACAGTGCGTGCTTACGGCCGGAGGTGATCGAGATGCGCGTGCCGCTCGCGCCGATCCTGCGCAGCGCCGGCGAGGCTTATTGACCCTCTGGACCAGGGTCCTCGATCTCGCCGTTGGAGAGAGTCGGCGCGAGGAGGTCGCAGGCCTCGGCGGCGTCGTTGGGGCGCACCCGGATGCTGGCGCCGAACGCAGCAGGACGAAAGAAGCCTGTGGCCGGATCCAGCGGCAGGATCTGCAGGCTCTGTTCGCCCTGGATCTCGTAGGGCAGCTCGGACGATTCGAGCACCGACTTGACGACGGCGAGCAGCGCAAGGTCCCGCGTGCGTAGGATCTCGACGAGGGGTTGATCGGCAGGGTCTTTCATCTACACTTCCGCAGGAGTTTATCTCGCTGCGGTTCGTCGAATTCGCCTGCCACCGTCGTGGCGACCACACTATGAGCTCTCAACGGCCGCGCATCGCGACTTTTCTGGCACTCCAGGCCTTGTGGCTCGGGTTGGTCGTGGCCTCTTCGGGGGCGCAGCAGGCCGACGTACCGACCTCGAGCCTCGAGCCCTGCCGGCTCCACGGCGTGGGCGAAGAGATTCTCTGTGGCACGCTGGAGGTGTTCGAGGATCGCGAGGGCCGACAGGGGCGGACAATCGAGCTTTCGATCGCGGTCTTTCCGGCGTTGGCCACGGACCCGGAGCCCGACCCGCTGTTTTTTCTCGCCGGCGGCCCGGGCCAGTCGGCGATCGGCGTCAGTCGCGGAGCGGCCGGACTGTTCCGTAAGATTCGCGAGAATCGCGATCTCGTCTTCGTCGATCAACGTGGCACGGGCGAATCGCACTCGCTGCAGTGTCCGGAGGATCTGATCGATGAGGAGCAGCGCGAGTCGCTCGAACTCTTTCCGGGGGACGATCTGAGCCCCAATCTGCGCCGCGACGTGATGGCCAAGCTGTTGACGCGTTGCCAGCAACGTCGCGACGCCGATCTGCGCCTGTACACGACTCCGATCGCCATGGACGATCTCGACGAGGTTCGTGCGGCGCTGGGCTACGGGCGCATTAACCTCTATGGCGGGTCGTACGGTACCCGGGCGGCACTGGTCTACATGCGCCGTCATCCAGATTCCACGCGCGCCGTCATTCTCGACGGGGCCGCACCGCCCTCGATTCGCTTGCCGGCGTTCATGGCGCCCGACGCACAGCGTGCGCTGGATCGACTGTTCGCCGACTGCGCGGCGAGTGCCGAATGCGCCGAGGCGTTCCCCGAGTTGGCCGCCGACCTCGACGCCGTTCTTGCAGAGCTCGAAGCGGCTCCGTCCCGAATCAAGACTCGCCACCCCATCAGCGGCGAGGATCTGGAGCTGACCATCACCCGCGATCTGTTCTCGGGGATGCTTCGGAACATCCTGTACAGCCCGCAGCTCGCGAGCCTGGCGCCGCTGATCGTGACCCAGGCCGGCGAGGGCCGCTACGACGCCTTCCTCGCTCTGAGTCTCGGGCTGTCGGGACGGTCGGAGACGGGTCTGAGCCTCGGCATGATGCTCTCTGTCTTGTGCGCCGAGGACATCCCCTATGTCGAGCGCGCCAGCGCCGAGGCCGCGGCTTCGGAGAGCTTTCTCGGCTCGATGCTCCTGGCGCAGTTCGGTGGGGCCTGCGAGGACTGGCCGGTCGGCGATCTACCGGCGCACTACTGGGATCCGGTGGAGTCCGCCATCCCAACCCTTGTTTTGTCGGGGGACCTCGACCCGGTGACGCCACCGCGCTGGGGCGCCGAGGTGGCCGCGACGTTGTCGAACAGCCTCCATCTCGTGGCGCAGGGCGTCGGGCACGGCGTCATCAGCGGCGCCTGCGTCCCTGGCCTAGCCGCCGACTTCATCGAAGCGGCATCGATCGACGGGCTCGACGCGAGCTGTCTGGAGCGGCTGCGGCGCCCCCCGTTCTTCCTGTCGACGGCCGGGACGTCACCGTGATCGAGGTCGAGAAGCTCCACCGCGCGTTCGGTGACGTGGTCGCGGTGGACAACGTGTCCTTTCGGGCTAGCGATGGTTGCATTACCGGTCTTCTGGGGCCGAACGGCGCCGGCAAGTCGACCACGCTACGGGTCATATACGGGCTGTTGCGACCGGATCGCGGTCGGGCACTCGTCGACGGCATCGACGCCTTCGCCAGTCCGCTCGAAGGGCATCGGCGAATCGGCGTGCTGCCCGACGAGCGGGGGCTCTACGTCCGGATGACGACGCGCGAGCATCTCGAGTACTTCGGTCAACTGCACGGTGTCGACCGCGACCTGCTACAGAGTCGCATCCAGAGCCTGGTCGATCTGCTCGAGATGTCGGAGATCATCGACCGCAAGGTGGAGGGCTTCTCGCAGGGCGAAAGGATGAAAGTCTCCATCGGCCGCGCCTTGGTCCACGATCCGCCGAACGTGCTGCTCGACGAGCCGACGACGGGTCTCGATGTGATGGCGACGCGAGCGATGCGGTCTCTGATCCGGCGACTCCGCGAGGAGGGTCGCTGCGTGCTGTTCTCGAGCCACATCATGCAGGAGGTCAAGGCCCTGTGTGACGAGATCGTGGTGATCGCCAGGGGCCGGGTGGTCGCCAGCGGTAGTCCCGATGAGTTGTGCCGCCAGACCGGCGAGACCGAACTCGAGGACGCCTTTGTCGCCGCGATCGGTTCGGAAGAGGGCCTGCTGGAATGAGCAAAAGACTCAGTCCGGCCGGCCTGGTGTTTCGCAAGGAGCTGGTGGACGGACTTCGCGACCGCCGCTCGCTGCTGTCGGCCTTTCTCTTTCCAATTCTGATGCCGGCGCTGTTCGCCGTGATGATCAGCGCGCTGACTCGCATGCAGGATACCGACAAGCCCCTCGAGCTGCCGATCTCGGGCCGCGAGCACGCCCCGAACCTGGTCGGCTTTCTCGAGGAGCAGGGGGCGATCCTCCAGGAGGCTCCACAAGACCCTGAGCAGGCGGTGAGAGACGGCGACGCGCCGCTGGTGCTGATCATTCCTGAGGACTTTGCCGAGAGCTTTCGCGCTGGCGAGCGCGCCGCGGTACGGCTGGTGATCGACAGCTCGCGGAATGACTCTTCGGCTCCGGTGCGCCGAACCCGCGGGCTGCTGCGTGGCTACAGCAGCACGGTGGCCAGCCTTCGCCTCCTCGCCCGCGGGGTGAGCCCTGAGTTGCGCGAGGCGATCCAGATCGACGACATCGACCTCGCGACTCCGCAGAAGCTGGCCGCGCGGCTGGTGAACTTTCTGCCCATGGTGTTGATGATGGCGGCGTTCGTCGCGGGGTTCAATCTGGCGACCGACGTCACCGCTGGGGAAC
>JAYZDP010000226.1:0-3071 GCA_036337765.1 Acidobacteriota bacterium
ACCAAGACCCACAAGTGTCCCGTGCTCGCCAAAAAGCAGCTGGCGCTCGGTGCAATGGGTGTTTGCGCGGCGAAGGTGGGTGAGGCTGAGGTCATGATCGACGCCGGGGTCGGAGCCGTGTTGGTGACGTCTCCAGTTGTCAGCCCCGAGAAGATCCGAAAGGTCGTGGAGCTGGCCGGCAAGAGCTCCGAGTTCCAGATCGTGGTCGACAACCTCACGGCGGCCCGCGACCTCGACGCGGCGGCGAAGGCGGCTGGGAGAAAGGTGCGAGTCCTGATCGATCTCGATCCGGGTATCGGACGCACGGGGATTGCACCGGGTGAGCCAGCCCTCGAGCTGCTCGAGCGGATTCTCGACATGTCGTCGCTGCAGTTCGACGGCCTGCAGTCCTATGCCGGTCAGGTGATGCACGTCGACGGCTGGGAGGCACGGCGAGACCGCTCGCACGCCGCGCTCGAGGCCAGCCTGGAGACCAAGGTTCTGATGGAGGGTCGTGGCTACGAGATCGGCATCTTCACCGGCGGCGGTACCGGCACCTTCGACATCGACTCCGAGGTCGACGCCTTCACGGATCTCCAGGTCGGCTCCTATCTCTTCATGGACGTTCAGTACCGCAACGTCGGCGATCGAGATGGCGAGGTCTTCGACTACTTCGAGCCGGCGCTGTTCGTGCTCTCGACCGCGATCAGTCAGCCGCTTCCCGACCGCATCACGATCGACGCTGGGTTCAAGTCGTTTTCGACCGACACGGTCAAGCCGGAGTTCCGCGATGTCGAGGGAGTGATCTACCACTGGGGTGGCGACGAGCACGGCATTCTCGACCTGCGGGAGGCCTCGCAGCCGATCGAACTCGGCGACAAGCTGGCGCTGCTCGTGCCGCACTGCGATCCGACGGTCAATCTCTACGACCACCTCACCCCGTACCGAGACGGTACGGTGCGCGAGCTGTGGCCGATCGCGGCGCGCGGCAGGTCGCAGTAGAGCGTCGACTACGGGCCAGTGAAGCCAGGGATGCCTTCGTCGAGCTGGACGCCGGTCGAGTTGAGCACCATCGAGACCATGTTGTATTGGCCGACCGCGAACAGCACGTCGAGCATCTGTCGGGTGTCGTAGCGCTCGGCCAGTGCGGCCCAGGTGGTGTCGGAGACCATGGCGTCGGTGTGCAGCTCATCGACGGTGCGCACTAGTGCGGCTTCGAAGGGATCCCAGCCGTCGGCGTTCGGCCCGGCAACAATACGCGCGAAATCCTCATCGGTCATGCCGAGCTCGCGGCTGATAGCGACGTGCTGACCCCACTCGTACTCGGCCTGGCACCGCCAGCCGATGCGCAGGATGAGGATCTCGCGCTCGCGCGGGGGCAGAGTCGACTTCATCAGGACGTGATTGCCGAAGACCAACCAGCGCCGCAGCAGATCGGGGTGATAGCCGAGAGTGCGGAAGATGTTGAGCATGCGGTCGCCACCGGGCCCGCTGGAAGCGAAGCGCTCCTTCAGCTCGGCCGCTTCTTCGGGCCAGTCGGCGTCTTCGAGTGGTGCGATCCGGGGTCGGTCGAGCCTCATCCTCTCCTCCTCGTGGGTCGGCGGGCAGTATAGGCGCTAGCATCGCGCCCTCTGCGAAGGAGCCGAATCGTGAAACTGCAAGATCGCGTCGCCATCGTCACCGGAGCCGGTCGAGGGATCGGTGCCGCCGCAGCTCGCAAGCTCGCAGCCGAGGGGGCGCGCGTGGTCGCTGTCGATCTCGACCCCGGACCTCTTGCCGAGACCGCCGCGGCGATCGAGGCTGGCGGCGGTGAGGTCGCGACCCTCGCGGCAGACGTCGCTGCCGAGAGCTTCGGGGAAAGCGCCGTTGCGCGCGCCGTCGACGGTTTCGGAGGGCTCGACATCATCGTCAACAACGCCGGCTATATCTGGAACACCACTATCCAGAACACCTCCGACGAGCAGTGGCAGGCGATGCTCGATGTGCACGCGACCGGGCCGTTCCGTCTGCTGCGCGCCGCGCTGCCTCACTTCCGAAAGGCAGCTGCTCGAGATACAGAGGCAGGCATCTACCGGCATCGCAAGGTCGTAAACATCTCGTCGGTATCGGGTACCTCTGGCTCGGCGACCCAGGTCGCCTACTCGGCTGCCAAGGCGGCCGTCGTCGGCCTGACGAAGACCCTCGCCAAGGAGTGGGGTCGGTATCGGGTCACCGTCAACTGCGTGGCCTTCGGTTACATCGGCACCCGCCTGACCCAGGGCTGGGAGGGCGACCCCGCGACCATCGAAGTCCACGGCCGCGACCACAAGGTCGGCTTTCCGAAACAGATGGCCGACCAGATCGAGGTCGGTATTCCACTGGGGCGGCGTGGCACCCCGGACGAGGCTGCTGGCGCGATCTACATGTTCTGCATTCCCGAATCCGATTACGTCAGCGGCGAAGTCCTCGTGTGCGGCGGCGGCATGCGCTGATCAGTCGTAGATTCCGTCGACGTACCACCTGTGAGTCTCTCTGTCCCGATAGACACGAAAGATTCCCCCTCCCTTCATCTCGACATCCCAATACTCGCGGCGTATCGGCGAGTCGGTCCACCAGCTCTCTTCGAGCTCCCAGGGGCCTGAGGCGATCCGCACCTGTCCTTGCACAGCCTTTCGAGGCTTGCTGTTCTCGACGGTCTCGAGAAACACGGGGCTCGGGTCTCGCGAGCCGTTGAGTCGGGTTTCGACTCGGACCTCGCGGGCTGGCCGTAGCACACGCACCGACAGCAGCCCGCGGGCATCGGGGGCCTTCGGTCGTATCTTGGGTGGTGGGGGCGGGGAGAAGTCGGTCATGGTGAAGCGCTCCGGACGGTGACCGTCGGTGGTGCGTGCAGAGCCCACTCGCCCGGGGCCGATGAGGGCGAACAGGCGGGCGAGGGTGGTGGCGAGCCGCTCCGGCGAGAGAGCGGCGGGACCGAAGATCGAAAGCTGTGCCGAGCGCGCCTTGTCAGGATGAGCAGAGAAGCTGAAGCCGACCACAGGTGAGCCGGGGGTGTTTTTCTCGAGGTCGAGGCGGACGAGAGTGAGAAGCGTCTTCGTGTCGTGAGTCGGACT
>JAYZDP010000227.1:0-2344 GCA_036337765.1 Acidobacteriota bacterium
CCGCATTGCCAGCAAGGCGACGGGGAGCAGCAAGTTCTGGACCCGGTTGCGCTGCATTCCGATCGACCAGGTGTTGCCGAAGCCGGCCTGGAGCTCCGCGTAGGCATCGCTTGCTGCGACCTCATCCCACGACTCGCGACTTGCGAACTGCGTTACGACGAACGCATCCCAGTCTACGGCGGGAAGCTGACTCGATTGCGTGCCGGTGATGACGGACTTCCCCGCGTAGACGACCAGGGCCCCGGCAGCCTCGAGGCCGTCGACGAAGTCTCTTACGCCCGGGAGCAACGCTTGGTCGGGGCCGAGTTTGAGTGCGGTGATGACGTGCAGCGCATTCGCACTGTGGAAGAGGGGTTGCTTGTCCATCACGATATCGCGGCGCTTGCGGTGGTAGCGCCACTCCTGGGCAAGGGCGGCGAGGAGAAGGATGGCGATGGGGACGGCGATCAGGGTGAGGATGGGACTCATGGGTATCTCCGGGGCGATTTGAGCGAGAGGGTCGTTAGGCTGGCCGAGCTACTCGCCGTCGTACCCGGGACTGACGGCCTCAGAGCCCGGGACCGACTTGCCACCGAGCCATGCGGAGAGCATCCCGTTGACCTCCTCGGGCGCTTCCTGCTGGACCCAGTGGCCGACGCCGGGGAGGAAGCGCAACGTCAGGTCCTTCACGAATTCTCCCGCACCGTCGATGCTCGACGGAAGCAGGACCTTGTCGTCTTCGCCCCAGATCATCAGAGTGGGCGTTTCGACCACGGGGAAGCCGCGTGCAGCCATACGTTTCGCGCCCCCTCCGCGAAGGAGCCCGCGGTAGTAGTTGATGCCGGCCGTCAGGGCGCCGGGGCGCGCCATCGCCTCCTTATAGATGCGAATGTCCTCGTTACTGAAGCGTTCGGGCCGCCCCGCCATGCGGCCCCTGAACATCCCCTCGATCGCCTGATAGTCGCGCGCTGCGAGGACGCGCTCGGGCAGGCCGGGCAGCTGGAAGAAGATCACGTAGAAGAAGCGCTTCAGTTGGCGCAGCGTCATTCGGCCCGTGCGCTCTCCGGTGCCCGGGGGCGGGCCGTTGAAGATCACCAGGCGGTCTAGCGGGCGCACCCGATGCGATGCGAACTGCCAGGCGATCATCACGCCCCAGTCGTGCGCAATCAGGAGCGTCTCTTTCGCTCCCGATGCGTCGATGAGCGCGCCGACATCGTCGACGAGGTGCTCGATCGCATAGCTTTCGATGCCCTCGGGCCGGTCGCTCGCGCCGTAGCCGCGCAGGTCGGGTGCCCAGGCCCGGTAGCCGAGGGACGCCAGCAGCGGGCGTTGATGTCGCCACGAGTACCCGATCTCGGGAAAGCCGTGGAGGCAAAGCGCCAGGCGGTCGCCTTCGCCGCACGTGTTCACGTGGAAGTCGAGCCCGTTGGCGTGGATCCGCTCCGACCGGATCTCGGCGCTCACGATTTCGCACCGCCGCGAATGAGCGTGTTGCCGGGGACGGGCTTCATCACGAGCTGGCGCTCGAAGGACCGCGAGCTTCCAGGATCCGATCGATCGCGTGCGACCAGGCTCGGCGAGTTTGTGCCGCACTGCGACCGTGGGTGTGGCGGAACTGCTCCCACGATTCGACCGAGGTGAGGCTGGCGATGGTGGCCACCGCGTTCTCGCGCTGCGCGAAGGTCAGTGCCCGAAGCTCGACGGCGAAGTGCAGGCGAATCTGGTCGGCCATGGCCACTCGTCCAGACTCAACCGTCTCAGCCGCTCCAGGATCCCGGAGCGCATTGCTCCGGGTGAGCTTGGCCAGGGGATGGATCATCTCCCACAGCTCGACGCGGATGGCGACGAAGCGGTCGATGCGCTCGTCACGGGGGCCGGCGCCGATGTCGGGCAGCTGGTAGAGGTGGGAAAAGCGCTGCAAGATCCGGGCAGCTGCATCTCGTTTCAGCTCGTCGAGGGTGTCGAAGTAGCGAAACAGTGTGGCCATCGAGATCCCGGCGCGGTCGGCGACCTGTTCGGATGTCGGTGGCAGATGCCCTTCGAGGAGGAGGTCGAGGAAGGCGTCGAGCGCGAGCATTCGCCGTTCCGCGGCTGTGGGGCGTCGCGCGGCACTCCGGGCCTTGCTGGCAACAGGACCAGTCATCACTCTCTCCGACCTCGAGAGTTGCACTCTCAATCGAGACATGAGAGTCTCACTCTCACTCTAGAGAGTCAAGGGGCTTCGACCGCGTATGCTGAAGAAGGTTCTGCTCGGCCTGGCCGTCCTGGTGCTACTGGCTGTAGCGCTGGTGGCCGGCACCGTCGGAACCCTTCTGTACCAGCTTCGGCAGGAGACTACGCCGGGTACCGCGCCGGAAGCCTACGC
>JAYZDP010000228.1:0-17931 GCA_036337765.1 Acidobacteriota bacterium
TAGTCGTGCAGGGCGTTTTCCAACGCCACTTCCATCTGCCGCAGCTTCTCTTCGGGGATGAGCTCTGCCTCGAAGAGCTGACGGCGTCGCTCGAGCTCGGCCCGCGCTGTGTCGAGTGCCCGTTGCGTCGCTTCGATACGCGACGCGAGGCGGGTGTCCTCGCCGGTGACCTCGCCGATCAGCTGGCCGCGCTTGACGGTGTCGCCCTCCGCCAGGCGTCGTCCGTTGGCGTCACGCGCGATGAGCAGGCTGCCGGGCGTCTCGATCTGGAGCGTCACCACCTCGCGTGCGCGCAGGGTTCCTGTGGTGACGATCAGGTCCTCGACGTCGCCGGTCTCGATGTCGGCGACCTCCACCGGGATGCGGAACTCGACCTCGTTGGTGTCTGCGGTCGGGCCGCAGGCCCAGACCCCCGCGGCCAGGGCGATGACAGCGCCGCCCCTCGTGAATCGTTGTGTGAGTTTCATTGCGCGCTTACCGGCAGCCAGCGGATCGCGTCGGCGATCACCGTTCGGCCCGAGGTTTCGTTGGAGACGACCACTCGCACGTCTCTAGAAGAGACGTCGAACTCGCCCAAACGATTCCATCCGGGTTCGGCAATCGAGCCGTCGAACTCGATCTCTCGCGCGTCGGAGCCGATCTCGACCTGCATGTCATAGGAGCCTTGACTGCCGCCCATCCCCCACGCCGCTTCCAGGCGAATGCCGGAGCCGCTGGCAGTGCGGCTGCGCGAGCTCAGTGTCGGCATGTGGTACTCGAGGCGCCAGCGGCCGGTGGACGGAAGCTCAGCGGCGAAGATGGCCTTCTTGTCGCCCTCGCCGGCTCGTGCGAGCGCGATAGTGCGGCGATACTTGCCGAAGCCCGTGGCCAACTCGCGGCGGTTCCACTCGCGAGGCGGCGGACCGAACTCGGTGTACTCGGGCAGGCCCTGATCGAGGTCGGTCTCGGCGGAGAAGAGCCCGCCGAACGGGCCGCCCTCGCTGGCCCGGTCGGAACCGTCGAGCCGGACGCTGCCCTCCGAGGCGACGGTGTGAACCGAGAAGCCCGGGTCGAGATCGTCAACCACGATCGCTTCACCGTGGCTCGGCAGCCAGCTGCTCGGCCGGTGACCGAGGAAGGGCTCTTCTCGTGACTGCCCCTCTTCGTCGACGGTCGGGAGGTCGAGACGCATCTGCTGTCGGTTCAGCGACAGGTACGGTCGCAGCCACAGCTCCAACGGCGGGGCGGAGCTCAGCAGACCGACCTCGATCGAGCTGTGGCCCTCGATGCGGATCGGGTCGCTGCGCTCCCAGTCGGCATCGTCGTTCTCGTCATCGGTTCGGTAGCGCATCGTCAATAGCCCATGGGTCGCTTCGTCATTGCGCACGTGAAGGCGGGTCTGGTAGCGAGGGCGCCCCTGGTCGTCGTCGGTCAGCCGGACGGTCTCGACCGGCGAAGGCATGAATCCCGGCAGAGTTGCGTCGTTGAGCCAGTCCCCCACGAGGGTCTCGAGGTCGGCGTCGATCTCGGTAGCGATGGCCTCGAGGTCGGCTGCCGTGTAGTTGCCGTCCCGATGCCGGCGCAGCAGCTCGGCGAGAAGCTGCCCGGTCTTGTCGCGGCCTAGGCCGTCGAGAATCGACTCGGCGATCGCCCTGCCCTTGAGTGCGAGGACGTTGACCGCCTGTTTGGGGTCACGGTCGACCTCGAGCTTGGCTAGGGGGCTGCCCAGCGCTCGGTCCCACACGGAAGGCCTGTCGGCGGCGGCGCTCAGCACTGCGTCGGCGATCTCGTCGGTACGGCCGCTGATCATGTTGATGATGGTCGAGCCGATGATGAAGCCCATCTGGGAATCGAAGATGTGCGCAGAGAAGAATCCGCCACTGCGGTGCAGGAGCTGATTGGTGAGCTCGTCGATGACGTAGTCGAGGGCGACGGCGCCCTCGCCTTTGGCGCCCGTCTGGTAGAGCACGAAGTTGCGGGTCACCCCGAGAAAGGGGTTGCCGCCGCTGAAGTCGTTGACGAAGAAGTTCTCGAGTGCGTCGACCTTGGCGGCCGCGATACCGCCCTCGCGGTTCTGAAGGGTGTCCGCGTTGTTGAGAAACGGGAACTCGAAGCGGGAGGTGGGAAAGCTGTGCTCGCGTAGCAGCATGATGGCGGGCAGAGCCTGCACGGTGTCCATGCGCCAGTCACCGCCGAAGGAGCGCAGCTGCGCCGGGATCTCGACGACGGTGAGCCCGTCGTAGGGATAGGGAATGCCGATCTTTTGGGCCTCCGAGAAGATCTCGTCGATGCGCTCGAGAAGCGCACCCTTGGCATCGGCGAAGAACTCGACGTTGCGCAGGTGCTTTCGGTGGATCAGAAGCTCGAGCTCGACGCCGGCCACCTCCGCCACCCGGCTCTCGAAGCGCGCGGCGACGAGGGCGACGTCGGGCACCTGAGCCGGAGGTCGAAATCGGAAGCTCGCGCCTTCGCTATTGCCGCTGTTGTGGCGCTTGCCCGGGCCCGCCACCAGCCAGCCCGACGGTACATCGACCTCGAGGTCGAGCTCGAAAAAGTCTGCGGGGCGCCGCGAGGAGTCGTCGCTGGGTACACTCGTGCCGGGTCGCGGCATCCAGCGCACGCCCGGCATCAAAGCCACGTAGGAGCTCTCGAAGATTGCAGGCTCGGTCCCGAGCAGCGCGATCTGCGCGTCGAACGTAGTACCACCCAGTAGATCCTTGGCGGTATCGAGGTAGGCGAACTCGGCGATCGGCTCGCCGCTGGCCTGAATCGAGAGATCGAGCATGGAGCCGGAGGGCAGGGGCTGCTGCAGGGCGATGGTGAGAAGTCCGAGCTCGTGCTCGAAGGCCGCCTTCGAGCCGCCGACGCGCAGACTCTCGATCTTCATCCCGGGATTGAGGGTGAAGAGCAGCTCGTCGAGGTTTTCGCCAACGTTTGCCGTGACGGTCATCTCGAGGTCGATGGTCAGTCGATCGCCGGGGTCGATCTCGACCCGACCGCGGACTCGCTGGAGGTCGGGTCGTGCTTCGTCCTGGCGCGCCTCGTGGGCGGCGGCCCACCGATCGTAGGTCTCCTTGTCGGCGCCCGCCCGCAACGCGAGCGACACGATGCCGGCGAAGCCGACCGCCGCGAGGGTCGCACCGATCGCTAGCCGGCGACCGCGTGAGCCACTGTCGGGGCGTGGGTGGAAGCCCGCGGCGAGGACGAGAAAGCCGGCGATGAGGAGCCACAGGCAGGCTCGTTGGACGGCGATCTCGGCGGTCATGAATTGGGGCAGCACGTCCGAGGCCAGCGCGCCAAAGCTCGCGAGCGTCGAAACGGACGGCAAGAGGTACAGCGGGGTAAGGAGGAAGCTCCAAAGTTGCAGCCCGAGCAGAACGAAGGACACCACGGTCACCAGCAGGCGGTTGCGCAGGGTGACCGCGAGCAGGATGACGACCGAGCACCAGAGCGCCAACGAGGTCAGCGCGTCGACGAACATGAAGGCGGCGAGTGAAACAGGCTGGACCGGTTCGAGCATGAAGAGCCCGAATAGCCTCGCCAGGGTGCCGATGGTCTGTAGCAGCACCGCGACGATCAGGACCGGGAGCCAGGCCATGAAGGTCAGGCCGATAGCTCGCCCTACAAGCAGCTCCAGGTTCGAGATCGGACGCGAGTCGAGCACCTCGGCCATGCGCTCGCGCTGATCGCGCGCCCGCACGTCGAAGGCGAGAAAGATGATGCCGACGAGAAAGATCCCCAGCATGTAGATGCCGAAGGCCGAGATCAGAAAGCGCGGTCCCGCGGAGCCGATGGTGGCCGACTGCGACGAGAAGAGGCCGTGAATGACCCCGTAGTAGAGGTAGGCGAGGACGGTGATGAACACCGACAGCGCGGAGAAGATCCAGGTGCGCGCCAGGCGGCGCACCGAGCGCGTCTCCGCGATCGCGACTGCGAAGATCTTTTGGAATTGCACTATTCGGCTCCGTCGTCCTGGCGGGCCGCCTCGGTGCGCCCGCGGGCCGCCATGAAGGCGATGTAGGCCTCTTCGAGGGTCGGAGTCTCGGCGGCCACGGCTCCCGCGGGTAGTCCCTCGGCGCTCACGCCGCGCAGCTGAACGCCGGCCGTGGAGATACTACGCGACACGATCTCGTAGTTGATCTCGACCTTCTCGGCGTTGATCGAATCGGTGGTGATCTCGAAGACCTGGCCGGCCGCCCGGTCCAGCAGCTCGGACGGTGGACCGTGGAAGACGATGGTGCCGGAGTCGAGAAGGGCCATTTCCTGGCAGCCGCCGCCGAGGTCGGCGACGATGTGGGTCGACAGCAGGATGGTGCGCTCGCGTCCGAGCCGGGTCATGAGCTGCCGGAAGCGCATGCGCTCTTCCGGGTCGAGCCCCACGGTCGGCTCGTCGACAATCAGCACGCGTGGATCGTGTACCAGGGCCTGCGCGACTCCCAGGCGCCGCAGCATGCCACCCGAGAGCTTCTTGACCTTGCGGTCGGCGACCTTCTCGAGGCCGACCGACTCGAGGACCTCGGCGACACGCTTGCGCCGCTCGGCTTTGGTGCCGAGTCCCGAGAGCTGGGCGAGAGTGTCGAGGACCTCTTCGGTGCGGTGCAGGCGCCAGGCGCCGAACTCCTGCGGCAGGTAGCCGAGGAGCGAGCGAACCTCCATTTGCTGCTTCGTCACGTCGTGACCACAGACGAAGGCCGAGCCCTGACTCGGGACGAGCAGCGTGCACAGGATGCGCATGAACGTGCTCTTGCCGGCGCCGTTGGGGCCGAGCAGGCCAAACAGCCCAGTGCCAAGCTCGAGGTCGATGTTGGACAGCGCAGTGTAGCCGCCCTTGTAGGTGTGGCCGATACCGCGGGCCACGATGGCCGGATCGTCGGAGGCTCGAGGCTGTGCCGCGGGACTCGTCACAAGATCTCCTTCATTAGAACCCGCCAGGCGGCGTAACCCCGCCAGGCGGCGTGAAGCCCCCTGCATTGATATACGCGCTCAAGCGTGAAGTGTTCGCGACGCCTTAAGCGAAATCGCTACGCCTTGTGGTGTCCTGGGGAGTGAGAGCAGCCCTTCCACTTCTGCCGCTCGACCTTGCCCGGCCGGCCAAGAACCTCGACCCGACCTTCCTTCGAGGTGAAGAATCCGAACAGTGTGCGGCCCTTGAGATCGGCGAAGAAAGCTGCCCCTGCGGCGAGGGGATCGCCAGGCTCCAACTCGTCGGCGATCTCGTTCAGGAGGGCTTCTTGCTGCCCATGCGAGAGGCTCAGAAATTCGCCGCCGTGAACCTGTGACGCGCGGCGTTCGATCCAGCCGAGGCCGCCGAGGAACTCGAGCTGCTCTTCTGGGTCGCCGAGCGAGACCGCCAGATCGATGTAGGCCGGCACCCCGGCGTCGAGTGCGCCCGGTGTGGCGGTGCGCGGCAGGATGAGGTCGCAGAGTCGATCGAGCAGCGCCGCCTGCTCGCCCGAGAGGATGCGCGGCGTCCAGTCGACGCCGTCCGCGGCGGCCTGCGCGACGGCCGGCCCTGGAAAGAGGGTCACGGCACCGGCCGCGGCCGTACCGGCGGTGAGGACGTGACGGCGTGTTACTGACGTGGATCTGGCTGGTTTTCTCACGACAGCTCCCCTCGCTTGAACTGCTCGACCAGATACTCGCTCGAGCGCAACGCCAGAGACATCATGGTCAGGGTCGGATTGACGCAGCCGACGGTCGGATAGCAGGCGCCGTCCATCACCAAGAGGTTCTAGACCTCCCAAGACTGCTGGTATTGGTTGAGATACGACGTTTTGGCGTCGGCGCCCATACGGGCGGTGCCGACCTCGTGGATGCCGGAGCCCATCGGCGCCGGGTTGCCGCGCACGGCGATCTCCTCGCAGCCCATCTCTTCGAGGATCCCCTGACCCCGCTCGAGAATGTCGTCGACCATCGCGTACTCGTTGTCGCCGAGCGTGCACTCCATGCGTAGCACCGGCATGCCCCACTTGTCGACGGTCTCCTTGTCGAGAGTCACCCGGTTTTGTTTGCGCGGCAGAATCTCGCCGAACCCCGACAGGTTGACGGTCGACAGCGTGTCGTCGGAGATCGAGTCCTTGAAGGCGGCGCCGAAGCCAGCCTTCTGGTAAGCGTGCTCCCAGGTGGTGAGACCCTCGCCGCCCTGATATCCGTAGCCACGAATGAAGCCTTTGCGGTGTGTCGCCGGATCCTTGAGGTTCTGAAACCGTGGCACGTAGACCCCGTTGGGGCGGTTCGCGTCCTCCCGGCGAGCGCCGGCGCGCCCCGGCAGCCGGCCGCGCACGCCGGTAGCGTAGATGTGATCCATCACGTACCGGCCCAAGACGTCCGACGAGTTGGCCAGTCCCCCCTCGGCGGAGTTGAGCAAGATCCGCGTAGAGGCCAGCGTCGATGCGCAGAGCACCACCACCTTCGCTTCGGCCTCCCTCGCCGAGTCGGTGTTCTTGTCGAAGTAGTTGACACCCCTGGCGCGGTTCTCGCCGTCGAGCTGGACGCGCGCGACCAGGGCGTCGGGCACCAGCGTGAAGTGACCGGTTTCGGCACAGTCGACGAGCGTCGTATGGGGTGAATTGAAGTAGGAGTGCGTGCGGCAGCCGTAGTGGCAGGGCCCGCAGTAGTGGCACGCAGCGCGGCCCTTGCGACCCTTGGTGAGAACCGCCGTGCGCCCGATGGTCATCGGAATGTTGAACTTGTCGGCCAGCAGCTCTTTGAGCATCACTTCACCGCAGCGCATCGCCATCGGTGGCAGGAACTCGCCGTCCGGAAGGATCTCGAGGCCTTCCTTCTTTCCCGACACGCCGACGTAGCGCTCAACGCGGCTGTAGTAGGGCGCGATGTCGGCGTAGCTCAGCGGCCAGTCCTGGCCGTAGCCGTCGCGGCTCGCCGCCTTGAAGTCGTAGTCACTCATCCGATACGACTGGCGAGCCCACATGATGGAGCGCCCCCCGACCACGTTGCCCTGGATCCAGTTGAAGGGCTTGCCGGGAGCCTCAGTGTAGGGATTGTCGATGTCGTCGATGAAGTAGTCGGCGTTGATTTCGGTACATGCGTAGCAGTAGGACTGCCGGGGCCGACGTTGGAGGAGCTCGTTGCGGGGATCGGGGCGACCACGCAGCGCCAAATCGTGCGGCAGCGTGTGCTCTCGGTAGTCGTTGTCCTCGTCGAACGAGCGGCCCGCCTCGAGCATGAGCACATCCATGCCCGCCTCGGTCATCACCTTGGCGGCCCAACCGCCGGTAGCTCCCGAGCCCACGACGATCGCGTCGTATACCTTTGCCATGCGAAGTCTCCTGGTCTGGTGCCGAGGGCCCAGATTGTGCCACGACTCGTCGAAATCCTCGCTCATCTCCAACCCTCCGACCCGGGTCTGTCAGAGTGTTGGGTCCTTGGTTGTTGGCTTGGCGGAGTATCCTCGGCGGGTGGAAGTCTCACCTGGGTTCTCCACGGTTGCCCGGAATCCGTTTTCTCTCTCATGGTGGGTTCAGCCTCGAGGTCTACACACGAGCGAGCGAGCGATGATTCTGAGGGTGATCACAGCGGCAGTCTTCGTGTCGTTCGTCGCTGCTGGCGCCGCGCCGGCTCAGACTTTCCATCAGCGAGACGCGCTGATCGGCCATGAGTCGTTTGCGATCCAGATCGTCGGCCTGGGCGACGGCGAGATGGCGCAGAAGCTAGGTATCGACGGCGGGGCCCTTCACGGAGAGGTGATTCGCCGTGCCACGGCGGCCGGGGTGAAGGTCGAAGATCTCGCCGACGACGGCGCCAGGGCGCAGCTCGAGATCAAAGTAATTCTCGCCTTCCACGAGAGTGTCGAGCTTGCGATCTGGTCGACCGAGGCAGCCGTGAAGCAGGCCTTCGTCGACCCGAATGGCCGCTTCCTCTACGCGGCTACGTGGAGCTCAGGGGGTTACGTCGGGGCCGCCGTCCTCGCCAGGGCTCGTGAGGAGATCGAAAGCTCGGTCTACAGCCAACTCGAGAAGTTCCTGGCGGACCATCAGACCTCACGCAGGTCCGGACGCGAAAACCCCGAGTAAGGTACAGGTCCGTCCTCCCAATCTGTTCGGGCTAGAGTCGCGACAGTCTTGGATCTAGCCTCCGAACAAGGTGACGTTGAACACCCTGGCGAGAATGAGTACCACCGTCATCGCGGTGAAGACGGCCAGGCTTGCCCAAGAGAAGACGGCGGCGAGCCGTGACGGGTAGAACTCACTCGAGCGTGGAATCACCGTGAAGCAGTAGTAGAGGTTGAGAAAGAAGATCACCGGCGCGATGAAGAAGGCCAGTGCCGAGGCGACCAGGACCAGCCACACCGGTCTGGGGGCGCCGGCCGCGATCGCGACCGCGGTCACGAGAGAGAAGATCAACGTGGCCCGGTAGATGTTGTACTACGAGGCCCAGTTGCGGCGACTCTCGGGGCTGATCTCGGCGCGGTCGAGGCCCGGCATGCTGGCGGTCGAGGAGAAGAGGCCGCGGCAGCACGCGCCGACGACGCGAGGCCAGCCGTCGAAGTAGTTGAAGGCCGTGGAAAAGGTGGCAGCGAAGGCGCCGAGGAGAAAGACGGCCATCATCCAGGGCCCGGCCGCCTCGGTGAAGATCCCGCCGATCTCGCCCATGACCGCGTTTCCGGACACGTCGCTCGGATAGAGATGTACTGCGGCGAGGAGCAGGAAGAGGCATGCGAGGAGAAACGAGATGAAGTGACCGATCCGAAAGTCCCACAGCGCGATGGTCAGCCAGCGACGGCAGTACTCCCGCGCCCCGGCGGGCAGCCGCGAGTGGTCGACCGCCAAGGCTTGTTTCGGCGAGGTTCGCGCCTCGAATCGTGGCGCCAGGCCGTCGCTCTCGACGGCGGGGCGCAGATAGCCGAGGCCGACCTTGCGAGCCTTGCCCCATTCCGAGGCCTGAAGGGAGACGTCGATGCCGGTCGGCAGCAGACCGAGAAAGGCCGCCAGGATCAGCCACGAGCCATCGGGGATGTCGGGAATGAAGAAGTGGCGAAGGGCCGATCCGGGAGCGGGTTCTAGCACGTAGATGCCGAGCCCCGAGACGACGAGCACGCCGGCGAGGATCTTGGTCACCGTCTCCATGATCGAGTAGCGGCCGCCGAGGTGGACGGCTACCGACACTACGCCGAGGCTAAGCGCGAGCCAGGCCAATGGCACTTCGACCCCGAAGAGAGCCGAGATGGCGTAGTAGAGGACCGCCGCCGCGGCGACCAGCCGCCCTGCTTGACCGACGACACACTGGACGAGCGTCGTGACCAGTACATAGATCAGCGGCCACGAGCGCGGCGCGGTGGCGTACGCGTCGAGCAGACTGTGCCCCGTGGCGTGCGTAAAGCGGAACGCCATCTCGAAGCCGGAGTACTTGAAGATGTACGCCAGCGGGATGCACCACAGCAGCGCGTACCCAAAGCGACCGCCCGCCGCCGGCGCGGTCACCAGATGGCTAGTGCCGATGCCGGTCATCATCAGGATGAGGCCCGGCCCGAACGAGCCGATGAGGCTGCGCGGTTTCAGCGACGGGGTCTCGACCCTCTCGAGCGCCTCCTCGATCGCCGGAGTCGCGCTCTTCGCTGTGGCTTCCGGTTCCGTGAGGCGCTCCTAGGCTGCGGTCTTGAAGGCGGCGACCAGCGCCGCCTCCTTCTCCGGCGACGACGACATGTACGCGCACGAGGTGCGATCGACGATGTCGCCGAAGCGTCCGACTACCTGTTGGGCGATTCCCTCCGGAGTCTCGGACTGGACCGCGAAGGCGTCGAGGATGTCGTCGGAGATCATCTCGCCCATCTCCACCCACTTTCCGCGCTTCGACATCGCGTTGAGCTCGCCCTGTAGATCGCCCCAGCCGTGGGCCTCGAGCACGCCGCGGTAGGCGGGAGTCGATCCGTAGAAGCCGATCTGCTGCTTGATCTGCTGGCGAGACTTGGTGAACTCCTCTTCCGTGTCGCCCGAGACGACGAAGACGGGGCACTTGACCTCGAAGTCCGCACGAGTCTTGCCGGCCTTGGCGAGGCCCTTCTCGATCGCGGGAATCGTGACCTCGCGAACGTAGCGTTCGGTGGTGAAGGAGTGGCAGATGATGCCGTCACAAACCTCGCCTGCGACCTCGGTCATCAGCGGCCCGACGGCCGCCAGAAAGACCTTTGGCGCGCCGTACTCGTTGTTGGTCGGCGTGAAAAAGGGCGTCATCAGGGTGTGGGTGTAGAAGTCGCCTTTGAAGTCGAGGCGTGTGCCGTTGTACCAGCAGTCCCATATCGCCCGCATCGCTGAGACCATCTCGCGCATGCGAGGTGCGGGGTGAGACCAGGGCATCGAGAAGCGCTTGGTGATGTGGGGCCGGATCTGCGAGCCGAGACCGAGTACGAACCGTCCCTGCGAGAAGGCGTTGAGATCGTGCCCCAAGTTGGCAAGCAGCATGGGCGTTCGGCCGAAGGCGACGGCGATCGATGTTCCGATCTCGATGCGTTCGGTGTGCTCGACCGCCAACGCGAGTGGCAGGAACGGGTCGTGGGCCGTCTCGGCCGTCAACAGGCCGTCGTAGCCTGCGGCTTCCAGGGCCTTGGCCCGTTCGGGCATCAATGCGAGGTCGGCGCTGGCTCCGCCATCGATCTTCATTCGTCGCTCTCCCGGATGTTGGGGTGGGGGCGAAGGCTACCATCGCCCGAAAGCGCTGCCGCTACACGCTCTGCTCTATCTGGTCCTGCCGCCGGTTCTGTCGTTGGGCTATGTCGTAAACATGCCGGTTGCCTTCGGCCTCAGGCGGCTGGCCATCTCCGCCTCGGGTATCCGCAAGGGGGAGGCCTCGGTGAAGGTGCTGGTCGGAGCGGTCGCGACTCTACGAGGCTACGATGGCGCTGGCCGAAGGTCTCGAGCTTCCGGGTGAAGTGGCGGCTGACGGCCGCATCGTCGGGCACGAGCGCGCATCGTGGGTGCGTGATGACCCGAAACAGGATTGAGGAGTCGGTTGCTCGGCGTTGGGGAGATAATGGTCCATGGTCGAAGCTACTCTGAATTACTTGGCGCCGCTTGACGAACGGCCGTACTACTACCTCTATCCCCCGCCCGAAGGGCACGGTTGGCGCAACACCAAGGGAGATCGGCAGACGATGCCGATCGGCGACGCTCGCGCTCTCGATCCGAAGCCGTCTCTCGATGTCGAGGGGTTTGCTTTGGTGCACCACGCGACGAGGACCGATGACCTCTACGACTCCGCGCAGGTGCGTAGGGTGTTCTTTCCGGAGGTCGATCGACTGGTAAGGCAGGCGACCGGGGCTGCTCGAGTCGTGGTGTTTGATCACAACGTGCGTTGCGCCAGCCGCGCCGAGCGGAAGGAGTCCGGCGCCCAGGATCCGGTGCGTTTCGTCCACTGCGACTACACCGAGGCATCGGGTCCGCAGCGGGTGCGCGATCTGCTTTCCGAAGCCGAAGCAGAGGACCTGCTGCAGCGCCGCTTCGCCGTGATCAACGTCTGGAAGCCGATCCGGGGCCCGGTCGAGGAGTCGCCGCTTGCCTTCTGCGACGCACGCTCGATCGCCGCGCACGACGTGCTCGGCACCGACCTTCGCTACCGAGATCGGACCGGGGAGGTCTACTCGTTTCTCCACAGCCCTGATCATCGCTGGTACTACTACCCGCGCATGGAGGCCGACGAGGTGTTGCTGTTGAAGTGCTTCGACTCCGACCACCAGCTGGCCCGGTTCACGGCACACTCTGCGTTCGACGATCCCAGCTCCCCGGTTGATGCACCGGCGCGGGAGAGCATCGAGGTGCGAACGCTGGTCTTCTATTAGCGGTGGCGAACGGCCACGAAGCCGGGGTACTGACGTCCGGTGTCGCGGTCTAGAAGCGGCGGGTTGCGAGGCGGATTGATCGTGGCGGCGAACGGGATCGCGTCTCGATCGTCGAAGGTGAGGCCGCTTTCCGTCAGCTCCTCGCGCTCGAGGATTCGCCTCAGATAGAGGTTGAAGAGCGATTCCAGCTCCCAGGAGGTGATTCCGGGCGCGGCGTGGTGGCGAACGTCCAGCCCCAGATGGCCTGCGATCTTGACGATGACCTCGTGGTAGAAGAGCGAGTTGTAGAGCAGGAGCGCGACTCCGTCAGCCGATAAGTGGTGCTCGAGCCCGTGGATGATTGACAGGCCCAGGTCGCCGGTGTCGATCAGCGGGCTCGCCTGGTCTGCGTCGAGGTCCAACGAGTACGGCGGGTTGGAGAGGATCAGGTCGAACGCCTCATCTTCCGCGATGGTGGAGTAGGCGCTCATGTCGTCGGCCGGGACCAATCGGGCCTCGATGCGGTCCTCGAAGCCGAGGCGGCGAGCGTTCTCGATCACGTTTTGAATCGCGCGCTCGTCGACGTCGGTAGCGATGACGCTCGCTGCGCCTCGACTGAACGCATAGAGGCCGATGACGCCAGTGTCGGCTCCAATGTCGAGGACCCGCGCACCTTCGAGAAGCTCGTCATGGTCGCTCAGCAGGGGCAGAAAGAGCGCCTCGGCCTCGTCGGGCGGAAAGACGCCGGGGTGAACGGTAAGGGTCTGGTCGAAGTAGCCGGACCGGAACTCACCCCCCCACCGTCGGCGCCTGAGTCGTCTTGGGCGGAGCCGGCGCGGATCCTCCGTCGGGACTGCAGGCAGCCCAGAGCGCCAAGATACAGGCACTCGACGCAGCGGCGATCTTTCCCCTCGGGGTCCCGGCCTTGACGCGGTTTCCGTGGTCCATCGAGAGTTGCGCTAGGAGTGCTCTAGGATCGCGGTCAGGTACAGGCCTCAGGCTACCAAGATGAGGAGAGGGCTGCCGATGCGGGTCGAGCTGGCGTATGGGACGGACGGGCTGGCGATCGAGGTGCCGGACTCCGCTCGCATCGTGTCGCCGCAGCACTCGCCGGCGCTTCCCGACGCTATGGCGGCGCTGACCCATGCCCTTCGCCACCCGGTCGCAAGTCCGCCCCTGCGGCAGTTGGCCTCTCCTGGAAAGCGGGTGGCGATCTCGGTGTGCGACATCACCCGGGCCCAGCCGCGCGAACCGGTTCTGACAGCGATTCTCGCGGAGCTCGACGGCGTCGTCGCTCCCGAGGACGTCGCCATCCTGGTCGCGACTGGCACGCATCGTTCCAACACTCCCGAAGAGCTTCGCGCGATGCTCGGCGACGAGATCGCACGCACCTGTAGGGTGCTGAACCACGACTCGCGCGACGACGCCTCGCTCACAGATCTGGGGACACTTGGTGAGGGGGTGCCGGTGCGTCTCGCGAATGAGTGGGTCGAAGCTGATCTGCGGCTCACCACCGGTTTCGTCGAGCCGCACTTCTTCGCCGGCTTCAGCGGAGGTCCGAAGATGATCGCGCCCGGCCTCGCCGGCCTCGACACGGTACTCGTTCTCCATGACGCGTTGCGCATTGGCGATGCGCGCTCGACCTGGGGCGTGATCGAAGGCAATCCGATCCAGAGGGACATTCGCGAGATTGCCCGCCATCCCTTGGCGAGAGCGCATTTCAGCCTCGACGTGCTCCTGAATCGTGATCAACGGATCACGAGGGTCTTCGCGGGCGAGCTGTTCGCAATGCACGCCGCGGCTTGCGCAGCGGCGAAGGTGGCGGCGATGTCTCCACTCGATCACCCCTACGACGTGGTGGTGACGACCAACTCGGGCTATCCACTCGACCAGAATCTCTATCAGGCGGTGAAAGGGATGTCGGCGGCTGCGCAGGTGGTCAGCGACGGTGGCACGATCCTGTGCGCGGCGGAGTGTCGCGACGGCCTGCCGGCCCACGGCCGCTACGCGGACACCCTGCGTGGCGGCGCCTCGCCGGAGGCCTTGCTTGCCGAGATCACCGAGCGTCCGGTTGCGATCCCGGACCAGTGGCAGGTCCAGGTCCAGGCCCTGATCCAGCGCCGCGCCCGCGTTGGCGTCAAGAGCCTTCTCTCCGAGGCGGAGGTCCGGGCGGCACACTTCGATCCGGTCGACGGCCTGAGCGCCGCGATTGCGTCAGCTATGAGCTCGGTAGGCGCCGACGCGACTCTGTGTGTGCTGCCCGAAGGGCCGCAGACCATTCCCTACGTGGCGCGCTGACAACCCCACGCCAGGGCGTTGCGGACCAGCCGCACGAACGGTGCCTCGTCCCACGAGCCGCGGAATGTCAGGGGTGTCTTGCCCTCGGGGGCGACCGAGGAATCGACGAATGGTTGGCTGTTGGAGCCAGGATCGTGGCAGTGGCCCAACGCGAGGTAGGCGACGGCCCCCGCGCCGACGTCGCGGGTGTATCCCAGGGCGCGGGTCTTACCGTCGGGAAGTAGCGACGTGTCGTTGTCGACTGTGAAGCCGAAATCGGGAGCCGGATTGTAGGGTAGCTCAGTTGACAGGAACATCTGCGAGAGCTCGGGATCCTGCAACTCGATGAGGTAGAGCTCGTCGGCGACCTCGAACGACTCGGGTAGGCCCTCGGCGAGCGGGTGGGTGGTGTCGACGTCGACTCGAAAGCGGCGCACGGGCGGGTGGTTGAGGAAAAAGCTGCCGAGGGTAGCGTGGTGCTCGGTCTTCACCATCCGCCGCCCGTGCCGGCCGTCGTCGAGGCGCGCGGCCCGCCCGCCACTCGTGCCGTGGAATCCGATCCAGCGTCCGCCGGCGTCGAGCCACTGTGCGAGTGCCTCGTTGTCGTTGCCCTGGGGGTAGGGTCCCGCGACGTAGGTGACGAGCAGGCGGCAGTCTTTGAGCCTGTCGCCGATGCCTTCGAAGTTCTCGCCGGTCGAAAGGTCCACTGGCTGCTCACCGACCAGCTCGGTCAGTCGCTGTCTCGCCCAGGCCATGTCGTGCCCGGCCGTCGCGCCCGCCGGGAAGCCGCCCACTACCAGATGCGCTCGCATGAGCAGATCCTCTCATGAGGCAACGCGCGGGGCCGTGGCAAGATCTCGGCCGTGAAAACGCCCGGCGAGGATGTGGTCGTTCGCAGTGTCGAGTCGGCGCTGGAGCGTGGCCCTTCCGACTCGACCGTTTGCCTGAACTGTCAGGCGGAGCTCGGCGGCCCCTACTGCGCGCAGTGCGGTCAGCGATAGGGCAGCCTGCACCTGACCCTCGCAGAATTCTTCCGAGAGGCTCTCGATGGCCTGTTCTCCTTCGACTCGGGGGTCTGGGCGACGCTGATTCCGCTGTTGCGCCGACCCGGACTGCTGACATTCGAGTACTGGCAGGGCAGGCGCGCCCGTTACGTGCCACCGCTGCGGTCTTGCGCCTGCTGAACCGGCGGCGAGAGCGCTTATTCGTTCCGCATCTCGTCTTCGCCTTCCACTTCCACGCAGCCGCCTTTCTGCTCATGACCGTCGGCGCCATCGGTGATGGCATGTTGGACCCGCAACACACGTCTTCGACTGGTATCAGGACAGGGTCGAGTTCCGCAGCCTGGAAGGCCTCGACGCGACGTCGGGCCAGGTCATCAGCGCGTGGACGTTCGACGACGCGGGCGAGACGCCTCCGGATGGCGGTGAGAATGCCCGCCTCAACCTGTGGCTCATGAACGGCAGTGCCCCGACCGACGGTCGAAACCTCGAGATCGTGATCGACCGCTTCGAGTTCGCTCCTCTACTTTGATTCCTCCGGCCAGACTTCTGCTAGCGAGCGTGAGGCCCCGACGGCCACCGGCCAACCGGCGTAGTGCGCGATGTGGTCGATGGTCGCCTCGATTTTGGCGCGCGGAATGCCGAGGTTACGGGCGCCGACGAAGTGGATGCGCTGCTCCGGCTCCCGCCCCAGGGCGATGAGCACCGCACACGTGACCAGCGACCGTTCCTCGAGCGCGAGATCCTGCCCCTGCCAGACATCACCGAACAGGTGCTCGAGGGTGTGTCGGCGTAGGACTTCAGGCATGGGGTTGCCACCGGCCGCGTCGCCGAAGAGCTTTTGGATGGTTTCTAGGCCCTTCTCGGCTTTGGAATCGGACATCTCAGTTTCCTCCTTCTAGAGGTTGCTACCTGCTTCCAGGAAGCGGATCAGGCTCATCAGGTCGGAGAGGCTCATGGCGTCGAGCAGGCCCTCTGGCATGAGCGAGATCTGCGACTCGCGCCGGGACTGGATGTTGGAAGCTGCGAGCTCGACCCGCTCTCCATTGGCGGTGATCAGGGTCAGGGAGTCGTCGTCGTCGCCCACGATCATGCCCGAGTGAAAGTCGCCGCCACGCGTCTCGACGTCGACCGCGCTGTACTGATCGGAGATCACCTTCGACGGGTACATGATCGACTCGAGGATCTCGCTGCGCCGGAACCTGCTGACGACCGTTGACAGGTCCGGGCCGCCGCCGCGGCCTAGATCGCCGAAGACGTGACAGTCGGCGCAGCGCGCCTGCTGGAACACGACCGCCCCGCGAGTCGGGTCGTAGCGCTCATAGGCCATGACGTCGTACTCGAGGTACTCGGCGAGCTCCTCGAAGCTCATCTGGGTCAGCCCCGGTCCCTGGGTCGCCTTGGCGACCTCTTCGTTCGAGGCGTCCAGGAGCTTGGCCACTCTCCGAGCCCGCTCCTCCTCGATAGCGCCACGGCGCGCCTCCGCGCGGGCGCGCCTCCGCGCGGGCAGCTGTGCGAGGACGTCACGGAAGATGACCTCAATGTATCCGGCCATCGAGGCCGCTCCGCGCATCTGCCACGCCCGGTCGAACCAGTCGACCATGCGCCGGTGCTGCCCGCGGCGCCAACCGTCGCCAATGGCGCGCAGCGAGTAGGCGATGGCGATCTGGCGCTCTTGAGCCGCAGCCTCTTCGAGCTCATCGAGCAGAGCGTCGATCGCACCCGGTGGCGAAAAGTAGGCCAGCAGGCGCTCGAGCTTGCGGTCGAGCTGGACGGTGCCGGTCGGGTAGATGGCCAGGAGTGCCTCGCCAAGGCTGGCGAGGGAGTCAGCACGGCCGTCGCGGCTCGGATCGCGGATCAGCGTGAGCTCGAGGGTCCTCAGATAGTCGCCCATCGCCTCGGGTCGGACGGTCTCGAGCCGGATCCGTTGGAGCGCGCGCAACGCCCGCTCCCAGCTCGCCTCGTCGTCGGGACGCAGCACGAGCGCGAGAATGCCCTCGAAGGTGCCGTGACCAGGAGCATCGAGCGTCGCTTCGACGTGATGCAGCCAGAGGTCCGGGTCGAACAACACCAGCGCCTCGCGGGCGGCGTAGCGAACGAAGCGGTCGGGATCGTCGAGCAGCCCCGCCAGCAGGTCGTGCAGCTCGGTGTTCAGAGCATGTGAGAGAAACGGCGTCACTCCCATGCGGACCAGAGATTCGGCTGCCCTGCGCCGCACCAGCGGGTCGGAGTCCTCGAAGGCGGGCTGCAGTCGCTCGAGGCCCGTGCGCAGATCGAACGTCGACAACAGGGTGACGGCTGCTGCCCACAGCCCCGGGTCGGGGTCGGCCAGGAGGCCCGCGAGCATGTCCAGCCTGGGGCGCGGTCGGTCGAGCCAGAGCAGCTCGAGGGCGCTTTGCCGCCATTCGGAGGGGAGATCTGCGTTGCCGATCACGCCTCTCAGACCCGGCTGCCAGGCCTCCGCGGCTCGGTCGCGGAGGTTTTCGAGCGCGGTTCGACCCCAGGCCGAGCGCGGCATTGCCTGGGCCACCGCCAGTCCCACGGACGGGTCCCCGTCGGGGCTCTCGAAACCGTAGCTCGTCCGGTCATAGGTGACGCGATACAACCCGCCCGAGGTCTGACGACCGCCGGTAGCGAAGTAGAGATGGCCGTCGGGGCCGATATCGAGATCGGTGACGTTCAGCGGCTCGCCGAGGACGAAGTCGTGAAGCTCTCCTCCCCAAGTAGCGCCGTAGCGTTCGGGGAACAGCACCCGGATCCGCCCCCGCGACCAGTCGCCCATGAAATAGGCGCCGCGGTAGCGCCGGGGGTAGACGTCGTGGCGATAGAAGGCCACGCCGACCGGCGAACCGCGGCCGATGTCGACGACGCCCGGCAGGGTGTCGAGGTTGTCGAACTGGATCT
>JAYZDP010000229.1:0-43917 GCA_036337765.1 Acidobacteriota bacterium
CCGACGATCTCAGCCAGCCAGGGCGGGGAACCCAGGTATCGCACTGGCGCGGCGAACCATCTCGAGCCCCTCCGATTCCTGGATCTCCTCCAGCCAAGCCAACCGGCTCAGCGTGTCCACCGCACGAGTCCGCACGGTCCCTCCCGGAGCCAGCTCGACATAGACCGCGGGTGAGCGACGCTCCTTGGCTGAGACATGCCTACCGCGTTCATCAGCCGATGGGTTTCTGGTTCGGGCCAAGCCATGAGCGGCACATGGCGAACACGAGTCACCTCCAGCCCCTCCTCCTCAAAACGGATCGGGAACGACATCTTGACGCCCGCGACCTCGGCCATCCGGAAGTGCATGGCAACGGGCGCGTCATCCCAACACGCAACGGTCTGCTCGTGCGCAGCCAGCGCCTCCGGGTGGGCTCGCAGGAAGCGGGCCTGATTGGCGACGAACGGCGCGACGCGGCCTCCTCATCGAGGCCACGATGGCTCGCGGATCTCTAAAGACATACACCACCCGTGCCGAAGCGAGGCGGGAGCTCTCCCGCCAGCTGTACGTCAGGTTGGGAGCCTTCAAGACCACAAAGCGAATGTGCTGGAGGAGGTGCCCGGGGGAGTCGAAACACTCAAGGGCTCTCGCGTACTCTCGACTCGCTCGACGACACACCTCGTCCGAAGTGACCCTATCCTTGACCAGTTTCCATTTCCCGAGTGCTTCGAAGGCCCAGTCGTAGAGACCGTCCTCCTCGTCAAGCAGAACCGCCTTCGGGTGCGCCCCCAAGATCTGCCCGACGAGCGTCGTGCCACTCCTTTGACAGCCGACGACGATCACGAAGGTCCTAGTCACGGCGACGGGGCTGGTATCTCGTAGGCTCTCGCTTGACTCAAGAGGGCGTCGGGGATGGCTGCGCCATAATACTCGCGGCCCGAGAAGGCTCGCGCCAGCTGACGGTCATCCAGAATTGAGCCAGCGTCAATACCCCAAGATCCACCCGGCAGGGTCCGACGCGAGCCGTCCGATCAGCTTCGTTACCGTCCGATTCTCGGATGACTACCTCCACAACATCCTGCGCTCTGAGTGCGTCCACGACGCACTCAACGAGCTGATCACGATTGACAATCGTAAGAATCTCTTCTTCGACAACCTCGGACAGGCGATCAACGCCGGACTGGAACGGGCGCGAAACGAGCTGATCGCAGTGGTCCACGAGGACGTCCTGCTGCCGACCGGTTGGCAGCAACGGCTAGAGCGATCGCTCTCCGAGCTTGAAGGGTCTGATCCGGATTGGGGTTTGCTTGGGTCGGTGGGATGGGATGCCCGGAACGATCTGATCGGGCACTGGAGCGATCCCTATGTCTACCGAAACACCTTCTCGGAGCGAGACTTCGAGCCGGTCCGCACCATCGACGAACAACTGATGCTGTTCAGAAGATCCACGGGACTGCGCCTCGACGAGTTTCTTCCCTCCATTCATGGAATTGGTCGCGACCTGGCGTCGACGCTAGGTGAGCGCGGTCTCAGAACCTACGTGATCAACGCGCCGACGATCCACAAGTACGCGAATGAGCAAGGCATGACGATCACGGTCCGAGAGGAATCGCCCAAGATCGTGGGCCGTGAGCTGCCTTCGTTCGCGGCTGACTGGGATTGCTGCGAGGAATACCTTGCAATCAAATGGCCCGAATGGAGGTCCTCTGACCAACATGCCCCCCAGTGGGATCATGTTCGCTTCTCCGAAGACATCCGTCGAAGTCTAGAGGAGCCCGTGATCTTGCTCTCGAGAGGCGGTTCCGGCTCGCGACTCGTCTCCTCGCTCGCGCGCGATGCCGGTGTGTTCCTGGGGAACGAAGTCAGTCTCTCGGGCGATTCGTCCGAGATGGTCCGGGCGATCTACATGGCCGTCCTGAACAGACACCTCCATCGAGTGGGCTGGCAGAAAGAAGGGATCGTTCCCCGGATTCGACTTGCGGCTGCGGAGATGCTCGAACGAGCTCCGTCGCGTCCGTTGCTGTGGGGATTCAAGCTTCCGGAAAGCCTGCTGATTCTCCCCGAACTCGACCAGGCCTTCTCCCGCGCACGCTATCTCCATCTGATCCGCGATCCTCTGACTACCTGCCTGCGACGTACCCATATGACTGCGCGACTCGACAACACGATCGGCCGGTTGGCGATTCGGGAGGCGTACCGGCACAGCGGGAGAGACCTGTCCCGGAGCCTGGAGGACTCCCCGGCACTGCGTATGGCGTTCACGACTCTTCATCAGCTCAAGATGGGGCGAAAGTACGCTCTGGAGCACTTCGACGACCGCTACCACGAACTGCGTTTCGAGGATTTGCTGTCCTCCCCGGGACGTGTACTCGCCGGAGTCGGCCGCTGGCTCGGTGTACAACCGACGAACGACTCCATCGCACGAGAGATCGATCAGGACAGGGCTGCGAGGCCATCGGCCATCTATGCACCCCTGATCGAGGAGAGAGTCGCGGCAACCCTCGAGCCCCTGCGTCGCGAACTCGGCTACCTCTAGCTCGGTGCCTGCAGGCCGCTTCCAACCCGGCTGGTTCGAGTCATCAGGCTATGCACCGCCTCCTGGAGTTGTCAGCAGGACCTTCACCAGCCTGCGCCCGACGCGCGCGGCCGTCAGGACGCTCTGGCGGCCGACCTCGGCCAGGACCTCGGATATCCCCGAGCCCGGTCCGGCCACCCACTCGCATTCGATCGGCTCGGCGGGCTCGGCTTTCCGGAGGGGCACCTCGACGGTCGCCAGCCCCCAGTCGGGGTCGTTCGGGACCTCGATGGAGGGCTCGCGACGCGGGTTCATGGTGCGCCGGGTCGGAGCGAACCAGGCTCGCGAGTGCGCGAGGTGGAGGAAATCGAGTCCGATCTCGCGCTCGAGGTCGTACGCGCAGCGGTTGATCGTAGCCCGATAGCCCAGGTCGGCCTCCATGAACCCCCAGTAGATCAGCCGCTCGTCGTAGCCCCTGTACGCCTCCCAGAGCTCACGAGACAGGATGACGATGCCCACGGGCGCGTCGAACCAGGGCGACTGCAATCGTCCCTCGCGGGGCAGGCGACGACCGAAGCGCTCGACGTACCGAACGACGTCGTGGAATGGGGGCGTCGTTCGGGCGAACGCCTCCGGGATCGACCGGCGGCCCACGAAGAGCAGTCCCTCCGACCAGCGCTGGCGCGCGGCGGCCGACTCGCGGAGGCCCGCGAGGAAGCGCTCGAAGAAGGAGCCCCCGACGAGGGTGTCCTGGTCGATCCGGCCGATGAAGTCGCCGGTCGCCCGGCGGATGGCGGCGTTGTTGGCGAAGACCTCGGCGAAGGGGCTGTCCTGCTGGAGCTCCGAGGCGAACCCCGGGCTGATCTCGAGGAAGCGTGTGATCCGCGCCGCCACCGGGGAGAGTCGGAGAACTTCTCGCAGAGCGGTCGCGCTCCCCCAGTCGGCCACGATAATCTCTACGTCCTGCTCACAGCCCAGCGATTCGACCTGGTGCGCCGCGAAGTTCAGCGTCGTCTCGAGCTGCCAGACCGAGTTTCCCGCGTAGCTGTCGTTGCGGGAGCACAGCACCAGGGTGAGCAAAGGCAAGTGGAAGTCTCCGCCAGGGTAGGAAGTCGAGCCCCGGGTTGCCCTCAGCACAGGGGGGCTGGGGCAGGACGCGCACGCCGCAGGCAGGGGATCGGCAACTCGGGTTGCCGGCGTAGCACATTCTAGGCCGCGGCAGGAAGATCGCGCACCGTTTGCAGGAAAAAGGCCACTCACTATTTCAAATCTCAAGCGCAAGCGCTTGGACGGCGCCTGCGAGGGTGAGTGTGTCCTCCCAGAATTTTTCGTCCGATTGTGGAATACGGAGCCATTGCCATGGATTGGTCCAAGAAGAACGTCCTCGTCACCGGGGGATGCTCGTTCATCGCTTCACATCTGGTGGACGCCCTCGTCGCGCGGGGCGCGTCGGTTCGGGCGGTCGACGACCTCTCGAGCGGCATTCCCGAGAACCTCGAGGGGGCGCTGGAGAGCGGCCGGGTCGAGTTCATCGAGGCGGATCTGCTCGATCCGACGACTGCCGCGAAGGCCGTCCAGGGCATGAACGTGGTCTTCCACCTCGCCGCGACGCACGGCGGCCGCGGCTACATCGACACCCATCAGGCGGCCTGCGCGACGAACCTGGTGCTCGACGGCATCGTCATCCGGGAGTCCCATCGGGCCGGCGTCGAGCAGCTGACCTTCGCCTCTTCGGGCTGCGTCTACCCGACCAGCCTCCAGCACAACCCGGACGAGATCCTCTACCTGACCGAAGATTGCGTGAAGCCGCCCTACGAGGCCGACGACATGTACGGCTGGGCGAAGCTGATGGCCGAGTTCACCCTGCGCGCCTACCACCATGACTACGGGTTCAAGTGCGCCTCGGTGCGCTATTTCACGGCCTACGGCGAGCGCTGCCCCGCCAACCACGCAGTGATCGCGATGATCGGCCGGGCGTTCCTGCGGCAGGACCCGTATGTGGTGTGGGGCTCAGGTGAGCAGATCCGCAACTGGACGTACGTGTCGGACATCGTCGAGGGCACGATCCGCGCGGCCGAGCGGGTTGAGGACGGCACCGCTGTGAATCTCGGAACGACCGAGCGCACCTCGGTCATGCAGGCGGCGCAGATGATCCTCGAGCGCTGCGACCATCCGGCGACGATCCAGCCCGATCCGTCCAAGCCCACGGGTCCCTACAACCGGGTCGCCGACAACGAGCTGGCCAAGAGACTGCTCGACTGGGAGCCCCAGTTCAGCTTCTCGGACGGCCTCGACAAGTCCATCCGCTGGTACTTCGACAACCACGACCGCGAGGCCCTGGCGGCCGACTTCGAGGCTTCGCTGACCGAGCGTGGCCTCGAGGGCGGCGGCAAGAAGGCGAGTTGAGGTTGGCGCGACGCGAGCTACGCACCGCGTCCACCGAAATGCGTCATGTCCCCATCACATAGGTGAACGCATTGCGTTTGCTGGACTTACATGGTGGGCCGTGAGGGGATCGAACCCCCGACCCGCGGATTAAAAGTCCGCCGCTCTACCAACTGAGCTAACGGCCCCGGCGCAGTATAGAAGAGTCGAAAACGACTCAGGAGCCGACTTCCAGGAGCGCTGGGAAAAGCTCCGGGTCGCGAAGCACGGTCTCTTCGCGCTTGGCGCCGGTCGAGATCAAATCGACCGAGGCACCGACGAAACGCTCGATGAACTCGACGTAGCTGCGCGCCGCCTCGGGTAGATCGCCGTGATCGACGGTACCGACGGTCGATGCCCGCCAACCCGGCAGCGTCTCGTACTCGGGGACGACCTTCGCCAGATCGGTGACGTCCGCGGGCACGCTCGAGACCGGCTGGCCGTCGATGCGGTAGCCGGTGCAGACCGGGATCTCTTCGAGAGAGTCGAGGACGTCGAGCTTTGTCAGTGCGATCGAGTCCACCCCGCTCACCCGCCGCGCGTAGCGCGCCGCGACCAGGTCGAGCCAACCGCAGCGGCGCGGGCGACCCGTAGTGGTACCGAACTCGTTGCCGCGGCGGCGGATACGCTCGCCGACCTCGTCGTCGAGCTCGCTCGGGAACGGGCCCTCGCCGACGCGCGTGGTGTAGGCCTTGAGCACCCCGACGATACGGTCGGCGGTGCACGGCGAGACTCCACTGCCGGGGCTATAGTTGCCGGCCGCGGTGTTGGAGCTCGTCACATACGGGTAGGTGCCGTGATCGACGTCGAGCAGCGTTCCCTGGGCACCCTCGAAGAGCACCTTCTCGCCAGCCTCGAGCCACTCGTTCAGAAGCACCGTCGTGTCGCGCACGTAGGGCTTCATGCGGGGGCGCCACTGGCGTGCCGTATCGAGACCCTCGACCACCAACTCCTGCGTACGAGCCGCATCGCCGAGCTCGCGGCTGCGACGCCGGATCGCTTCCTCCACCCGCGCCTCGAAGTCGTCGCTCAAGAGGTCGTACAGGCGCAGCCCGTCGCGTGCGACCTTGGCTTCATAGGCCGGGCCGATACCGCGCGAGGTCGTACCGATCTTGAAATCGCCCAGCGCCGCCTCCCGGCTCTTGTCCAGGGCGATGTGGACGTCCATGAGCAATGACGCACGGCTGGAGATGAAGAGCCTGCCGTCGATGGCGACTCCCAGGCCCTGGAGCATCTCGACTTCCTCGAGAAACGCACCCGGGTGCACCACCATGCCGTTACCCAGCACGCAGTGCGCCTGCGGGCGCAGAATGCCCGAGGGAATCAGATGGAGCGCGAAGTGCTCGTCTCCGAACTTGACGGTGTGGCCGGCGTTATGGCCGCCCTGAAAACGCACCACCGCGTCGAAGCCGGGCGAGAGTATGTCGACCACCTTGCCCTTGCCCTCGTCCCCCCACTGCATCCCGATGACGACGACGTTGGACATGGCTTCCTCAGGCGGCCGCACACGGTAACACACGGGTAGAATCGCCCCCGACGTGGAACCACAGTTCATGGAAGCCGTTCTCGACGCCGCTGCAGTGCTCCTACCGCTCGCCTACCTGCTGGTGGCGGTCGACTACGGTTTCCTGTTTTTCGGCAACCGCTCGTTCCTGCCAGGTGGCTCGAGCCTGGCACTGCGCATCGTTCTCGTCGCGCATCTCGGCTACCTAACACTGCTCGCCGCTCACTTCCAGCACTTCCCTGCCGCCAACGTGTCAGAGGCGCTCTCGATCGTCGCCTTTTCCATCCTGGCGGTGTACGCAATCGTCGAGTGGCTCGGGAACGAGACCTCGACGGGCTTCTGGATGGTCGCCCTCGCCTTCCTCTTCGCACTCGGCGCGTCGCTCATGTCGGGCTCCACGCCGGAGGATCGCGAGCTCTTCCGCAATCCCTTCTTCTTCGGTCACGCCTCGCTTGCACTCCTGAGCTCGGCCGCCTTCGCGGTCGCGGCGAGCTACGCGTTCCTATTTCTGCGCCTGTACCGAGAGCTCAAGGCCGGTCGCTTCACGCTCTTTTTCGGCAAACTACCGCCGCTCGAAGTACTCGAGCGGATGATGTCGGGGGCACTGCTGGTCGGTTTCATCGCGCTGACAGGTGCGGTGGTGACCGGCTTCGTATGGGCCTTTCAGGTGGTCCCCGGCGAGTTCTTCAAGGACTCCAAGACCGTCGCCACCCTGGTCGTATGGGCGCTGTACGCCGCTGTTCTACTGCTGCGGCGACTGCGACGCTGGCAGGGGCGTGAGACTGCCATCGCCAGCCTCGCCGGTTTCGCCTTCACGCTCTTCTCGTTCGTAGCCATCAACCTCTGGCTCTCCGACTTCCACTCCTTCAACTAACGATGGCGCGCTTGCCCGGTAGCTACTCCGCCGAACTACCGATCCTGGTGGTGGGGACCGACCATCACCATGCGCTCCTGGAGCTGCGCGAGCGCGTGGCCTACGACCCGCGGGAGACTGAGGACGCGCTCGTGGGTTTGATCGCCATGCCCGAGATCGAGGAGGCGGTGTTGGTTTCGACCTGCAACCGCACCGAGGTCTACGTCCGCCACCACGACGGTCTGGATGCCTTCCAGCAGAGTCTCGAGACGGTGTTTCTCGCCCGCGCGCCTGAGATCGGAGAAGAGGGCCGCTTCTTCGTCAAACGCGGCGACGCCGCTGCACGCCACCTGTTGTCGGTCGCCGCGGGGCTCGAGTCGATGGTCCTCGGCGAGCCCGAAATCCTCGGTCAAGTCAAGCAGGCCACGGTGATGGCCGAGCAGCTGGGGACGGCCGGGGCGGTTCTCGCTCGATTGGCCCGAAGCGCGGCCGCCGCCGGTAGGAGAGCCCGCGCCGAAACGCAGATCGGCGCCGGCGCGGTCTCGTTCGGCTACGCGACGGTCGATCTGGCTCGCAACATCTTCCGCGGCCTCGATCAGTGCTCGGTGCTCGTTTTGGGTGCCGGCGAGACCGCGACCGGCGTCGCCCGCAGCCTGCTGGAGCGCGGCGCTGGGGAGCTGCGGCTCGCCAATCGAACGCGCGAACGTGCCGAGGCCTTCCAGCGCGAGTTCCCCACTGCCCAGGTTCTGGGCTTCGACGAGCGTCTCGGGGCGCTGGAGGCGGCAGACCTGGTGGTGGCGGCGACCAGTGCACCGGAGCCCGTGCTGCGCCGTGACGATCTGGAGCCGACCTTGCGCCAGCGCAAGGGACGGCCGCTTCTGATCGTCGACCTCGGAGTGCCGCGAGACGTGGAACCGTCCGTAGGCGAGTTCGGCAACGTCTTCCTGCACGACGTCGATTCGCTCAAGCAGCTCATCGAGCACAACCTCAAGCGCCGTCGAGAGGAGGTCGCCGGTGTCGAGGCGATCGTCGACGAGGAGCTGGAGCGTTTCGCGGTGTGGTTCGGCGGCCTGGAGGCCGCGCCCGTCGTCGCGCAGCTTCATCGCCGAGCTGAAGAGATTCGACAGCGAGAGATCTCGAAACACCGCTCGTTGTTCCCCGACACCACCCACGACCAGCTCGACGTCTTGACCCGCTCGATCGTGCGCAAGATCCTCCACCACCCCAGCGCCCAACTGCGCGAGAGTGCAGAGCAGGAGAACCTCCGCCACCTCGCCGCCCTAAAGGATCTCTTCCGTCTCGACGACAACGAGTCGGACACGAAGTGAAACTTCGTCTCGGCACTCGTCGCAGCGCCCTTGCACTCGCTCAGTCAGGGCAGTTCGCGAAGCTCCTTGAGGGATGTCACCCGGGACTCGAGGTCGAGCTCGTCGGCCTGACCACCACCGGCGACACTACCGCCGGGTCGCTGGCGAAGGTCGGCGGTAAGGGCCTCTTCACCGAGCAGCTCGAGGCCGGCCTTCTCGACGGCTCCCTCGACCTCGCCGTCCACAGCCTCAAGGACCTGCCTGTGGAGCTGCCCGCGGGCCTGGTGATAGCCGCCCATCCGCCGCGGGGGGGTCCACGCGCTGCTGTGGGGAGACGCCACGCGGCGCTGGCTGGGCTGCCAGAGGGCTCTCGAGTTCTCACCGGCTCGCTGCGCCGCCGCGCTCAGCTTCTCGACCGGCGGCCGGATCTGGCGATCGAGGACATCCGCGGCAACGTCGACACCCGCCTACGGAAGTGGCGCGAGCTCGGCGCCGCAGCCGTGGTCCTCGCAATGGCGGGTCTGAAGCGGCTCGGCCTCGAGTCGAGCGAGGCACCGGCCAGCGCGCTCGATCCGGTGGAGATCATTCCCGCGCCCGGCCAGGGGACACTCGCCGTCGAGGTTGCCGAGAGCTCCGAAGCGCAGGCGTTGTGCGCCGCACTCGACGACCCTGCAACCGCGGCAGCATCGGCGGCGGAGCGGAGCGTCGTGGCCGCGTTCGGCGGGGATTGCACCCTTCCACTCGCCGCCTGGGCTCGTCCTGAGGACGATGGTTGGCGAATCCGCACTTTTGTGGGCCCGCGCGTCGGCGGCGGCACGGGCATCCGTGCCGAGGCCCACGCCGCAGATCCGCGTGCAGCCGCTCGCAGCGCGATCGCAACACTCCAAGAGCGGGGTGCCCACGATCTGCTCCGGAACACGGGCGACTGAGATGGTACCCCTCGCTGGCCAGCGGGTCGTTGTCACGCGTGCAGCTCACCAAGCGACGGCCCTGCTTGCCCGGCTCGAAGAGGCGGGTGCGCAGGTCGAGGCTCTGGCCCTTCTCGAGGTGGTCGCACCCGGCGACGGCCGGCCGCTAGAGCGCGCCGCAACCGAGCTGGCACTCTACGACTGGGTGGTCTTCACTTCGTCGAACGCAGTGACGGCGCTCATGCAGGCTGCGGGCTCGCTGCCGCAGCGGCTGCACATCGCGGCGGTGGGTACCGCAACCGCGCTGGCGCTGGCGGAGTACGACGTAGAGGCCGAGCTGGTTCCCGCCGAGCGCAGGGCCGAGGGCCTGGTGGCCGAGCTAGCTCCCAGAGTCAGCCGCCGCCAGCGCGTGCTGCTTCCGCAGGCGGCCGATGCCCGCCCGACCCTGGAGAAGGGTCTACGCGAAGCCGGAGCCGACGTCATCCGTGTCGATGCCTATCGGAAGCGGACTCCACGCGATGCTCCCAGGCGCGCGGCAGAGCTCTTCGGGAACAGCGAGGACTGGGGCTGGGTGACCTTCGCCAGCCCGAGCACCGTGCGGGGCCTCGCCGAGGTGATGCCCGAGCGCTGGGTCGACGCACCCGCGAAGCTTCTCGCCGCCTCGATCGGCCCGGTTACGAGCGCCGAGCTTCGCACGCACGGGATCGAGCCACGGGCAACTGCGCCCTCACCCACCGATCAGGACCTGGTCGCGGCCATCGTCGCGGCCGCAACCTAGGAGCGTGTCCGAGCATCGGACGCGGTGCTAGGAAGGTGGGATGGGCCACAACGCCGCGACCGAAGGTCGGCGGGTTGTCGGGCGAGGCCAGAGACGCGAAAGCCCGCCCGATGGCTCGGGCGGGCGCACAAGGCTTGGGAAAACGAAGAACTATCTAATTCGGGACCTAGCGGAGCTCTTTTTGGCAGCTACGAAAGCGGCCGAAGAAGCTTTGCATCGAGGTCGCCAATGCCTGATCGTTCAGGCGATAAATCACGTTCTGTCCCTGGCGCTGGTCGATCACGAGATCGGCCTCTTTCAGCACCGAGAGATGCCGCGAGATCGTGGGCTGCGAAAGTGAGAACTTCTTCACGATCTCGCCGACGGTCCGCTGCTCACCCTCGAGGAGTTGAAGGATCTGCTGACGAGTACCGTCAGAGAGTGCCTTGAACACCTTCGTCACGTGACGATCGTTGGGGTTGGGCCTTGCGTTGTCCATCACTATCTCCTTAGCGTCGCCAACAGGATTCGAAGTGTATACATAGGCTCTTGAATGAATATTGAAAAGCGGACAGCAGCTGCATCTCTCCATGCTAAATCAGTTGGCAGTCATGTGCAAGCTTTCCCATATTCAAACTTTACGCGGTATCCGAAATGAAGGCTTCGCCCTTTGAGATGGCATCGCGCGCTCACTGGGCGCTCAACTACCTACGAGAGGGACAAAAAAAGGGGGAGTAGCCGTTGTCGGCGACTCCCCTTTCTCAACCCGGGCATCGGCCGCGGGATTCCGGCTGGGCGAGTTACCCGGCGGTGCTGAAGCGGGCCGCGACGGTATCCCAGTTGACCACGTTCCAGAAAGCAGCGATGTAGTCGGGGCGGCGATTCTGGTAGTTCAGGTAGTAGGCATGCTCCCAGACGTCGACACCGAGAATCGGGGTCGAGCCGTCCATCAGCGGACTGTCCTGGTTGGGTCGAGCCTCCACCGCGAGGCTGCCGTTGCTCACCACCAGCCAGCCCCAACCGGAGCCGAACTGACCGCCGGCCGCGGCACCGAACTTCTGCTTGAACTCGTCCAGGCTGCCGAAGGCTCCATCGATCGCCGCTGCGAGGTCGCCGCTCGGAGCGCCACCGCCGCCGGGACCCGTCACGTCCCAGAACAATGAGTGATTGGCATGGCCCCCACCGTGGTTGCGCACCGCCCCGCGGATCGCTTCGGGAACGTCGGCGAACCCACGCAGCAAATCCTCGACACTGAGTGCCTGCAGGTCCGTGTGGCCCTCGAGCGCGGCATTCAGATTCGTCACGTAGGCGGCGTGGTGCTTGTCGTGATGAATCTCCATCGTGCGCGCATCGATATGCGGCTCGAGCGCATCGAACGCATAGGACAGCGCAGGAACTTCGTGCATGGTTCGTCTCCCTGAAGGTTGTTCGAATCCGTTTTTGGGGCGGCTATTGTGTCACGCGGAACTCACCTCCGACTTGGCCAGATCTCGTTGACTTGGCCGCTTGCTCCCCCGTATCATCACTCGCCCTGGCGGTGAGGGAGGTTAGCTCAGTTGGTTAGAGCACCTGCTTTACACGCAGGGGGTCGCGGGTTCGAGTCCCCCACCTCCCACCAGGACAACGGGCGCTCCAGGGAGCGCAAATGCAAACGGGGTCAGGAAGTCGGGGTCGTAGTTCAGTTGGTTTAGAACGCTGGCCTGTCACGCCAGAGGTCGCGGGTTCGAGTCCCGTCGGCCCCGCCAGTTTCCACCCCCCAACCGCACGAATCCACGAACACCAGGAGACGACGGCATGGCACGCGACAAGATCAAGCTCGTCTCGAGCGCCGGCACGGGCTACTTCTACACAACCACGAAAAACAAGAAGCTCTCCAACGAGAAGCTGAAGCTCAAGAAGTACGACCCCAGAGTCCGCAAGCACGTCGAGTTCGTCGAAGAAAAGATGCGCTAGCGGCGGTCGTGGCGGTCACTACGGGATGGGCGGGGAACGCTAGGTGCCCTCGATACCATCCAGGTAGGCGGCGACCAGATTGGGTAGGGCGTCCAGGTCGTAGCCTCCCTCTAGGACGCTGATGATCTTGCCGTTGCTGTGGCGCTCGGCGATGTCTCGGATCTGGCTTCCCCAGGTTCTGAAGGCCTGTTCGGTGATTCTTTGACCGCCTAGGGGGTCGTTCTGCCAGGCGTCGAAGCCGGCTGAGACGAACAGGACGTCGGGCGAGAACGCCTCGATCGCGGGGTAGATCTTGGCTTCGATGGCCTCGGCGTAGGCCTCGTCGCCGGAACCTGCGGAGAGCGGGATGTTGACAGTGGTGCCCTCTCCGATGCCCTTGCCGCGTTCCGTGGCCGCACCCGTGCCGGGGTAGAACGGGTACTGGTGTACCGAGGCGAAGAAGATGTCCGAGCGCTCCTCGAACAGGTGTTGGGTGCCGTTGCCGTGGTGGACGTCGAAGTCGTAGATCGCGATCCGCTCGACACCGTAGGCGTCCTGCGCGTACTGAGCGGCGATGGCGAGGGTGTTGAAGTAGCAGAAGCCCATCGCCAGATCGCGCTCGGCGTGGTGGCCGGGCGGACGTGCGGCGACGAAGCTACGCGGCGCGGCGCCACCGAAGACGGCGTCGACCGCATCCAGGCCCGCCTGCACCGCGGTGGTGGCCGCGATCCAGGTACCAGGTGAGAGGGGGGTGTCGGAAGAGTCGAACAGCTCGTCGCCGCGATCGACGGCATTCCGGAAGCGCTGGACGTAGCGTTCGTCGTGCAGGCGATGCACACGATCGACCCACAGCTCATCTCGCGCTCCGACATCGACCAGGTCGTGACCGTCGGCGACAAGACGCTCGCGGATCCCCCGCAGACGTTGGGGCGCCTCGGGAAAGCCGGCCGGCACCTCGTGAGATAGGCACAGCTCGGAGCTGAAGATCTTCACAACGCGTCCCCCCCTCTCGGTCGCGACATCGTAGCGGGTCCGCGGCGAGGTAGGGCGATGCCCCGTTCGCGCAGCCTCTTGCGCTGACGATGCACCAGCGAGTCGATGCTCCCGGCTTTCAAACCGCAGTCGAGTTCCGCCGCAATCTCCCGGCTGGTCCAGCCGTCGAGAACCGCCTTCTCGAAGATCGTCACATCGCGCTCGAGCTGCGCCCGGCGGAAGCAGGCACGACACGACGCCAGCACGCTCTCGCGCAGCTCCCGGCGAATCGCCAGCGTCTCGGGAGTGGGAGCCGTATCGACAATCATCTCGGCACCATTCTCGCCCGCCGACTCGAGCTCGACCAGCAGCAACGAACCGCCGCGTTTCAGAGTGCGCCGTGAGCGCAACGCGTCAACGACCACGCTTTCGCAAACCCGCTGCAAGTAGCGCACAGCCTCGCCAAGACGAGCCGCGAAAGTCGACCCGGCCGTCGCCACAACGCTCCAGTAGTCGACAGTACACATCCTGGACCAGATCGTCGATCTCGTCACGGCAGACACGCTGATCCATGCGCATCAGCGCCCGCGCAACGCCGCTGCGCACCCGCTCACCGAAACGCTCAAAGAACCGTACCCACCGACCGTCCTCCGAACCATGAAGACAGTCGACAAAAACCTCCAGATCGCTCGACTGGGACATCCGCACCCCTCCAAGTGGAGGGAGCGAAGGCGGCGATAGAGAAGATGCGAGCCGGAAAAACCAGCAGGAAGGAAGGCCGAGACTCTAGCAGAGAAACCGGACCGCGCCACCGCGCGCAGCACTAGCCTTCTGAGGCTGGTGCGAACGCGCCGTCTCAGCGGACGCGCGCTACTTGGTTGGCCCTCTCGACAGGGCGCGAGCGCAGCGCTTCGCGCGTTTCCAGAAGCTCCAACGCCTGCGGGAAAAGCTCAATCGCCTTCTGAATCTGTTTGTCGGCGTTGGCGAGCACCCGGTGGCCCTCCGTCACACCAAAGACCGAGTTGAAGACCTCGGAGCGGATCTGGACCAGCGCCTGCTCGCGCGCGGCCTCTTCGGCGAAGGCCTCGTCGATCTCTTCGGGTTTCCCGAGCTTCTCCGACTTGAGCCACTCGACGAGATCGTCGAGCTCGGCGTCACCCGGCTGCCACGATGTGTCGGTCACGGTGTGGCGACTGGTGTAGTCGACGGCGAAGTTCAGAAAGGCGGCGCGGCTGCGCAGGAACTGCAGAAACACAGGCGGGGCCTCGGGGGACAACCGGACATCGGGCGTGATGCCGCCACCTCCGTAGACCTTGCGGCCCAGATCCGTGAAGTAGACCTCCAACTCGTCGACCGGCCTTCCCTCGCCGTTCTCGCCGTCCTCGTCGTCACCGTAGTCGGTGTAGTAGTTCCAATAGGAGCTGTAGTCGCGCTGGATCAGCCGGCCCGAAGGTGTGTAGTACTTGGCCGTGGTCAGCGCGACCGCGGCGCCATAAGGCAGGGTGTAGACGGTCTGCACCAGCCCCTTGCCCCAGGTCGGATCGCCCAGCACCAGACCCACGTCGTGGTCCTGAATCGCCCCCGACAGGATCTCTGCCGCCGACGCGGTACCACCGTTGACCAGCACTACCACCGGTAGCCCGAGCTCTTCGTACTTGCCAGAAGAGAAGTACTGGCTGTGGGAGCTGCGGATGCGACCGCGAGTCTCGACGATCTTCGACTCGCCAGGCACGAACTGATCGGCCACTTCGATCGCCTGATCGAGCAGCCCACCGCCATTGCCGCGCAGATCCAAAAGCAGACGCTTCATCCCCGCAGCCTTGAGATTGGCTAGGGCAACGGCCACCTCACGACCGGTCGAGCGCGAGAAGTCGCGGATCTGGACGTAGCCGGTGTCCTCCGTGAGCATGTACTCGTGCTGCACCGTGTCCTGGGTCACTTCCGCGCGGGCGATCGTCAGATCGAGGGGATCGTCGAGCCCGCGGCGGAAGATCGTGATCGTCACCTCCGAGCCCTTCGGCCCCTTGAGCCGCGACACCGCCTCGTCGAGGCTCATGGTCTCGGTCGCATCGCCCTCGATCAAGCCGATGACGTCGCCTGCCTGCATGCCGAGCCGGTAGGCGGGGCTGCCGGTGATCGGCGTGATGACGGTGAGTTTGCCGCCGCGTACACCGACCAGGATGCCGAGACCGTAGAACGACCCCTGCTGCCGATCGCGCATCGACGTGTAGGACTGGGGAGTGAGGAAGTTAGTGTGCGGATCGAGGCCCCGCAGCATCCCTCGCACGGACGAGTAGACCAAGTCCTTATAGCTAACCTCGGCGCCATAGACAGCGCGCGAGGTCTCGATCACCTCCGTGTACAGGCGCAGGTTGTCGCGCGCCTGATCGCTAAGCGCCAGCAGACCGTCGCCAGCCAGCATGCCGAACCCGATAGCCAGTACGAAGAGGGTCGCTGCAGCGAGTCGCCAGGGTTTGCGCATGAAGGGCGCAGCTTACCAAAGGGTCGCCAGACGCGAAGCGGAAGCGCGCAGCAGATCGGTCTGCCGATCTGCATCCGTGCTTGACAAATCCACCCAGCGACATCCATCATCCCTTTTGATGTTCGGATCGCTGGGCTTTCAAGAAATCGCCATCATTCTGATGTTGGCGCTGCTGATTTTCGGCCCGCGCAAGCTGCCGGAGATCGGCAAGACGCTCGGGCGTAGCCTCGGCGAGTTCAAGCGGGCAACGAACGACCTCAAGCGGTCGATCGAGCAAGAAGTCCACGCCGAAGAGACCAAGAGCACGCTCGACAAGCCCAAGGAAACGAAGCCGTCTGACGACGACTCGCCCACGGCCGCGGCGAGGCCGACCACCCCGGCGTAGACCGCCGGTGGCGCCGGCCGGCTGCACGCGGACGGGCATCTCATAGCAGACATCAGAGGCAGAACCGGTGACCGAGACGGGATCGCAGCCGAACGAGCTTCCCGAAGGCGAGCCCGAAGAGGAGTCGCCGGAGGAGGCAGCGCCGTCGGGCGAGGCAGAGGCCACCGCCACGGAGCCCGGCAAGGCGGAGATCCAGGAAGTGATCGCGCAGCCACCTGAGCTGCTCGAGGGCGGCGACAGTGGCGACCCACCGGACGAGGAGCTGCCGAGGATGACCCTGATCGGTCATCTCGAGGAGCTGCGCAGCCGCATCATCCGCAGCGTTATCGCACTCTTCGTCGCCTTCGCCGTCTGCTTCGGCTTCGCCAAGGACATCTACGCCTTCCTGGAGGTGCCGATCCTCAACGTGTTACCCGAGGGCAAGAAGCTCATCTTTCTCAGGCCCACCGACGTCCTCTTTCTCTATATGAAGGTCGCCGCGCTGGTGGGCGTATTCGCGGTCTCGCCCTACCTCCTCTACCAGGTCTGGAGGTTCATCGCTCCGGGCCTCTACGGCCACGAGAGGCGCTACACGATTCCTTTCGTCTTCTGCGGCTCGATGTTCTTTCTCGCCGGTGGCCTGTTCGCATTCTACGGAGCCTTCCCGTTCGCCATCGACTTCCTCATCACGCTCGGTGAGGACAACTTCGAGGCCCAGATAACCGGCTCGAGCTACTTCAGCTTCCTACTGACCATGATCCTCGGCATGGGGGTCATGTTCGAGCTGCCGATATTCATCTTCGCCCTGGCCTCGATCGGCGTCGTCACGCCGCGGTTTCTGATGCGCAACTTTCGCTGGGCTGTGCTGCTCATCTTCGTGGTCGCAGCGGTCATCACCCCGACCGGCGATCCGATCAATCTCGCCATCTTCGCGATCCCGACCATCTTCCTCTACCTTGTCGGCGTCGCAGCTGCGGCGGTCGTCACCCGCAAACGCGACAAAGATCGAGACTAGGAGCCTGCGCAGGGGCGCTAGAAGAGCTCGAGACGCCAGAGGTCGTGGAGGTGGACCAGCCCCTCCAGACGACCCGCTTCGTCGACCACGAAGAGCGCGGTGATCTTGTGGTCCTCCATCTGCTTCAGCGCAGCAGATGCCAGCACATCGGCGCCGATCGTCTTCGGGCTGCCAGTCATGCACTCGGCCGCGGTCAGTGCGAATAGGTCCTGCCCGCCACCGATCAGGCGCCGCAGATCGCCGTCGGTAATAGCACCGGCGAGGTCCCGGTCGTCGACCACGACCGCGGCGATGCCGAAGCCATGTTCAGTGATCGCGGCAACCACCTCGCGAAGCGGGGTCGTGGCCCTCACCTGCGCCACCTGGTCGGCGGGATGCATCGATCCGCGCACGGTACGTAGCTGCCGCCCGAGCTGTCCGCCGGGGTGAAGGCGAGCAAAATCCTCGGTGCTGAAGCCGCTGACCTCTGCCAGGGCCATCGCCAGCGCATCGCACAGCGCCAGCTGCGCGGCCGTAGACGCGGTGGGCGCCAGGTTCAGAGGGCATGCCTCCTGGTCGATGGCGGTCGAGAGATGGATATCGGCGAGGGTCGCGAGCGGGCTAGCGGCGTCGCCGGTGAGGATGACGAGCGGGGTGGCTAGGCGCTGCAGAACCTCGGCCAGGCGCAGCAGCTCGTCGGTGCGCCCGGAAAACGAGGCGCCCAGCACCACGTCGCCCTCCATGACAGCGCCGAGATCGCCGTGGATGGCCTCGCCCGGATGCAGAAAGAGAGCCGGCGTGCCGGTCGACGACAGCGTCGCCGCGACCTTGCGCATGACCAGGCCGCTCTTGCCCATGCCGGTGCAGATCACACGGCCCGAGCACCCGTGCAACAACGCCACCGCCGCCTCGAAGCTCTCGTCGAGCTGGTCGACGAGCCCGCGAATCGCCGCCGACTCGATCTCGAGCACTCGCAGCGCCGCCCGGCGGGCCTGCGCTCCGGCGAACTCGGAACCGTGTGAGCTCACACCAGGGGCCCCTCCGCCAGCAGCGTGCGGCGGATCGAGGCCAGAGAGAATAGCAACGACTCGGCACGCTCCGGCTCGATCTGCACCGCGCTGTCGCACAGGGCGTTGTCAGGGTCAGGATGGGTCTCGAGAAAAACGCCGTCGGCGCCGGCTGCCACCGCCGCTCGGGCGAGCGGCTCGGCGTATTCGCTCGTCCCGCCGCTCTCGCGCTCGCCGGCTCCGGGGAGCTGGAGCGAGTGGGTGATGTCGTAAATCACCGCGATCCCGTCGCGGCGCAGCCACTCGAAGCTACGCATGTCGACGACGAGATTTTGATAGCCGAAGCTCGAGCCTCGCTCGATGACCACGACCTTGGCGTTGCCCGACTCGCGCACCTTCTCGACGCAGCGCAGCATGTCTGCCGGCGCCATGAACTGCCCCTTCTTCACCGCCACTCCACGGCCGGTGCGCGCGGCGGCCACCAGCAGATCGGTCTGTCGGCACAGAAACGCCGGAATCTGCAGAACGTCGCAAACCTCGGCGACCCGTTCGCACTGAGCGGGCTCGTGGACATCCGTCACCACCGCCAAGCCGGTGGTCTCCTTGACGATGCGCAGAATCCGCAGACCCTCTTCGAGCCCGGGCCCCCGAAAGCTCTCGAGCGACGAGCGGTTGGCCTTGTCGAAGGAGGACTTGTAGATCAGCGGCAGACCGAGGCGGTTCGAGATCGCGGCAAGGCTCTGAGCGCTCCGGATCGCCAGCTCCTCCGTCTCGATAACGCACGGCCCTGAGATCCAGGGCAGCGTGTCCCCACCGACCACGATGCCCGGCGCCAGCTCAACACTCATGACGCCAGCTCGCTGGCCCGCCTACCCGTCGGTCATCTCCGCGGCCTGCGATTCCTGGGCCGGCAGCCGCTCCGCGTGGCCACGGTCACGGCCGACACTCGCCTCGACGGCGGCGCGGACATAGGAGACGAACAGCGGATGCGGGTCGAAGGGCTTGGACTTGTACTCGGGGTGGAACTGGCAGCCGAGAAACCAGGGGTGGTCCTCGAGCTCGACCATCTCGACGAATTTGCCGTCGGGACTCAGCCCCGACACCTTCAGCCCGTGGGCCTTCAGCGTGTCGAGATACTTCTGATTGACCTCGTAGCGGTGGCGATGCCGTTCATTTATCTCGGTCGTGCCGTAGACCCGATGCGCCAGGGTGTCCTCTATCAGGTTGCAGGGCCAGGCGCCGAGGCGCATGGTGCCACCCAGCTCATCGACCCCGAGCAGATCGCGGAGCTTGTAGATAACCGCCTCGGAGGCATCCTCATCGAACTCAGACGAAGTCGCGTCCTCGATCCCGCACACGTTTCTGGCGTACTCGACCACCATGCACTGCATACCGAGGCAGATACCGAAAAACGGCACCCGGTTCTCGCGCGCATAGCGGATGGCGCGGATCTTCCCCTCGGTGCCGCGCGGGCCGAAGCCGATTGGCACGAGCAGGGCGTCGACGTCGAGGAGGTCGCGCGAAAAACCCTCTTCCTCGACCTCCTCGGCGTTGATGTAGACGATCTCGACCGCTACGTCGTTGGCGATGCCGCCGTGAAAGAGCGCCTCGTTGAGGCTCTTGTAGGCGTCGGGGAGCTCGACGTACTTACCCACCATGCCGATGCGCACGCTGCCCTTGGGGTTCTTGATGCGGCTTACCAGGCCCTCCCAGCGCGTGAGGTCGCGCTTGTGCTGCGGCAGGTTGAGTTGATCGAGGAGGATCTGATCGAGCCCCTCCCGGACGAACGTCAGCGGCACCTCGTAGACGGTATCGACGTCGCGCGCGGCAATCACGTGGTCGGGCTCGACGTTGCAAAACAGTGCGATCTTCCTCTTGAGCTCTTTCGATAGGTGGCGATCGACCCGACAGAGCAAGACATCGGGCGAGATGCCGATCTCACGCAGCTCGCGCACGGAGTGCTGGGTCGGCTTGGTCTTCAGCTCGTCGGCGGCGGCGATGTAGGGCACCAGGGTCAGGTGCAGGTTGGCGGCGTTGTTGCGCCCGAGCTCGAGGCGGAGCTGACGGATAGCCTCGACGAAGGGCAGCGACTCGATGTCACCGATCGTGCCACCGATCTCGACGATAACGACGTCGGCGGCACCCGAGAGGCGCAACATCGCCGCCTTGATCTCGTCGGTGACATGAGGGATGACCTGCACGGTCGAGCCCAGGTAGTCACCCCGACGCTCCTTCGAGATCACCGCCTCGTAGATCTTGCCCGTGGTGTAGTTGTGGCGCTTCGAGGTCACGGTATTGGTGAACCGCTCGTAGTGGCCCAGGTCGAGATCGGTCTCCGCCCCGTCGTCGGTAACGAACACCTCGCCGTGCTGGTACGGCGACATGGTTCCCGGGTCCACGTTCACGTACGGATCCAGCTTCATCAAGGTCACGGAGAAGCCGCGGGCCTCCAGAATCGCTCCGACCGAAGCCGAGGCCACCCCCTTCCCCAAACTCGAAACCACACCGCCAGTTACGAAGATGTACTTCGTCGCCAAGTCGGTCACCTCCGGGAGTGGTAGGTACCACTCCCTACGCTGACATCACTCTTGCGCCCGCAGACGGACGCGGCTCGCTCGCGCTCGCTCTGTTCGATCCTCACTGTCTCTCCTCCATCATCAGATTGGCGACTCGTTCCAGATCCTCCGGCGTATCTACTCCTATAGAAGGCTTGGAAGCCTCCAAAACACGAATCCGATAGCCGTTCTCCAGCGCCCGTAGCTGCTCGAGCTGCTCAGTCTGCTCGAGCGGGGTCGGGGGAAGGTCAGCCAGCTCGAGGAGTACCTCTCGCTGGTACCCGTAGACGCCCACGTGCAATAGGGGATCTGCCACCCGTTCATCGCGGGCGTACGGTATCGAAGCACGGCTGAAATACAAGGCGTATCCGGTCCGATCGACGACGACTTTCACCGCGTTGGGGTCGTCGATGAGATCGGACGGGCATTTCGTGGCCAGAGTGACCATCGGATCGTCGGGATGGTCCTTGAGGTAGCGAGCGATGGCGGCCAGCTCCGCGACGTCGATCATCGGCTCGTCGCCCTGAATGTTCACCACCGCGGCCGCGTTCCAACCGCGGGCGGCGAAAGCCACCCGATCGGTTCCGCTGGGGCAGTCCGCCGGAGTCATCTCGCAAGTGCCTCCGAATCCCTCGACCGCGTCGACGATGCGCTGATCGTCGGTGAGAACGATCACGTCCTCGAAATCCTCCACCAAACGGGCGCGCCGGTAGACGTGTTCGATGAGGGGTCGTCCGGCCAGCGGCAGGAGCGCCTTGCCGGGTAGACGCGTAGATGCGTAACGTGCCGGGATGGCACCGACGACCGCAACTTCACTGTAAGAATCTGCCGAGGCGCGGGGGGACACCTCCAACTGTATAGGCAGACTCGCAGCGAGTCCAGCGCGGGCCAGGCCGATGCTAGATTGGCCCCGACCGACCGCGCGGAGCGCGAAAATGGGGCGAAAACGAACCCTTCTCATGGCCGCCACACTCGTTCTGGCGGGCTTCACGGTGCGCAGCGCGCGGCTAGTGGTGGCCCGGCATCTGCTGCCCACCCAAGGAGCGCAGTGGATCTGGGCGCCGGACGCGCTACGCGAGACCGACGGCGTCGCTTTCTACGCCCTGCGCGACTTCGAACTGGACCCGCTGCCGGCGGATCTACGCGTCCACATCCTGGCAGACGAGTCGTACGTCGCCTATCTCAACGGCCAGCGCTTCGGGTCGGGGGCCTATGTGCCGGGGTCCGAGATGGACGTCTACGCCGTGCAGAGCCTGGTCCGCCCCGGGCCCAACCGCCTGGTCATCGAGCTGCGCAGCGATCGCGGCGCCGGGGGGTTTCTCGCGACCGCGACCGACAGTATCGACGGCAGCCTCGTGCTGCGCACCGATGATGAATGGAGCATCCACGACCGAGCCCACGGCCTGTTGGACGGAGCGGAGCCATCCGAGGCGGGTGCCGCCCCCGTTGTCTGGCAAACGGCACCGACCGGAGCCTGGGGAGCGCCAAGCCCCGGACCGATTCGGCCCAACTACACAGACGCCGCTGACGCCGATAGCACGCACCGCCCAGTCGGCGGCCGCGACATTCGCGAGGGGCCCCGGAGCCCCGGCGGAACCGGTCGACGGGGCCAACTCTTCGACTTTGGCGAAGCCGTCACCGGCTACCTTCGCCTTGACGGGCTCGCACGCGGCCCTCGCCGCATCCTCGCCAGCTTCGGCACCGAGGAGCACGAGGCGCGAGACCCGATTCGCATCACCCGAGTCCAGGGCCAGCGGTTCTGGACGCAGGCCGAGGCGGCGAGCTTCCGCTACGTTCGCCTGTGGGGCGCCCTGCCCGAGACACTCGAGCCCAGCGTCGTGCCCGTCACCCGCGAGCTGGCCGCAATCGACGCCGAGCGGAGAAAGAAGCGACACGGCGGCGTCTTCGGCTTGGCGGCGCCACAGCAGTGAGCGACCGCCCGCGGCTAGGCGCGCCGTCTGAGGATGAACTCTGGCGTGTACTCGAGGGCACTGCGTGCGGGCACGTCGGGGAACAGCTCCAATACCTGCTGCGCCTCGCTGGCGCGGCAACGAGCCATCTCTTCGACCTCCTGCAGCGTGCCTGCCGACTCGACCAGCTCGAGAATCTGCTCGGGCGCAACGCGATCGAAGCTGCGGTCCTCGAGAACCGAGCGCACCAGATCCTTCTCGCGACTCCCCGAGCGGCCGAGCACTAGGATCAGAGGCAGGGTGAGCTTGCCCTCGCGCAGATCGGAGAGCACGGGCTTGCCGAGCTCGTCCTCGGTGGCCGTGAAGTCCAAGAGATCGTCGACCAGCTGAAAGCAGATGCCGAGCTGGTGGCCGTAGCTCGACAGCACCGCCTCGGAGCCGGCGACCGTCGGCGCGATCAGGGTCGGAATCTCACACGCGGCGGCGAACAGGTGAGCGGTCTTGCGCTCGATGATCTGGAAGTACTCCTCGGTGGTGAGGTCCACCGAGCCGAGGCGCTCGAGGGTCAGAAGCTCGCCCTCGATCATCTTCAAAGTTGCCACGCACAGCCGCCGAATCACCTCGAGATTGCCGTGGCTCAAGGCCATGTTCATGGCCGTCGTGTACATCCAGTCGCCAAGCAGCACCGTGCGGCTGTTGCCCCACAGGTGATTGACGCTATCGGCACCGCGGCGCAGGGTGGCGTGATCGATGATGTCGTCGTGGATCAGGCTCGCCGTGTGGATCAGCTCGATGACGGCGGCGTAGGTGATCTCTTCCTCGCCGTCGTGGCCGAGCATCTGCGAAGTCAGCAGCAGAAGTGCTGGCCGCACCCGCTTGCCGCCACTGGTCGCCATGTAGTCGCACGCCTGATCGATGAACGGCACGTCCGACGCCAGGTACTGGCGCAACTCGATCTCGGTGGCGGCCAACTTGTCGGCCACGAGGGCGAGAAACTGAGCTTGTCGACCGGCCTCATCCTCTGTGTGGACGAGCGCCTCCTGCGGCAGATCAGTCATTCTCGCGTCTCAGAATCGCCTTTGTAGAGGCTCGAACTCGACCTCTTCTTCGAGGTCTCCGTCAAGGAAATGGTAGGAGCGACCCCGCCGGAAATACCACCAAGCGACCTCAACGCCCTTCGCCAGCTCGAGCCGGTCGACTCTATCCGGTTTGCCCATGTCCTCATAGGTTGCGCGGAGATCCTCGGTCTCGAGCGAGCTGATGAAGGCGCGAACCTCCTCGAGCACCTCGAGATGCTCGATCACGCGCTCGACCGAGACCGCCCCGCCGGCATCGAAGTCCTGTGTCACGTCGACGCTGCCGACGACGTCCTCGAGCCAGCCGCCACCGGGGCCGCGCACGCGAATTACCGCATCGAGACGAAAGACGTTGTAGTAGGGATTCCAGGTCCAACCGAGAGCGAAGCCTCCCTCTTCATCGCTGGTCGCATCGACGCGAGCCTCGCCGGTGACCGTGCGCCTGAAGCTCGAGAGAGCGAACTTGGACTTGCCTGCAGTGAGCACGACGTCGACATGGCCGAGGGGCTCGCCGGCGCTATCGAGCACCACGCCGCTGACCACAACCCGGTCCCCGCGCCGCGGGCGGGCATGCAGAGGGAGCGAGGCCGCGAGCGCCACACTCACCAGGGCGAGACAAGGCAGAATTCGGCGCAGTCGCACAGAGCCTCGGATCGGAGTATACGTTCGCGCCCGACGCCCGGCTCTACCATTCATCGAGCCATTCGACCCCGTCGGGCGGATTGAATGTACCGACGGCAGCTCCCGCGGTCACCCCCGAGATCGCGAACTCGGTGACACTTCCCTCGGGGTCCAGGTAGCGCAGTACCAAAAGCCGATCGAGCTTGCGGTTCAGCCGCAGCGTAGCTTCGGCCACGAACTCGTTGGGCTCCTTCGGCCGCAGCACGATCTCGCGCTCACCGCGCTCGACGGCACTGACCGACGCGTCGTAGCGCTCGCGCAGCTCACTGAGGTCGAGCAGCAGTAGGTCCAGACCGGGCTCGCGCGCCGCGTCGATCTCCTCGACGTGCCCCTCTTCTTCGCCGGGGTTCCAGTAGTGGAACATATCGCCACAGAGCAGAAAGCTCTTCGGGTACGGCTCGTCGTAGTCCCAGCGCAGACATTCCGGCAGCGCGAGTGCCATCCGGCCCGACTCCTGCTCGCCCGACGAGAAGCCCTCGGGCACGAAAGTCTGCACGAAGGAGGCCGCGAACGGGCTCTGGGCGCGCAGACTCTGGCGGAACGTGTCGAGCGCCTGCCAGGGGTCCTGGGCGACGACGGCGGCCGGCGCCACCCCCATCAGCACCGCCGCCAGAGAGAGTTTCGTCAATGCCGGAAGTGTCTGCGGCCGGTGAAGAGCATCGCGACCCCACGTTCGTTGGCCGCCGCGATGAGCTCCTCGTCGCCCTTGGAGCCCCCGGGCTGGGCCACCGCCACCACGCCAGCGTCGGCCAGGACGTCGAACGCGTCGCGAAAGGGAAAGAAGGCGTCGGAGCCAGCCACCGTGCCTGCGACCGGGAGCACCGCCTTGTCGATCGCAATTCGGCACGAGTCGACGCGGCTCATCTGCCCGGCGCCGATACCCACCGACTGGTCGGCGTTGGTCAGAACGATCGCGTTGGACTTGGTGTAGCGCGTCAGCTTCCAGGCGAACTCCAGGGCCCGGCGCTCTTCGTCCGTCGCCTGGCGCTCGGTCACGCATTCCCATGTCGACGGATCCTCCGCCAAGCCGTCGGGCGTCTGGGCGAGGAATCCGCCGTCGATGCCGCGTAGCTCGATGTCGCTGTCGGTCGCCTCATACAGAGGTGCAACCAGAACCCGTAGATTCTTCTTCCTGCCGTAGATCTCGCGCGCCCCCGCCTCGTAGGACGGTGCGATGACGACTTCGACGAAGAGCTGGCGCATCTGCTCGGCCAGAGCCTCCGAAGCCTCCCGGTTGACGGCAACGATCGAGCCGAACGCCGACACCGGGTCGCACTCGAGCGCCCGCCCGTACGCCTCGACCAGATCCGCGCCGCGCCCGACGCCGCAGGGGTTGTTGTGCTTGACGATCACCACCGCCGGCTCGTCGAACAGCGACACCAGCTTGCGGGCCGCGTCGGCGTCGAGCATGTTGTTCCACGACAGCTCCTTGCCCTGGAGCTTCTCGAAGCCGCCGAGAATGCCGTTTTCGCCGACCGTCGAATAGATCGCCGAGGCCTGATGGGGGTTCTCGCCGTAGCGGGGCTCGAACTCCTTCGCGAGCTCGACAGAGAGCTGCTCGGGCATTGCGCCTGCTGGCGCAGGCGTTGCCGGGGCTCGTACCGTGCCGTTTTGCGAGGCCAGCCAGGTCGCGATCGCGGTGTCGTACTCCTGGGTGTGTTGAAAGGCCTTCAGCGCCAGGTGCTGGCGCAGATCCTCCGGCACCGAGCCGTTGCCGTCGCGCAGCGCCTCGAGCACCCGGTCGTAGTCGCTCGGATCGACCACCACGACCACACCGCGGTAGTTCTTGGCGGCGGCGCGCGTCATGCAGGGGCCGCCGATGTCGATCATTTCAATTGCATCCGCCATGTCGACGCCGTCGCGCGCGATCGTCTGCTGGAAGGGGTAGAGATTCACCGCCACAATATCGATCGGCACGATGCCCTGATCTTCAAGCTCGCGCAGATGATCGTCCTTTGAACGGTCGGCCAGAATGCCGCCGTGGATACGCGGGTGCAGCGTCTTGACCCGTCCACCGAGAATCTCAGGTGAGCCGGTGATCTCGGCCACCGCCGTTGCCTCGACCCCGTTCTCGGCCAAATGCTTGAGGGTGCCGCCGGTCGAGAGGATCTCGATTCCTAGCTCGGTCAGCCCGCGCGCGAAGGGCGCCAGTTCGGTCTTGTCGGATACGGAGACTAGAGCTCGGCGAGCTTGCAACATGACGCGGTTCTCTCCTCCGGATTGGCGTGGCTCCGCCGAGCGGTCGCCGGCGAGGTCGCGAGGGAAAGCATGGGCACTGCGGAGCTACTGAATGCGGGGGACTTTGACCAGCCTGTCGGACTCCAGAGCGGTCCGCGGCACGGGGTCACCACCCCCGGCCTGAAGCCACACGAACCGTAGCATGGCCACCGCGTCAGTCAGGGCGCGGCTGAACGACACCGCGGCCACCCCGAAGGCGGTCGACCGGTCGTCGAAAGCCTCGATTCCGGACTGCCCGTTGACGCGCTCGTACTCCTTGCCGATGAAGGGGTAGAGCCGACGTGAACGTCCGATCGAGCGGTTGACGAAATCGGGTACGGCCTGGAGGCTGTCGAGCTGAGGATCGACACCGTAGAACGCGGCAGCGAAGCGGGGCTCGGCGGAACGGATGTAGCGCACGTAGTCCCGGTGATAGCGCGCTTCGCCAGGGTCCGACGCCGAGGTCGCGAGAGGGTTGTTGGCGTCGTTCAGATAGTGCACGAGCACCCCGAGCTGCTCGACCACGTCCGCGAACGGATAGTGCGCGCGAATGTAGTAGATCGCGCGCTCCGCTTCCAGGGCAATCACCTCGTCGAGCTGGCCCGAACCGTCGGCGTTCTTCTCGTGAAACGGCGTCTCAGAGTTGGTGAACGGATCCACCAGACCGTCGCGGTAGCGCAGTTTGTGCCGCACGATCTGCCGGTAGAGATCGGGCGGAGCCAGGCGTGCCGCCTCCCAGGCAATCTGAACCTGACTCTCCTTGCTCCAACCGAGCACGGACGAAGGCAGCAAAAGTAGAATCAGCAGTAGGATTAGCCGGCCAGGCATGCTCGTAGCGCCGAACACTAGCAGAAGCCCAGGACGGCCAGAAAGCAGAAAACACGAGGTCTTGCAGCATCTCGACACACGGGGTCTCTTCTGCCCGGTGCCGATCCTGATGACGGCACGGGCGATGCGATCGATGCAGTCCGGCGAGCGCCTAGAGGTGGTCGGAGACGACCCGGGGATCGCCGAAGACATGCCGGCCTGGTGCAGGGAGACCGGCCACCGGCTCGTTCATCTCGAGCACCAGGGCGACATTGTCACGAGCCTCGTCGAAAAGGCCGACGAGTCGACCTGAGTCGACGGCTCTCCACTGCTCTCGCCCTACCACGAGCCTCGCTTGCTCGACAGGACCGCCGGGCCTCACCTTGAGGCGCACTCGTTGCCAGTCCGCGTAGGTATCGACACCGAACGAAGTCGGACGTGGGCCCACCAGGCTCATGTCGCCACGGATTACATTGAAAAGCTGTGGCAGCTCGTCGAGGCTGAGTCTTCGAAGCACCCAGCCGATGAACATCAGCGGATGTCTCGACGCTCCGAGTCGGGGCCACTACCGGCTCGGCGGCGTGCCGGTACACACGCTGACCGACGACACACTCTCCGAGCTCCGCAACGAAGAAATCGGCTTCGTCTTTCAGAGCTTCAACCTCCTGCCCCGACTAGACGCCGTCCACAACGCCGAGGTCCCCCTCATCTACAACGACGTCCCCCCGGAAGAGAGATTGCGCGTCGCCAGCGCCCGAGCCCTCGTCAGCAAACCGTCGACCTTGCTCGCCGACGAGCCCACCGGCAACCTCGACTTCGGCACCTCAAAGGAAATCATGGAACTGTTCGACGCCCTATCCGACTCGGGCACGACCGTCATCCTCGTTACCCACGAGACCTCCGTGGCGCAGCATGCTTCGAGAGTCATCGAGATCTCTGACGGACGCCTCGTCTGAGGCCTCCACCCACCTTGACTCCCGCCCCACCCTGCGCTAGAAAGCCGCCGTGCCCAGGTAGCTCAGTCGGTAGAGCACGTGACTGAAAATCACGGTGTCGGTGGTTCGATTCCGCCCCTGGGCACCACTTAAACTACCCTTACAGAACAACTTACGGACCCTTCTCGTGGGCTTCCCGACTTGCGTCCTTGGAGTTGCGAGCATGGCGTGAGCCACGTGTAGCTGTTTCGCGGGCGGTTATGCCTACGCTCCGCTCCACGAGCGGCGACCCTGGGTGGGTCGGGCCAGTCGCACTCATCCCGGCGGTAACACCACACCCCCATCCACCCTCAACGAAGGGTTCCCTGCTCCCGCCGACGGTAATCATCATGACTACCACTTCGAAACGAAGTCAAGATCCTGACCGATCTGGACGGGGCCTGGGGAAAACGGGGAGCCCGTCGCTACTCCACTCTTGCGATGAAGTCGCACGCGAGGACACTCGCCGGCTGTGAAATCCATCGGTGGTCGGAGCGGGCGCAGCTCGAGATGATGCAAGAGTGCAAGGCCGCCATCGACGTGAAGCAGCTCGCGATCTTCAACCAGTTTTGCAAGCCGCCGACCAAGGCCCAGCAGTTCGTCGCGTGATGGCGGACACCAACAGCTTTACTTGATCCGGGATGTTGCCTTCTTCGGTCGGCTGCTGCTCGTTACTCGCCGCAGCGGAGGCCGCCCGTTCAGCGCGCTTGGGGTCGCGCTCCGCCTTCTTTCGCTCCAACATCAGGGCCCAGATCGCCAACGCGGGCACTACGACACTACACGGGTGTTAACGGGTGGCGCGGCGGGTTTCTGTAGCTGTCACATTAGGTAGCGCCTTACTTACGCCCCTGGAGACCCTGAAAGGCCCCTACGGGCTGCGTTGTGGCTGTCGTGACCCGTGGGGTAGGGGTCGAGCAGTGCAGCCCCTGAGAAGCAGGTAAGAGTTGTTTGCCTGGCTCCCGCTCCGTGGCCCAGGGCCTGCCGGGGAGCCAGGATCACCGAGGGACTGAGTTGAGTGTCGACGAGGTGTACGAGTACACTCTCAACCATCTGACTCTTCCATCCGACTTCTCTCCCGGGTCCTACGAGATCGTTGCGGCGTTCTGCGCAGGCGGGCTGGGGGACGTGTACCAAGCGACGGACAGCAAGCTCAACCGCGAGGTGGCTATCAAGGCCTTCTCCGATGATCGTGCCAAGGGTAGAGAGCGGCCGGGCAGGCATCCGGGGCGCAATCAGGGCGGTCGAAGTAGGCGCCGACCGCGCGCCGCTCTCGCACATACCACCGTCGTTTACACACTGCTCTCAGCCTCCGTACTCTTGTCTCCCTGCGCGGTCGGAGCACAAGGGAACGCCGACCGGGTCGGACTCTTCGGTGATGCCAGCCACTACTTCTGGCTGGACTTCTCGACGCGCCACAACTCCGGGCGCTTCCACTTCGGCGACACCGCCCGGGCCTTCTCCGGGTCGATCGGCCTCGCCGGCGACTGGAACGGCACCGGCCGCGACACCGCAGGCATCTACGAGATCGCGACCGGCAGGGTCCAGCTGGCGCACCTCAACCGCAGCTCGAGGCCAGCCAGGGTCTACAGGACGGCGGCGTCGAGGTGGCCGATCGCCGGGGACTGGGATGGTGACGGCATCGACACCATCGGTGTCTACGATTCGACGACCGGCATCGTCCAGCTGTGGAACGAGCATGGCGGCGGGCTACCCGACATGGAGTTCAGGTTTGGGCCCTTCGCGGGATCCCGTCTCGAGGTCGTCGTGGCAGTCGCTGGAGACTTCGATGGCGACGGCGTCGACTCGGTCGGGACGTACAACGTGGCGACGGGACGCTTCCGGCTGCGGGACTCGCTCGACAACGGCGGGCCCGACCACAGCTTCCGGCTGGCGACCGTCGGCTATCCGGTGGTCGGAGACTGGGACGGCGACGGCCAGGACACGGTCGGCGTCTGGAACCCGGACAGCGACACCTTCCTGCTCCGCGATCGCAACTCGAGGGGACGCCCGCAACTCGAGATCGAGCTCGGCAGCGACATGCAGCCCTGGTGGCCCGTCGCCGGGAACTGGGATAGGCGTGGGAGGGGCCGCGAGCGCACGGGCGTGGGCTGGCCGTCGTCGACGCCGGCCGCGGAGGGGATGGATGCCGATCTCGTCGAGCAGGCAACCGCCATCGCCCGGGTGACGCCGCGTTGGCACAGCCTGCTCGTGGTCCGAAACGGGCAGCTCGTCTCAGAGTCGTACTTCAAGGGTTGGGATGCCTCGCAGGGAAACTGCATCAAGTCGGTGTCCAAGAGCCTGCTCTCCGCCCTCTTTGGACTGGCACGCTCGCAGGGACACCTCGGGGTCGCAGATCGCGTCGCGCGACACCTGCCCGGCTACTTCGAGCGGACCGATCCGGACAAAGACGCGATCACCATCGAGCACTTCCTCACCATGACCTCTGGGCTGGAGTGGAGCGATGCCGGCTCTCTGGGCCCGATGCTCGCCTCACCCGACTGGGCACAGCACGTGATCGACGCCCCGCTGGTCGCGACGCCCGGGGTGCGCTTCAACTACAGCACCGGGCAGACCCACGTCGCCTCTGTCCTTTTGGAGAAAGCCACGGCGACGCCCACGCGCCGCTTCGCCGAGAAGAACCTCTTCGAGCCACTTGGAATCGAGGTCACCCGCTGGGACACCGACCCGGCGGGCTTCGACTTCGGTGGCGCCGAGGTCTGGATGCGACCCCGCGACATGGCCCGCTTCGGCCAACTCGTCCTGGACGGGGGCCGGGCCGACGGCCGCCAGGTCGTGTCGCGTGTCTGGATCGATGCAATGACCACTCCCCGCGCATACTCCGGACCCTGGAGCTACGGCTACTGGTGGTGGAGCGACGAGTTTGCCGGCGAGACCGCCTGGTTCGCCTGGGGCTACGGTGGCCAGTTCATCTTCGTCTTCGACGCGCTGGAGCTGGTGGTGGTAACGACGTCGCAGTGGTGGGGAACGCAGGCTGCGATCGACCGGACCTACGCCGACATCTGGGACGTGCTAGAGACTTACATCGTCCCCGCCGCTGCGCCCTGAGAAGCACCCCATCGGGGGCCGGAACGGATAGGCGGTTTGGTCGACACAGTCGTGCCGAATGCGGGCGAGGATGCCGCATTTCTTTGGGCGCTCGTCCACAGGAAGATAGTAGGTACCAAAGAGCAGGTCCCGGATCGGGAGAGCACCGGCGGGGCCCTTGTCCCTCGCCCGCCTGTCCTTCGAGTGGTGCACTGTTCGATTATCCTCTACGGCGGCGTCACGATCATCCGCATGATGATCAGACTTCGCCCGGCTGCTTCTCTAAGTTTCCCCGGCCGAGCTGCAACGGCACTAGGCTTCGCCACCAATCTCAGAGCTGTTAAGAGAGGCGGGTAGTGGCTTGGGCGTTCAGCTGGCAAGCAGTTCTGCTAGTGCCTCATCGACGAACGCGTCGTCGTTGGGGCTGAGACCGGGCATACCGGCTAGGTGTCCCCACATGGAGTGAATGACCTTGAGCTCAGCGTTGGGCATCTGGGCTACCTCGGCTTCGTTGTCCGCCACCCGAAAGTACATGTCTGTGTCGCACGGCATGATGAGGGCCCGGGCTGTGATCACGCCCAGCGCTGCAGCCAGGTCACCCTTGAATCGGGGATGGGCTGATACGTCGGCGGCCATCCATGTGAGGGTCTGATGATAAAGGTCCGCGGGCGCACATTCCGTGAAGAACCCTTCCATCATATTCAGGAATTCATCCAAGTTGGAAGCGCCCATCAGCTCGAACCCAGAGACCCGGTACCAGTCTTGTGAGAAGGCCATGGTCGCGGCGAGTCCTGTCACCGCGCTCAGGAGCTTCGGTGGCCAGGTTGGGCAGTCACCTTCGTTCCACCCGTTACCGCTCTCCATGATGGCTTTGTAGCCGTAGAGATAAACCCTGTTGTGCGCCGACGTCTTGGCTGATCCGCAGATGGAGCAGATCCGCTTCACGAAGTCGGGATACAGCGTGCCCCAGTGAAAGGCCTGCTGACCACTCATGGAGAACCCCAGCGCTAGTTCGATGCCGGTCACGCCAAAGTGCTCTGTGAGTAGACGGTGTTGGGCGCTCACATTGTCGTAGGCCGTGACTAGCGGGAAGTTCATGCTGTCGCAAGGGGGCGCACAGTTGCTCGGCGAGGTGGACAACCCATTGGTGAACATGTCCGGTACGACGATGAAGTACTTCTCAGGGTCAAGGGCCTTGCCTTTGCCGACGTAGCCGGCATTTGCCTGGTGGCGCCCCGACCACCAGGTCGGGTACACGATTACGTTGTCCCGAGCTTCGTTCAAGGTTCCGTGCGCCGCAAATTCCACATGCGCATCCGGCAGTACGTTGCCTGATTGCAGCTCGAAATCACCGAGCGCGAAGCTGCCCTCGAGCGGTATTGGCTCTTTACCCATGATGCTGACTATAGAGGGAGCCTGACTTCCTCCGCTCCGGCTGGGGATTCGCCGCCGGGTCTGCGCAGCCCGCGACCATGCAGACGAGCAGCATTGGCGGAATCAGACGCATCGGGATAGAGAGTATCGAGCGTACCCGTTCCGCAGCCGTGCCGATGAGCGGGAGGCCTAGCCTGTGAGCAGCGTCGTGGTACCGACGGTGCGGTGTGGTCGGAATGGGCCTTCAGCCTGATCAGGCTGACGCTAAGCCAGTCACGATATGGACGGAGATCGCGGGCCGGAAGAAAGCTGATCCGTGTCCGGTCATTTCCAGGGCCTGGAAATCACAGCCCGGAATCGGGCTTGCAATGAGTGCTGCCTCGGCCAGATTCAGGTCTTTTCGGCCACAGACCACGAGGACGGCGCCAGGAGCAAGCTCCCCGTGCTAGCCCCTGTCACAAGATTCGCGTTTTGTGGTCAGCCCAGTAGCGGTCTTTCAAGAACCGCTTGTAAAGCTTGCCGGTGGGCAGGCGTGGCAGTTCGGCCTCGAAGTCGATGGAGCGTGGACACTTCTGCAGCGCTAGGTGCTCGCGGCAAAACGTCATCAGCCGCTCCGCTATCTCATCGCTTGCAGCGCCTGGATCGACCAGCTGTGTGCGTCCTTCTTTGCGGGCCGCAACGGTCGCGCCGATCAGCTGGCGACCCTGAAGTCGGCGACGCGGCGAAGGCTCTACGAGGAGGGTAGCTACAAACCCGAGATCCATCTCCGCCTGTGGCCGCGGCGGACGATCGTGGACGGGAGCGGGCGGACGCGGGACCCGGAGTGGGGTCCCGTGGGTATGAAGAGTCGAGTGCCCAACTAGGGCGACAGATGGCGAATACACTCGCTGACCATGATGCCGCACAGTGCCTTCGATCTCGCACGCGTCGCGCGGCGTCGGGCCAGGGCAGGACTCAGACGCGCGCTCCTGAGTAGTCCGCTACGCCCCCTGACACGACCGCTCCGGAAGCGTCAGCGAGGCGAAGGGGTCTGCCTCATGTACCACCGCGTGTCAACGAGCGGAAGCGCGGGAGCAGGTTGGGGAAACCGCAGCCTGTCGGTCGATATTGCCGACTTCGACCGCCAGATCCGTGTTCTGTCCGAGCGGCAGAACTGCCTGAGCGTCCCCGAAGTCATCGATCGAATGGTGGAAGGTCAGCTGCCCGGGAAGGCCCTGACGATCACGTTCGACGACGGTTACCGCGACAACCTGGACCACGCACTTCCGGTTCTCGAACGCTGGTCTGTTCCCGCCACGATCTACGTCTGCACGGGGCTGGTGGACGCGGCAAGGCCACCATGGTGGGTCGAGCTCGAGGCCCTGGTCGCGAGCCTCGACGAGATCGCCGTCGATCTCGGTTCGGAGCGCCTCGTTCGCACTCTCTCGTCTGACTGGGATCGCTTCGTAGCTTTCCAGAAGATCGCGGACCAGGGTCGTAGGGGGGACCCGGCCACCTTTCAAAGGATCATGGCGCAGGTTCGCGACCAGGCACCGGAGATCGCCGAGATGACCAACCCGATGCTCAGCTGGGAGGAGGTGAGACGCCTCGACGCCCACCCCCTGATCACGATCGGCGCCCACACCGTCACTCACCCACCGCTAGCCCGACTCTCCGACAGCGAAGTCATCGGGGAGCTCGAAGAGGGCAAGAAGCGACTCGAACACGAGCTCGGCCATCCGGTCGTCCACCTCGCCTACCCCTTCGGCGAAGTCGAGCAGGTGGGAGTGCGCGAGGTGCGCCTTGCCGAAGCAGTGGGCTTCCGCTCGGCCTTCACGACCCGCGCCGGCCATCTCTGTCGGAGCCATGCCGGCCACCTACGAGCTCTGCCGCGACTCATGGTCGCCCACGACGACAGCATGCTCGACCTCGAATGGAAGTGCAGCGGTCTCCAGCACTTGATCGGCCGTCGGGGCCGGCGTCTCGTCACCCTGTGACGCGCAGCTGCGGCTACCGTTCGAGCCGGACCTCGCCGATTCCGAAGAACAGACGTCGCGCGAGGGCGGCGCCCCGGGCTTTGCCTATCGGTGATGCGACGAGCGTCGGCAGCACCTTGCGTAGCGCGGCGCTCCACCAAGTGTGGCCCATGATGACCTTCGGCGGCACGGCCTGAATGCGCTGGATCGGTCCGATCTCGGCCATTCTCTCGGGCTCGACGCTGCCGGCCACACGATCGATCGCTGCGGCGCCTTCGCCACCCAGGAGTGCCGGCAGCAGCCAATTGGTCGCCACCACGGCATCGCGCAGTGCCACGTTGATGCCCTGTCCGCCCACCGGCGACATGGTGTGGGCCGCATCGCCGAGGAGCAAGACCCCGGGTTGGGCCCACTTCGTAACCCGATCGGAGACCGTCGACAGCAGGAAGGTGTTGTCCAGGGCATCTCGATGGAGACGAAGATGCGCACCGAGATCGGCCGACGTGTGGCGCTCGATCTCTTCCACCCACTGTTCGAGCCCCCGATCCCGAAGCTCACCGTAGGTCCCCTTGGTGATCACCCATCCGAGCTGGAGCCTGCCGTCCCAGGTCGCGTAGCAGACGAGGAGGTGGGCGCGGCCGAAATAGGCGCGGACGCCACGCTTCGCGGCGAAGAACTCCGGAAGCGCAATCTTGAACCAGACGATGTCGACGTCGACTCCCTGGCGCTGGACCTCGAAGCCGCCGTGGCGGCGAACGGCCGACGCGCGGCCGTCGGTTCCGATCACCAGGTCCGCACGGAGCTCGGACTCGCCCTCGGGTCCTTTGGTGCGAACGCCGGTCACTCGCTGCTCCTCCCGCAAGAGCCCCGTGACAACCGTCCCGAGCCTGACATCGAAGTCCGGCTGCGACTTGCAGCGCTCGATCACCGCTGACAGAAAGGCCGGCTGCGAGAAGGCGGTCGGTGGACGGCCCTTGAACAGCTCCGGGTCGAGGTCCACTTGCAGGAAGCGCTTGGCGTTGTTGTAGAACTCGATCTCGCCTGGCACGGATCTCGGCACCGAGGCGAAGGTCTCGCCCAAGCCCATCTGCTCGAGGGCCTCGAGCCCGCTGGGCATCAGGATCTCGCCACGGAACTCTCGCGCGAAGTCGCTCTGGCGCTCGACCAGGGTGACCCGCACGCCGCGCGACGCGAGCAGCCATGACAGGCAAGCGCCCGCCGGACCGGCGCCGACGACGACTACGTGCCCGCTTTCACTCGCCGTGTTCGCCTCCGAGTGTGCCCTCACTCGCCGCCCGAGGCACCCTTGGCGTGGGCCTCGGACTCGAGCAGCCGGGCGCCACGCAGAGTGCCGCCCATCGAGTAGTTGCCCTCGTGACAGGCGTACTCGTACACCCGGTTGGGGCTCGAGCGCCACACGTACTCGCCGGTCCAGGGTGCCTTCCAGGTATTGGGATCCTCGACCGTGAACCGGTAGAGCACGTTGCCGTCGGCCATCGCCGTGAAGCGCTCGACAACGTGGCTCGAAGAAGTGCCGCCGCGAACGCTGACCTTGGGATGGAAGTTGGTGGTATCGACGACCAGGGTGTCACCCTCCCACCAACCGATCGAGTCGCCGAGCCACTTCGTGACCCCAGGACCCGGGTGCTCAGAGTTCATCCGCACGATACGGGCGTCGTGCACCATCTCGATGAGAATCATCACGTGATCCTCGGTCTGCACGATCGACTTGAAGTTGTTGTAGAGGCTGGGGAAGGTCGGCGCCGCGCCGGTGAAACCGAGCACGCAGCGCTCGGAAGTCGGCAGCGACTCGGGCCCGTCGTAGGGGCCAGCACCGTCCAGCTCCACCCACCAGGCCGAGCCGTCGTTGGGGCGGAAGAACTTGCGCCGCTGGGAGAAGCGCTCACGCGCGGCCGCAGTCGACTCCGGCATCCTGCCGTTGGGAGGATCGACCAGGATCGAGGTGCGGAACTTGCCGTCGACCGAGAAGACGTCGGTACCGCGATCGGTCCAGAAGTTGTTGTAACCGCCCACGTTGCCGGCGCCACCGCGCTCGCGGAACTCCTCGCCGACGCCGATTGGGGGCGCACCCCCGTCGGGTGGGGCTTGTTCGACGGGCCCGCGATTCGCCTCCCGCAGCGCCACCCGCGCGAGCTCCTTCTCGGTGATCGCGCTGGCCTCCTCGGGGGTGAGCTCGAGGTTGTCGCCGAACTCTTCCGGGCGCGTGAACGGGGTGAGGGTCGAAACGTCGTAGTTGCCGCTGAAGTCGGGCCTGCCACTGGCCGTGCGCTCGATGCCGTCTCCCTCCGCTGCCAGAACCGGTGCGGCGAGAAGCGCCAACGCCGTGAGCAGAGCGGTAATCGTGATGTGGCTTCTCATATCGACCTCCAGATCCTCTCGGCGCAGGGCTAGTGGCCGCCAGAGCTGGCCGCAGCCTCGGACTCGAGCAGCCGCGCGCCGCGCAGCGTTCCACCCATCGAGTAGTTGCCCTCGTGGCAGGCGTACTCGTAGACCTTGTTCGGCGTCGAGCGCCAGATGTACTCGCCGGTCCAGGGCGACGTCCAGGAGGTGTCGTCCTGGACCGTGAAGCGATAGAGCAGGTTTCCGTCGGGCTGCGCCGTGAAGCGCTCGACGACGTGCATGTTCTCGGAGCCACCGCGCAGGAACGCCTTGGGATGGAAGTTGGTGGTATCGACGACCAGGGTGTCGCCCTCCCACCAGCCGATCGAGTCACCGAGCCACCTACGCACCTCGGGTCCGGGATGCTCGCTATTCATGCGTACGATACGGGCGTCATGCACCATCTCGATCAGGATCATCACGTGATCCTCGGTCTGCACGATCGCCTTGTGGTTGTTGTAGCCGCTCGGCAGCGTTGGCGTCGCCCCGGTGAAACCGACGATGCAACGCTCGGTCACCGGCAGGGACTCGGGGCCGTCGTACGGGCCGGCGCCATCGAGGCCGAGCCACCAGGCACTGCCATCGTTCGGGCGGCGGAGCTTGCGCCGTTCGGCCGAGCGTGCCGCGGCCTCCTCGGTCATCGGCGGCATGCGGCCGTTGGCCGGATCGACGAGAATCGAGGTACGAAACTTGCCATCGATCGAGAACGCGTCGGTGCCCCGGTCGATCCAGAACGTGTTGTAGCCGCCGACGTTGCCGGCGCCGCCCGACGACCCGTCGCCGCCCTCGGGCGGTGCTTCGCGATCCGGGTTCGAGTTCTGCGCCCGCGCCTCGACGATCGCCGCCTCTTCGGCTTCGATCGCGTCCGCTTCCTCCAGTGTCAGATAGAGGTTTTCGCCGTACTTTTCGGGGCGCTGCAGCGGAGTCAGGGTGGCGACATCATAGGTCCCCGACAGGTCCGGGCGACCGCTCGCCGTTCGCTGGATGCCGTCACCCTCGGCTGCCCACGCGGGCAGCGACAGGCTCATCAGCGCCGCCGCGCACAGAGTCCCGATCCTCGCATCGAGCCTCACGCGGCTCCTCCCGCTTTGCCAAAAGCCAGTCCGCGCGAATAGACCACGAAGCCGCAAAGCAGGCCCAGGATCAACGGAGGCAGGGCCTGGGCTGGCGGTGTATGAACGAGGTGATTGTAGACGGCGCCGAGCATGATCACGATCAACCCGCTCGCAGCCAAACCGGCCAGGCGGGGAACCAGAACCCCTACTCCACCCGCCATCTCGCAGATACCGATGAAGAGCGCCATGCCGGAGGGCAGGCCGAAGCTGGCGAAGTTCTCCGCAGCGGCGTTCGGGTCGCCGATCACCTTGAAAGAGCCGGACATCAAGAACGCGGCTCCGACGAGGCCCGACACCACCCACGTCACGATGTTTTTCGTCTTCTCCTGCATCGTAGTGTCCCGCCGCCGTTTTGTGGGTCTGAGCGATGAGTCTACAGCGATCGCTACTCCGATCCGACGAGCTCACCGGCGATGATCATCTTGCGCACTTCGGTCGTGCCGGCGCCGGTGACTTCCGAGGCCTGGGCGAGCACCTGCCAGCAGTACGTGCGCATGGTCTCGACCGGTACCGAGAGGTTGTCGAACACCAGCTCCGCCGTCTGGCTGCCCTTGGTGATGAAGAGTTTGGTGCCGTTGAGCACGTAGTGGTCTCCGTCGCGCTCGGCGCGGGTGCGCATGCCAGCGGATAGAGCACCTCCCGGCCGACACGATCGGCATGGTCGAGGAGGCTGCGCTGGACGGGGCTCAGCGAGAACTGGCTTTCGCCGCTCATCGCGGCTTCTCAACCACTGTCGCCAGCAGGTAGCCGTGGCGCCGCAGCCACGGGAAGCGCTTCGACAAGCGCGCGAACAGGCCAACGGCGGGCGCCGTGACGGCGGTCAGGGCGGGGGCCCAAGCGTGGCACGCGAGATCCAGTATCCGCAGCCAGCCGGGGATGAAGAGAATGCCGCTCTCTCCGACCACGCGGAACCCCGCATCTTGGAGCATCTGTGCGAACTCGCGCCGGGAGTAGCACTTCTCGAAGCCGTAGTCGTACTTGCCGACGAAGTAGAGCAGGGCGACGAGAATCGGCCGCAGGAAGGGATCCCAGCGGTTCGGGACGCCGATGATGGCACGGCCGCCGGGCTTGACGACCCGGTGGATCTCCGCCAGCGCCTCGGCCGTCTCTTCGAAGTGCTCGACCGTGCCCATGGAGTACAGCGCATCGAAGCAGTCACTGCGGTACGGAATCGTGCGCACGTCGGAAACGACCGAGCCCAGCCGCAAGCCCTCGATGCCGTACTGCTGGCGGGCCCGTCGCACGATCGGCAGCGAGATGTCGATGCCGAAGGTGCTGGCACCCTGAGCCGCGACCCAACGCAGGATGCGCGTGTTGCGCGCCTCGTCCCACAGATCGGTCTTGAACACCGTCTTGCCTTCGAGGTCGGGCAAGAACTCCTCGAACAGGGCCTGCTCGTCGCGCAGGTAGAGATCGGTCGACGCGGCACCGCCGAGGTCGGGGAAACCGTCGCCGATGTCGGCCCAGAAGTCGCGGTAGCGCTTCTCCTTGGCGGCCCGCTCGATCGGCGGCGCGGTCGAAGCGACAGGCTCAGCCATGTTGCGGTAGCGGCGCGTCGCCAAGTTGCAGCTGCCGCCCGCGGTTGAGAAGCCACCCGCGTGTGAGAAGCGGCCCCGCGATGCCGAGGGCGCGAATCCCAACGACCGGAATCGCCAACTCGAGATGCACCGCGAGCTCGCCAAGAACCACGACGAGCGCCACCTGACAAGCGATCAGAACGCCGGCGCCGGCCCAGAACCGACGACCGTCCAGCAACGGCCGGGACACCCACCAGAGAGCCACCCACAACCCGAGCTGATAGGCGGAGAGAATGGTGAGAGCACCCTGATCGTCCACCCAGGCGTGACCGAGGTGAAGACCGCGCAGCCCCTCGAGGATCGGCCGGTCGACGTAGACGAACAACAGCTGCCCCACGACCCCGACACCGAAGCCGGCTCCCAGCGCGGAGGCGACCTTCCCGAGCGGCCGGTCAGCGCCGCGAGCGATAATCGCGAGCGCGGCGACGCCGAGCAGCATCTGGTAGAAGGCGTGGATCGCAATCTCGTGCGAGCCCACGATCGCCTTCGGCAATGCCAGAACGAGCAGCCGCGCCGTGCCGAGCAGCGTGAAGAGCGGCAGGGCCGCCCCCACGCCGACCAGCCGCTTCCACGGCGACAGTCGCACCGACAGGACGGCCGCCAGAAAGATCGGGATCAGCGGGGTTGTGACGCACTCGTGGGTGACGATCCACGCTCCCTCGGAAGTACGCAGGAAGTTGCCCTTGACGACCGCCTCGACGCCGAGCCCGTTCATGATCATCCCGGCGGTGCGGGCCGCCCACCGCGCAACGCCAAGGACAACGGCGCTCTGGTACAGCCACGGGGAGATGGCGTAGTAGCCGGTGACCAGGGCGATCGTCGTGGCAGCGAAGCGCCAGGCCCGCCGCGAGTCCCTGGTGATGCGCAGCGAACTCGACTCGTCACCCACCTCGGTACCGCTGAAGAACCGCATCCACATGAAGACGTACACCGAGGCGACGACGATGATGATCGCCGGCCACACGTAGACGTGAAGCAGTTCGAAGAGCTCCCTGTCGCCCACCACCCGCGACACGCTGCCGATACGGATGGTGTTGACGATGACAATCAGGAACAACCCCGCGAAGCCGCCGATCAGTCGGCGACGCCAGGTCGACGGGAAGGCGAAGACCGCACCAAGGCACAGCGCCATCGCATCGGACCCGGTGCAGCTCATGTCCACGAACACGGAGCCGCGCGGCGTGCCCGCGAGGCTGCACGCCACGTCGCCCTGAAAGCCGGCAAACGGGATCAGAAGCGTGTCCTGCACCCACGGAACGCGCAGAAACCCGAAGAATGCGGCGACCCAGACCGCAATGCGGAGGATGAAGCCGGCCGCAGGGGCCAGCTCGCTGCTCTTGCTTGCCGCCGCCATTCGGCGAATCCTAGCGCGGGCGCTCCCCCCTAGCCACAAAAGGCTCCCTGGACACAGCGGTTTAGCCGCAGCTACCCTGCCAGGGCATGCCCGCAGCAGCCGACCCCGACCACGGCGATCGGCGCCGATCGCTCACCGTCCTGCTCGGTGCCGTGGCGATGACGGCTGTCATCGCGCTGCCGGTCGCGATGGCACCTCGCCAGCGCCTATTCGGCAACGAGATCGTCGGCCGCCACGCCGACGCCTACACGATGATTCGCCACTTCGACTCGCCGATGCGACTCGACTACTTCACACAGCCCGCCACCGACTGGCTCGGCGTCCTCCTCGGCAGCGTCTTCGGCGGAACCATCGCGTACAACCTGCTGGTTCTCGCCACCTTTCCGCTCGCCGCGCTGACCACCTACTGGCTGGCCCGCTACCTTCAGATCCCACACGCGGGCTCCGCCTTCGCCGCCTTCGCCTTCGCCTTCAGCCCGTTTCACCTCGCTCATGCGGCGTACCACCCCCACATCGCGCAGGTTCAGTGGATCCCGCTCTACCTGTTGGCGCTCGTCGCGAGCGTGGATCACTGGACCCCGCTGCGCGCGTTCGGCCTCGGCGGCGCCACCGTGCTGGCGGGCATGTCCAACTTCTACGCAGCTCTCATCCTCGCCGCCCTGACCCCGGTCGCCATCGCTGCCTTCGCCCTCACTCGCAGCGATCGTCGTCCCGAAACCGCCTCACTGCGCGGCGGTTGGATCGCCACCATCGGCACCCTCGCAGCTCTCGGTGGCGCGGGTCTGGGATATGTCTATGTAGCGGCTCCGAGCGTGCTCGCGGCCCGAGCCCGCTTCGGCTTTCCCTACGAGGACATGTTCCGCTACTCGGCCCGTTGGTGGAGCTACTTCATACCGCCCGTCGACCACGCGTTGCTCGGCGAACGGTCGGCGGCGATCTGGCAGCGGCATGGCATCGCCGACGGCATGGTCGAGCAGCAGGTCTACCTCAGCGTGGGCCTTCTGGCCCTGGCCGCCATCGCCTGCGTGGGGTGGGTACGAGGACGCTCACATGGGCGGGCCTCACTCGTCGCCATCGTCGTCGTGGGAGCGGCAGCCTTCTTTTCGTCGCTCGGTCCCGTGCAGCGACTGGGTGGCGGGTTGGAGGTCCCGCGTCTCTCGGGCCTGTTGCATCCCCTGCTGCCGATGTTTCGAGCCTACGCGCGCTTCGGCTCGGTCCTGTTTCTCGCGGTCGCCCTCGCTGCGGGTCTCGGGCTGACGCTCCTGTGGGGCGATCGGCGCGGGCGGGCGGTGGCAACGGCGCTGGCAGCCCTCGTGATCTTCGAGCTCGGGCCATTGCCGTGGCGATGGCACTGGGTACTGCCCACGGCTGCCCATCGATGGGCGGCCGAGCAGGAGTCGGGCCTGAGGATCCTAGAATGTGTCGACCGCTCGTCGGCAGCGTCCAGCACCCGGCATTTCCTCGCGCAACACCAGCTCGAGTTTCTCGGCGGCGACATCGGCGACTGTGCCGAGCCCGGGCTCGGCTCGAAGCTCGCAGCCCTCGGCCATAGTCACGTCCTGGTCCGCCACGGCTATCGGCTCGAGCCAGGGGTACCCGCTGACGGGCTCGAGCCGCAGGAGTTGTTCGCGGACTCGACGCTGTACCGCGTCACCGCCGTGCCGGCGGCGTTTTTCGTAGGCGAGATCGGTGGGTTTTCGTGGCGCGAGAGAAGCGACGACCGCAGCTGGCGATGGATGGATCGCCAAGGCACCTGGAGGCTGACGAATACGACCGACGAGGCGATCGCAACCGAGATCGAGCTCGAGGCCTTCGCCTTTCACCGACCGCGCGAGGTCCGCATCGACGGTCCGGGCCACAGCACCGTGCTGCAGATCGGCACCGAGCCGGCGTGGGTTCGGATCCCGCTGCGGGTGCCCGCCGGTCAGAGCGAGATCCGATTCAGCGCCGCGGGCGAGCCCGACAGCCCGGCAACCGTCTTGGGCTCGGCCGACACGCGGCAGCTGACGATCGGCATCGGCAACTGGCGATTCGTCCGCTGAGCAGCTGCGCCTACCAGGGCCGCCTCGCTACCAAGTGTCGATGTTGGGCCGCTTCTTGTGCTCACGCACCGGTGTCGGTGGCAGGCTGCGCAGGCCGCGCGCGATCCAAGCTCGCGACTCGGCCGGGTCGATGACATCGTCGACGCCGTAAAAGCTCGCGGCGTTCACGGCCTTGGCCCGCTCGTAGGACTCCTCGACCATCTCGTTGTACTTCGACAGGCGCTCATCGGGGTCTTCGATCGCCTCGAGGTCGCGGCGGTAGGCCAGCTTGACCGCCCCTTCGATGTTCATGCCCGCGAACTCTGCGGTCGGCCAGCAGACGGTGAAGAACGGCACCAGTGAGCTGCCTCCACACATCGCCTGCACGCCAAGGCCGTAGGCCTTGCGCAGGATGACACCGAACATGGGCACGCTGATGTTGGCGCCGGTGTTGAAGAGTCGGCAACAGTGGCGCACCAGGGCCGTCTGCTCGACTTCGGGCCCGACCATGATGCCCGGGCAGTCCATAAGCGTGATCACCGGCAGATCGAAGGCGTCGCACAGCTGCAGGAAGCGCGCCCCCTTGTCGGAGGCGTCGGAGTCGATGGCACCGGCCAGGTGGTGAGGATTGTTGGCGACGAGTCCCAGGGGCTGGCCCTCGATGCGGACCAGGGCGGTGAGGATGCCGATGCCGAACTCGGGTCGGATCTCGAGCACCGAGTCGACGTCGGCGAGGCGGTGGATGACGTCGCGCACGTCGTACATGCGTTTGCGGTCCTCGGGCACGATGTGGCGCATCGGCCGCTGATCGTGCGCCTCCCAATCGCCCGTCGGACCCTGGAAATAAGACAGGTACTG
>JAYZDP010000230.1:0-5606 GCA_036337765.1 Acidobacteriota bacterium
AGGAAGACTTCGTCGAAGCTCAGTCGATCAAGGATCGACTTGAGCTTGTTGGTCTCCACGGACTTCTCCTTGCGGCCGTCAGCAACGTCCTGCAGCTTCAGCGGGCTCTCGGCGTCCTCGGCGGCTATGACGAAGCCGGGGCCCTCGACCCTCTGGACCTGGCTCTGCGAGTGGTCCACGATCTCCTTCTCGATGAAGGAGCTGGAACCGGTCGAGAGGTAGGTGCTGTCCGCGCTGAGATAGATCGGTGCGTCATCCATGTCTAGCCGGCGCACGTAGCGGCCGGCTCCGTCCTGGAAGGCCTTGCCGACTCGCAGTCGAACCATTTCCTGGCCGCTGGCGTTGGCGAGCACCACCTCGACCGTCTCCTCGGTCATGGGATCGATCTCGAGCTCTTCGGCGAGCCCGGCGCTCGAACCGATCTCCTTGGCCAATTCGATCTCGAGCAGATCGCGCAGGAAGCGGTTGACCGACTCGTTCTTCGCCGGGTAGTCCTGGGCCTCGGCGATGGTGAATTTCTCGGCGCTTCTACGGAGGGTCGTCGTTTCTTGGCCCTTGGTGATGACGATCGATGCGACCTCATCAGGAATCAGGTTGGGCAGCAGACGCTGGCCGCGCTGGAAGCGGTCACCGCGCGAGGTGCTAGAGGCGTACGCGAAGATCGATCCGGCAAGGAGCAGGGCCACCAGTGCGGCTAGCTTGGTGTTCAGTTGCATGGCTAGGCTCCCTTCTTGGCGTGCGACTCGCGCTGCCTGCGCCGGTAGTAAAGGACCAGGCCGAGGATGAGCACGAGAGTCGGCATCCATCCCAGAACCGCGAACCGTACTTGGTTCTCTTCGGACTCCAGGGCGGCTCTGCGCCCCACCCGGATGTCCCGCAGCTCGACGCTACCCTCGCTGATGCGCTCGTTGAGTGCGTCGACCTCGTCCTGTAGGCGCTTCTGAAACAGCGACGCGTTACGTTCCGTGATCTCTCCCTGCTTCGACTGCAGCTCGGACTGGAACCCTTCGATCTCCTCGCGGATCTGCCGCTCGCGATCGAGGGTCTCCTTTTCGGCGTCGGCCTCGATCTCATCGAAGCGGGTGAACGGCCGGTCGAGGCGACGTGCTGTACGCACGCTCATCAGATCGCGGCTGCCCAGCAGGTGGTCGATGCTGTTGAGCAGCACCTTGTGGTTGTCGTTGGCGGCCTGGATGATGCCGAGAATGTTGCGTGAGAAGCCCAGTGCGTCCGAGATGAAGTCGACATCGGCATAGACCAAGACCGTGGTCTCGGCGCGTTGATCGTCCCCGATGGGCTCTTTGCGGACCATCTCCGTACCCTCGGGCGGTGGTAGATCGATGTCGGCAGGCAGCCCGGGCGGCCGCTCCGGCTCGCTGGACGGGAACTCGACCCCTTCCGGGTAGGCGGAAGGGAGGCGGCCGTCGAGCTGGTACGCGATGGCCACCGGAGTCGAGCCCGGCGCGAAAGCGTCGCGCAGCTTGGCCGCGTCGTTCAGATCGGTGTAGTAGAGGCCCGGTCCGGTGCCGCTACCGAAGCCCGGCTCGATAGCCAAGGTGCTGCCGGCGGCCGTGGTGGCGATCAGTGGTGCGCGGGTGATCCCGTCGTCGGCCGCATCCCCGATCTCAAGCAGAACGCCCGGCATGAAGAAGCGCACGGCACCCAGGCCCTGGATCACGGGGCTCTCGGCATTCGATCCGCTCCAGCCCTCACCGTCTAGCTGTAGGTCGATGACGACCGATTCGGTCGCACCGCCCCGCACGACAGGGCGTTTGACCGCCAGATCGAAATCGGCAGCGAAGGTCCGCGCCGGCATCTCCAGGCCCCAGGCGCCGAGCAGCGGCTCGAGGCTCGAGGCCGGCTCGTACTGCAGCGCAGCCCAGGGCTGTTGCGGATTCTGAGGGGCCTGATCGGCGATCGAGTAAGGGTCGACGAATACCAGAGTCTTACCCCCGGTGACCACCCACTCGTCGAGCGCCCACAGCGCCTTGCCACCGAGGCCCTTGGGGTGGACGACGACGACGAGGTCGTAGTCGTCGTGAGAGATCTGCTCGACCTCCGCGCCGAGGTTCGAGACCGTGTAGGACTCCTCGAGGAGCTGCAGAGAGATCCACTTCTCGCTGGGTTGGCGGCCCTGAGCGGCGAGCATCTGGGCCAGGTAGGGATTGTCGGCGGTGCCGAAGACCTCGAGCCCGGCCAAAACGCCGATGCGCTTAGAGCCTGGCCAGAGGAGCGACGTCAAGCGCTTGGAGATCTCGTACTCGATCGACTCCTGCTCCTGCGGCCACAGGAACGGGATCGACTCCTTCGAGCCGGTCTGGGTTTCGACCGTGAGACCGAAGAAGAACAGGTCGCCGTGCTGGTTGATCGGCCGGCCCTCGAGTCCGTCCTGCGTCGCCTCGATCGCCTCGTCGGAGTCGGTGAGAGGATCAATGAACGCGATCTCGATCTTGCCAGCGGCGGACCGCTCGTACGAGCGCAGGAGCTGTCGTAGATAGCGATCGTAGGTGATGAAGTCCTTGATGAAGCGCGGCAGCGTTTGGCCCGTGGTCTGAGAGAAGTAGAGCTTGATCTCGACCGGTTGCACGCCTTCCTCGCCCATGCGGGCGAGAATCTGATCTGTGCCATCCGACAGCGAGTAGATGTCCTGGCTCGTGAAGTCGGCACGCACACCTTCCAGCCCGGTCGACAGGACGTGAATCGAGAGGACGGCGATGACGCCGAGGAGCAGGATCGTAAGGGTACGTTGACTCATTCAGTTCCCCTTGGTCTCGCGCAACGTGAGCATGCCGATAGCCAGCCAGCCACCGGTGAAAAGGGCGAAGAAGGCTAGTGTCCGTAGCTCCACCAGGCCTCGGGTGAGCGACTCGAAGTGATCGATCAGGCTGAGGCTTGCGAGCACCTGCTCGACGTAGCCTCCCAGCGCCCCGCCGACGTAGTCGAGGGTCTCCGGCAGGCCGAGCAGCAGGAATGCTGTCGAGGCTGCGACACCGAGGATGAACGCCACCACCTGGTTTTTCGACATCGCGGAAAAGAGCATGCCGATCGACAGGAACGCGCCGGCGGCGAGGCCACAGCCAATGTAGCCGGCCAAGATCACACCCCAGTCGGGATCGCCGAGCCGGGCCACCTGGAAGACCACCGGCCAGGTCAGGAGCAACGAAAAATCGAGGAAGCACCAGCCGGCGAGAAACTTGCCGAGGTAGGCGCCCTCCAGGCTGATCGGGAGCGTGAGCAGCAGCTCCACCGTGCCGCTCTTGCGCTCCTCGGCCCATAACCGCATGGCCACCGCCGGTACTAGCACCACGAAAATCCACGGCACGTAGGCGAAGAACGCGTCTAGGTTGGCTTGTCGGATCTCCAGGAAGCGACCGAAGTCGCGAGAAACCGTGAGATAGCCGCTGGCGAGCAGGAAGATGACGATGAAGACGTAGCCGAGCGGCGACGAGAAGTAGCTCTTGAACTCCCGCCGAAAGACCGGCGCCAGACCCCGCAGACGGCTCAAGCCGCGACTCCGCGGGTGAGGGTTCGAAAGACGTCGTCGAGCCGGCCAGTCGGCGACTCGGCGACAAGGGCTTCGGGTGTGGAGTCGACCAGCAGACGGCCTTCGTTGATGATGAGCGCGCGGTTGCACACCTTCTCGGCCTCGTCGAGGATATGCGTCGAGATGATCACACAGCGCTCCTTGGATAGGTTGGCGATCAGGTCCTGAACCAGGACCTTCTGATTGGGGTCGAGCCCGTCGGTCGGCTCGTCGAGGATGAGGATCTCCGGGTCGTGGATCATGGCCTGGGCGAGGCCGACACGGCGCTTGAATCCCTTCGACAGAGTCTCCACAGTCTGGTGGCGGACCGGACGTAGCGCGGTCATCTCGACGACACGATCGATCGCCGGTCCGGGGTCGGCAACCTCGCGCGCCTCGGCGATGAACTGCAAGAACCCCTCAACGGTCATCTCGCCGTAGGCCGGGGCGTTTTCCGGCAGGTAGCCGAGCCTCGTCTGGGCCTCGATCGGCTCGGTCGCGACGTCGTGACCCGCAACGTGCACGCTGCCGTCATCGGGCTCGAGAAACCCGGTGATGATCTTCATCGCGGTGGTCTTGCCGGCGCCGTTCGGGCCGAGAAAACCGAGAATGTCTCCGCGCGCCACCTCGAAAGAGATGCCGTCTACGGCCCGGATGGAGCCGTAGTGCTTTCGTAGGTTGCGAACGCGGACCAGGATCTCACTCACTTCGGCCATTCTTGCCTCCGACGTGTCAGTTTGACGTAGTGTTCTGTCCGTGAAACTCATTGCAGGCGTCGTTTCGGCACCTTCTTGGACCTTGCTCGGTTCCTCATTCGGCAGGCATCCCTCTACTAGCAAGGGTCGAGCCAGAAGGGTGGAGTTTAGTGAGGGGGCATGGCACGGATCAAGCTGAACCCGGCCGACTTCGTGGTCGAGGAAGTTGCGCTTTACGCTCCGACCGGCGAGGGCGCCTTCACCCTCGCACGAGTGCGTAAGGAGGGCGTAACCACTGAGGAGGTGGCTCGGCGGTGGTCGAGGCGGTTGGGCATCGAGAGTTCCCAGGTAGGCTTCGCTGGGCGCAAGGATCGCCGCTCGATCTCAGACCAGTGGCTCTCGGTTCCAGGGTGGTGGCCCGATCTAGGGGACCAGGTGGACGACGACGGTGTCGAAGTGCTCGAGGTGGCCCGCAGCCATCACCGACTTCGGCCCGGAGATCTCGAGGCGAATAGATTTCGCGTTGTGATTCGCGACCTCGCTCCTGGAGAAGCCGCGGAGGCGGTCGAGCGGCTGGCTACCCTGCGCAATCGGGGGCTTGTCAATCGATTCGGCGCACAGCGCTTCGGCAAAGATGCCCGGAATGCCGAGGCCGGGCGGCGAGTTCTGGAAGGTGAGCTGCGGCAGGGCTCGTCGAGGCAACGCCGATTTCTGGTCTCGGCCTTCCAGGCCGAGCTCTTCAACCGCTTTATCGAGCGTCGGCCGGTTCCGCCCCATACGCTGATGCTGGGAGACCTCGCGATCCTCCACTCGAATGGCCGCCAACGTCGGATCGCCGACCCGATAGCCGATCAGGCCTTCGCGGATCGGCTGGAGCTGAGCCCGACGGGCCCCATCTATGGGGCGAAGATGCGTTCACCGAGCGGCGTGCCTGGACAGCTCGAGCGGGAGCTGTGGGCGGAGCAGGCGCTGCCCGAGTGGACGCGGCCGCGTCTGCCGCGCAACCTCGTGCCGAGTGGCGCGCGGCGGCCGCTACGGGTACCGATCGAGGAGCTCGGCTACGAGCTTCACGAGGAGGGGTTGGAGGTCCGGTTTCGTCTGCCCCCCGGAAGCTATGCGACGGTACTGATCGACTCACTGTTCGACGAGCCTGTACAGGACGGGGAGAGGGATTGCTGAACCGGGTGATGCTGGGTGTGGTTCTTGCCGCGTTGGCAACGCTTGCCTCGTCGCAGTCCCGGCGAGCGACCGAGGTCGAGCTGCGCTGGTCGGTGGACGGCGGATCGGTCGAGGCCGCGCTTCGCGCCGACCTCGACGGGTTGCTGGTCGGTCAGGGTGGTGTGACAGACGTGCAGGCGCGCCTCCGCAGCCTCGAAGGTCTACGGGCT
>JAYZDP010000231.1:0-22396 GCA_036337765.1 Acidobacteriota bacterium
ACCTGTGACCGGCTCAAGTATTGCGGCCGCTGCCACGCACAGGCGGTGGCAGCGGATGGAGTTCTATATGGGCCGTCGAGCTGGGCTCAGAAAAACGCCCAGCTGATCGAGCGGGCTCTCGGCATCGAGAGGCCGGAGCAAGGCCCGACGGACGTGGCTCCGAACCCCTCCGATACGCTCGGAGGACCTTGACCGACGGCGAGGCCGAGTCGCGGCTTCAGAAGGCGAAGAAGTCAGGATAGCCCGGTTCCGGCGTGCCCAGGAGCGGTTCGAGGTCGAAGGCGGCCCCAGACTGCCCCTCCAGCGTCAGCCAGGCATGCCCCTGCAGGTTCGGGCCGGTCCTCTGCAACCCGATGTGGATCTTCGGCTCGAGCCCGCAGCGCGTCCACAGGTTGACGAGCCACAGCGACCGCTTGATGCAGTAGCCCATCCGGCGCGGCGGCAGATAGTGCGCCAGCCGGTTGGCGACGCGTCCGTAGACCATCGGATCACGGAACGGCCCGGGTAGCGGAGAGTCGCGGCGTAGATGCACGACTAGCTCGTCGAACCTGTGACGCTTTTCCATGCGAGTGAGCCGCATCGCTGTCCGCAGGGTCGCGAAGGTCGCGAACAGGTAGGCCGCCGGTTGTCTGGCGATCGCTCTCAGGGCCGACATGGCACGAGTATTCCACTCCTGGTGTGGTGGCGAGCCCACCGGGCCTCAGGTCCCCGCGAACCGGCAGGAACCAGCTCGGAATGCGCTCTGCGTTGGTGAGGGTGTCCCAGAGGTCGTTGGGCTCGGTCGGGTTGAAGACGCGAGCCTTCAACCGCCCTGGCCGGCTTCCCCTGGTGCTCTACCTCTCGGACTTCTCTGAGGTCCGTGCCGGACGCGCGACTGTAGCCCATCGTCAGCCTCTCTGGATCATCAGGGTCCGCTCTTCTTAGGGAGGACTGATGCTCATGGCAACCGTTGGCAGTCTGCCTGGCAACTGGGCCTCCTTTGGTAGTCCGCGGGTCGCCGCGTCGAGCGCGACGGAGTCTTGCGCGGCTTCTCCGGTAGGATTCAGCCCTTCGTCGGGACAAGGAGCAAGAATGGACCTCGCCTACAGTGACGAATACGAGGCCTATCGTGTCGAGGTGCGCTCCTTCTTGGAGGAGAACAAGGACAGGGCACCGGCGGTAGGCGAGCACCGAACGAGGTCGGCTCGCGAGTGGCAGCAGCTGCTCATCGAGCGCGGCTACGCCGCTTGCATCGTTCCGAGAAGATACGGCGGAGCCGGACTCCAGCCGGACATTCTCAGATCGCGGATTCTCGCCGAGGAGTTCGCTTGCGCCAGGGTTCCGGCGGGCGACAGCGGCGACGACCGAATCGTGCCGGTTCTTCTCGAGCTCGGTACCGAGGAGCAGCGACAGTTCTTCGTAGGTCCGAGCGTCCGAGGGGAGATCAGCTGGTGTCAGGGCTATTCGGAGCCGGGCTCGGGCTCCGACCTGGCGTCCCTGCAGACCAGGGCCCATGTCGATGGTGACGACTTCGTCGTCAACGGCTCAAAGATATGGACCTCCGGTGCCAAGACCGCCGAGTGGATGTTCTGCCTGGTGCGCACCGAGCCCGACGAGCCCAAGCACCAAGGCATCAGCTACCTCCTGATCTCGATGGACTCGCCGGGGATCGAGGTCCGACCGCTCAAGCAGATGACCGGAGACTCGCAGTTCAACGAGGTCTTCTTCACCGATTGCCGGGTACCGATCACCTCGATCGTGGGCAAGCGCGGTGAGGGGTGGTTCGTGGCCAACGCCACCCTGAAGCACGAGCGCGGCGGGCTCGGGGACCCCGACGAAGCGGAGAAGCGTTTCGGATACGTTCTCGACTTGATGAAAGAAGAGACCATCAACGGTCAGCGAATCATCGACATTCCGAGCTATCGCGACCGCGCGATGGCGCTGCAGGGGCGCATCCTGTCGATGAAGTTCAATGGCATGCGCTGCTTGTCGCACGACATCAAGGGCGAGGATCCCGGCCTGGCGCGTTGGATCGTCAAGCTGCAGGGATGCGAGCTCAACCACCAGGTCGCCGGGCTCGCGATCGACGTCATGGGCGAGCTCGGAGTTCTCTATGACGACAGTCCGCACCTGCGCGACCGGGGATTGTGGCAGCACCGCTTCATGATGGACCTGGGCCTGATCATCGGTGGCGGTACCGCCCAGATCCAGAAGAACCTGATCGGCGAGCGGGTCCTTGGGCTCCCGAAAGAGCCCAAGTTCGAACAGCCCATCTAGTGCCCTAGGACCTTGATCTTGGAATTCCTACTCGATCCGGCGCAGCTGATGCTGCAGCAGAGTGTCGCCCGCTTTCTTCAGTCGCAGTGCGCGCTCGACCGCGTGCGTGAGATCGCGGACGCAGAGCAGACCATCGCCGATGACGTCTATGAGAGCGCTCGCGACCTGGAGATTCCCGGCATTCTGATCCCTGAGAAGTTCGGCGGGGTCGGGCTGGGCTTTCTCGAGGCGGCCTTGATCGCCGAGACCCTCGGCTACGCCGTTGCCCCGGTTCCGTTCACCGCGACCTCAGTCATGGCGCCCACTGCACTGTTGGCCGGTGGTAGCGATGCTCAGAAGACAGAGTGGCTTCCTAGGCTGGCATCCGGCGAGAAGACCCTGGCCGTGGGGGTCACCGAGCAGATCGCCCGCCGAACGGGCTATGGCGTCACTGCGTTGGACGGCAAGCTCGACGGCACGGCCATGTTCGTTCTGGAAGCGATGGAGGCGGACGCCTACCTGCTCGCCGACGCCGCCGGCGCGTTCCATCTCGTTGCCGGCGACGCTCCGGGCCTGGATCGCAACAAGCTCAAGACCGTCGATCGCACTCGATCGGTCGCCGAGGTCTCACTCGATTCGACCCCGGCCGAAGTGCTTCCCGGATCGGTCGGCAACGGCGAGCCGCTCCACGCCACCATCGATGCGGGTCGCCTCATGCTGGCCGCCGATACCTTGGGCGCCGCCCAGGCGATGCTCAACCAGGCTGTCGCCTACGCCAAGGAGCGACGACAGTTCAATCGCCCGATCGGATCGTTCCAAGCCGTCAAGCACATGTGCTCCGAGATGGCGGCCGAGCTCGAGCCCTGCCGTTCGCTGGTCTGGTATGCGGCGCACTCGGTGGCAGCGATCCCCTCTGAGGCGCGACTCATGATCTGTCACGCCAAGGCGCACCTAGCCGAAGTAGGCCAGTTCGTCGCGCGAACCGCGACCGAGGTGCACGGCGGCATGGGATTCACCGATCTTCTGGGACTGCACTACTGGTTCAAGCGCATCGGCTTCAATCGCCAGATGTTGGGCGGACCCGAACTGATTCGGGACGACGCCGCGCGTGCTCAGGGTCTGCTGGCAGACAGCCCTGGCTAGATCGTCAGTCCAGGTAGCCACCGGCGCGCAGTTCGCGCAGGAGGTCGGGGTCGGCACGCTCTTCGGCGGAGATCTCTTCGTCTCCGGCCGGCCGGATGCGACCCTCGAAGGAAGCCCGCAGCCGCGAGACGATCTCAGGCCGCTCGTTCGCGAGGTTCGTGGTCGCCCTCGGGTCTTGAAGAATGTCGAACAGGAGCTCTTCGTTCTTGCCCGCATGGAGTTCCCAGCGGCCGAGGCGGACGAACGGGCTTGGCGGCGCCTCGGTCTCTAGTGCCCATGCCCAGCGATGCCGGTGAGGCGGACGCGCGGCATGTCGGCCTTTTGCGGAGGCTCGCCCTCGACGACCCTGTAGAACGAGTCGAGATCCAAGGGCCCGAGGCGCTGCGCCTGGCCACCTGGCCATTGCACTTCGACGTCCCGGATCCGGGTCACGGTGCCGAGGCCGGTCTCGAGACGAAGGCTCGAGGCGCCGAACGATCCGCCGGGGCTGACGACGCGGTGGATCTGGACCTCGGCCCCCTCACTCGAGAGGCCGTGGATCGCGACGCGCGCCCCGATCGCATCGCGGTTGGCGCGCACGCCCTGGAGCAGGAGGGTGATCCACCGGTTCGGCGAGGCTTCGGAGGAACGGTTCACCCAGAGCGCGTTGCGGAAGGTGTCGGAGGGGAAGGCACCTCCGAGCTGCTGCAGGATGTCCTGATCGCCGTCGTGGTCGAGATCGCCGAACGCGACCCCGTGGCCCTTGGCGAGGTGGCCCAGGCCGCTGGGCAGGGTCTGATCGACGAAGCCGGCCTCCGTCCCGCGGAAGAAGACGTTCGGAGAGATCGCGAAGAAGTCGGGCATGCCGGTGCCCAAGTAGATGTCGTGCAGGCCGTCGTTGTCGACGTCGCCGAAGTTGGCTCCCATCGCGAGGACCGGGATGGAGAAGCCCGAGGCCTCCGAGGCGTCTTCGAATCGGCCTCCTACGTTCCGAAGCAGGATCGGAGTACTCGACACCTCCGCGAGACCTCCTTCGGGGGTCCTGCGGAGGTAGTCCAGTCCGAGGTAGTGGGCCGAGACCGCGTCGGCCGGGACGTTGTACGAGGCGACGAAGAGGTCGAGATCGCCGTCGTTGTCCTGGTCGAAGAACCAGGTCGCGAACGTCCGTCGATCAACGCCCGAGATGGGGGCGAGGTGCGTGACGTCGGTGAACCCCTGGTCGCGGTCGTTGCGGTAGAGGCGGTTTTCGCCGAGGTTCGAGACGTAGAGATCCGGGTCACCGTCGTCATCGAAGTCACCCCAGGCGAGACCTTTGCCGAGTCCCTCGCCCACCAGGCCGGCGGCTCGGCCGACATCGCGAAATCTCCCGTTGCCCTGGTTGACGAAAAGCTGGAGCGGGTAGCTCCTGGACACGACGTTGCGGTACTCCGACGCGTCGATGACGATGTCGTCAGCTTCGTTGGCGATCGCGAGGTCGAGATCGCCGTCGAGGTCGAAGTCGGCCCAGGCCGCGGCCTGGGTCGGGTAGGCGGGGTAGGCGAGGCCCGCCTTCGACGTCACGTCCACGAACCCGAGTCCTTCGGCGATCTCGTTGTGCAGCAGGGAGTTGCGAACGCGCCCGGCGCTGCCCTGCCAGGCTCCCCGCAGCAGGAGGAGGTCACGGGCGCCGTCGTTGTCGTAGTCCGCGTGGATCAGGTTGAGTCCACCAAGCTGCTGGTCCAGGCCCCACCTGGCCGAGACGTCCTCGTAGCCCCCCTTGCCGGTGTTGCGGTATCCCCTCATGGGTGAGCACGGGTGCCACGCCGACGTCACGATGTCGAGAAGGCCATCACCGTCGAGGTCCTCGAGCACGGCCCCTCCCGCGAGGTCCTCGCCGGACAGCCCGAGCCTCTCCGCGGCGTTCACGAACTCGGGCAGGGAGGGGTCTTCCTCCACCTGAAGAGACTGTCGCGGCAGGCGGAGCTCGGGTGGAACTCCTTCCGGGTAGTCGCCACTCAGCATGCGCGAGATGTTGAGGAGCCACCGCGCGGCGATGTCGGTTGGGTTCTCGAGCGCGACCTCACGGAAGATCTCGCCGGCCAGGCGCGCCTCCTCGGGCTTGGGATGCACCGCGTCGGGTCCGATGGGGAGGATGCAGGACGTCGGGCTGTGGAGTGCCACGCAATTCAGGTTCTCCGCGAGCTGGAGGTGGGCGAGTCCCTCGAGCCTTCGCGTGGCGCGCGCCATGCCCGATGAGGGCGGAGCTCCGCCTTGCTGCAGCCGGCGCCGCGCCTCTTGGAGCGGCGCCAGGGCTTGCGCCTGACGGTCGAGACGCACCAAGTGGTAGGCGAGCTCCAAGAGGCCCTGGGCGCGCTGCGCGGGCGCGGAGGTCGTCGCCTCCAACTGGTGGCGCAGTCGTTCGAGGTCCCCTTCGCCGAAGAAGACGTTGTTGCTCGCCTTCGCCTTTTCACACCGCGCGGCGAACTCCTGCCGGACGAAGTCGCTGCTCTGCGCATGGCTCGCCGTCACGGTGCAGGCCAGGAAGGCGAGGGCGAGGAGAATCGGGCACCCGATCATGGCTCGAATTGTAAGTCGTTCCTCCGCGTCTGCCCTGAGTTTCTGCGGTTGGTCACGGTTCTTGGGGCATGTATCCCCGATGCTGCAAGAACATGGATCATTTCGGGAGGGGGCGCGTATACGACCATGAGAACAGGGCCGTCACGCGCACCGACGAAGAGCCGAGAGCACCGGAAGATGGAAGACCCTATCCCTCCCCGGGAGCGCGACCTCAGTTCACGTCACCTTTCAGCGCGAACGCGGGAACGGGCTTACAACGCCGGCCGAGCATGAGCCGACCCACGGAACACAGCATTCACAAACAGTATGTTCAGCCCATGGGAGTACCCGCGGAAATTGGGGTCCGCCGTAAACCCAATCACGAAGCCTCGCCCGCGCGGCTGCACCATCACGAACGGTTTGTAGGCGAGTTGGCGCCGGTTTTGTTCCCAGAGGTAGCCTGAAGCGACGAGATCGTCGGGGCCGGCCCAACGCAGGGCGTTGACACCCTTTTCGAGGCGGAGGGGTGTGTAGATGGCGTTTCCCCGCAGCATTGCGTAGACGTTCTCGGGTAGGCCGGCCGTGATCCAGTGGTCTTGGTCGACGACGGCGCGGGCGAGAACGCCGGGCACACTGTCCGGCGAGACGCCGCGAGGCTCGATCGCGGCGAGGTATTCGCTTTCCGACTCGATCACGACACCGTCGACTCGAGACGAGTCATCGTCCTTCTCCTCGGCCTCCGAGTCGTCCTCCTCCTCGGACTCTGAGTCGCCGAATCGCTTTTCGCGTCGGCTCGCCAGCAGGTCGACCTCAGGGTCGGCGAGGAGCGACAGGGCTCCACCAAAACCGATGAGAGTACCTCCGGTCTCCACCCAGTCCTTGAGCTTGCTCAAGCCACGATCGCCGAGCATCGATTGATAGCCGCTGCCGCCGGGCAAAAGCAGCACGTCGAACCGACTGAGGTCCGCTGCGGCGAGCTGACGAGTACGGACGGCCGTGATCGGATAGCCGAAGCGGCGCTCCATGACGTAGCGCGTGTTGCCAGCCACATTGCCCGAAGTGGGTGAGTCCCAGGCCATGGCGATGCGGACCTTCCGAAATCGCTCGACGTTACCCGACCCGAAATTGGTGCCGCTCTCGACCCAGCTGGTGTCAGTGGGAACGAGGGTGGCGCCGCTCGCGTCAGCAAGCCTCGACAGCGTTGACGCCAGCGACTCGCTGTGATCGCTGACCTTGAAGATCAGGGTGCCGCGAGGATAGTCGATCTCGTTCTGCGTGAACCCGAGGTCGGTGCTCAGCGGCGACAATCCATCGCGCAGAGCGCCGGTCAGCAGCCTTGCGGCACCGATCGACCCCCACGGCACGAGATAGGCCACTGCCGCACCGGCGACATCGGCAGGGGGTGTGCGCTCGTCCCCTGAGATCCACTCGAGGGAGCCGTCTGGGACGCTGGCGCAGGGGATCGCCTCGATGTTGAACAGGTAAGGAAGAGAAAAGGCAGTGATGTCATAGATCTGGTGAGGCATACGCTTCTGGCGCCGGCGCTCTTGCTCGGCCAGGAAGCCGCCCTCCATCGATACCTGCTGGTCGAGCAGTGTTCGAACGAGGCGCTTTCGGGGCTGGGCGAGAGAGATCGAGTAGGAGCCAGGCGGAAAGGTGTCGTCACAAGCCTTGAGATCACCCTCGCTTTGACCGATCTCGACGCCCTGCATCGAGAGCAGGCGGGCAGTTTCGTCAACCATCGTGACGTCGCCCCGGCGGGGTAGCACGTAGGCGCGGATCTCTTCGCTTCGACCCTCCTCTATGGCGCTGCGGTGATACTCGTAGAAGTCCTCGAGCAGCTGAGCACGATGACGTGCGGCCGCCTGTGCGGTACCGATGGAAGCGACGAAGTGCTGCCTGACGGTATCGCGGAAGTGCATCGTCGCGCCGTCGGAGCGCCGCAACACCATGCCCCGTGTCGAAGCCTGCTCGTAGGTCATTCCGACGGCGCCGAGGAAGTTCGGCCAACTGTCTCCATAGCCGGGGTAGAAAGCGTCGTAGACCTCGCGCGTGAAGTAGTCGAATCCGAAGTGATCGAACCACGAGGCGTTGACGCGGCCGAAGAGCTCTTCGTTGTCCTTCTGGGTCGTAGTGAGATGCGGATTCGTGGGTCGCGCCGAAGGGGCAAAGTAGTAGGTCGAATCGCCCCCCATCTCGTGCAGATCGACGTAGACGAGCGGGTACCATTGCTGAAGAACTGACACGCGGCCGCGGGTCTCGGGTTGGGTGAGTGCGAAGTAGTCGCGGTTCAGATCGAAGTGGTAGTGGTTGGTACGACCACCGGGCCAGGGCTCACTGTGCTCAGCAGACCAGCGGCTGTCGTCGGCCTCTAGGCCCGCGGCCACCCGATAGTGGTTCACCCAGCGGTCACGGCCGTCGGGATTCTGGCTGGGGTCGATGACGACGATGGCACCGGCCAGGATCTCGTCGACTGTCGGATCACCCTGAGCGGCGAGGAGGTGGTAGGCGGTCTGCAGCGCGGCATCGACAGACGAGATCTCGTTGCCGTGTACGCCGTAGGCGAGCCAGGCGACGGCGGGCAGATCGGAGATGAGCTTGTCGGCCTCGGCGGCGTCCGTCACCCGCGGGTCTGCGAGCTGCTGCATGCCGAGCCTCACTGCATCGATTTGAGCGAGGTTCTCCGGTGAAGCGACGACCGCGTAGACGAGCTCGCGATCCTCCCAACTCCGGGCGTACTCGAACACGCGAATCCGATCGGGGGCTGCCCGGGCCAGCGCATCCAGATACTCCTGGATCTCAGCGTGCGAGACCATCCTTTCGCCGGCGTCGTGTCCGAGCACGTCGTCGAAGGTGGGGATTGTGGTGTCGTAGCGCGTGCCGGGCCAGTATTCGAAGCTCTCTTCTTGCGCGCGGAGGGGAGCGATCAAGGCGATGAAAGTGAGAAGAGCAGTAGCCGGGAGGTGCATAGGACGATTCTAGCGGTCGTACTGCTCGTACTGCGGTCGCCAGCGTCTTCATCGACTCTGTAGTTGGGAGGTGGAAGCCAACTCGAGCCTAACCAGCCTTCTCCTGAGGTCACCTCTTGGAACGGCGAGTTCGTGTGTCGCACTTCCATAGGACTCGGTGTCAAGACATAGTTTCTCTGAGCCCTCGAGTTCTGGAGATCGAGCGCGGGACTTTCCGTAGCCGAGCGTCTGCATCGTGCGACGTCCGTTGCTGGGATCGACGGTAGTAGCGGGTCTGGGGTGGAGCAGCGAGAAGAGATGCGGGGTCCTGGATAGGGGCCACATTTCCATCAGGGCCCGTGAGGCCATTTCTTCGTGCGGTTCTGAGAGGGCGCCCAGATTTCTTGCAGTGACACCCATCTGTGATGGGGCCCAGTGCGACAACGGTATATTCGGAGAACCGTTTCGGTTCAAGAGGGGGTGCGTCTTGACGAACAAGCTCTCGGTCTCTTCTGCGTGTCTGGTTCTGACACTCTGTGTGCTGATGTCCGCTCTTGCTGCGCACCCGCAGGAAGATCCACCTGTCGACTTCGAAACCCAGGTCCGACCCGTTCTGGCGGCCTACTGCTACGAGTGCCACGGCTCGGACGCTGGCGCGAGGGAGGCCGACCTGCGTCTCGACCGGAGGCAGTTCGCCTTCGCCGATCTGGGCGGTTATCACGCCATCGTTGCGGGGGAGCCGGCGAAAAGCGAGCTGTATCTCCGCATCGCCTCCGAGTACGCCGAAGAGCGCATGCCGCCCTACACAGCCGGGATCGAGCTCGACATCTTCGAGATCAGCACCATTCAGCGCTGGATCGCGGAGGGCGCCGCGTGGCCCGAAGATGTCGACGATCGCCCACCTTTGCAGGCGGGTCGGGCCGTGGGTCTGCCGGAGGTCGAGGTGCCGGAGCGGCCGGTCATCGTCAATACCCACGAGATCGCAGAGGTCCGCGTCCGCGTCCTTGCGAGAGGGCTGTCGCACCCGTGGTCGATGACCTTTCTCCCTCGGGGCGACATACTCATCACCGAGCGTGCCGGACGCCTCAGATTGTTCCGCGACGGGGTCCTGATGCCGGACGCGATCGAAGGCGCACCGACCGACATCATGGCGCGTGGCCTGTCGGGCCTGATGGAGGTAGCGGCACACCCCGAGTTTGAGCAGAACCAGCTCGTCTATCTGACCTATACGCGCCGGCTCTCCGGAGGCAATGGCACCGTTGCTCTCGTCCGCGGCCACTTTGACGGCCGAGCTCTACGCGACGTGGAGGACGTGTTCGTAGTGGAGCCCTGGATGGGGGCGGTGTCGGTCGACCATCCCGACGCCATGGTCGGCTCGACTGCCGCCGCTCGCCTCGCCTTCGCGCCCGACGGCAAGCTCTTCATGTCAATGGGAGGCGCCTTCGGCGTGGAGCGGGGGGACGGGACTTCCAGCTTTCACGGCCTGTCCCTGCAAGCGCAGGATCTGTCGAGCTACGCCGGCAAACTGCTGCGCCTGAACCAGGACGGCTCGGCTCCGGCCGACAACCCCTTCGTGAGTCGCGAGGGTGCCAAGCCGGAGATCTACTCGATGGGGCACCGCAACCAGCAGGGCCTCGCGCTCCATCCCGAGACTGGAGTGCCGTTCGCCACCGAGCACGGCGTACAGGGCGGCGACGAACTCAACGCCATCGAGGCCGGCGGCAACTACGGTTGGCCGGTAGTCTCCTACAGTCGTCACTACGACGGGCCGCGCATCGCCAAGCAGTTCTGGAAGGAGGGTTTCGACGAGCCCACGGCTCTCTGGGTGCCGTCGATCGGCCCGTCGGGGCTCGCCTTCTACACCGGCGACGCCTTCCCGCAGTGGCGCGGCAACCTATTCGCCGGATCGATGCGGCTGGGCAACATTCCGCGCACTGGTCACGTGGAGCGCATCGTCTTCAACGACCAGGGCGAGGAACTGCGACGTGAGTCCCTGCTCGGTGAGCTGCGCCAGAGAATCCGCGACGTTCGCCAAGGTCCGGACGGCCTGATCTACCTTTTGACCGAGGAGAACCGGGCGGTGCTGCTTCGCCTAGAACCGGTAGACGAGCCCAACGGGTAGGCCGCGCCCGATGGCGCTGAAGGCAGGTGCTAGCTCGGTGATGTCGCCTCTCGGGGCGAAAGCCGACACGTATCGTCGATTCTGCGCGGATCAAGTTCTGGCGAAGTCGGGCGCGGAGTACTAGCCTGAGAGACTGTGACATCGGTCAAGTACTCGGAGCTTGAACTCGCGTTCTCGTTCGTAAGCGACGCGCCTGAGACCGCTAGCCGGGCCCTGCTCTCCCGCGAGACGGGCACGTTCTACTACATCCCCTGGGACGAAGAGCCCGACGACCCTCCCGTCGCGCCCGACAGGTCTGCAAGAAGTGCCGCCGTTCGGGCCGGTGGAACTGGCCTACCGCCGGGGCTTCCGCAACATCGGGGATCCGATGGACTTTGGGTAACTCGTGCAGGACCAACTCGGGGCTGACGTCCAGGTAGATCTCCGTCGTCGCCAGATGATCGTGACCGAGCATCAGCTGTGGCGCTAGGGTCGACCCGCCCTTGTGAATCCACAGGACCGCAAAGGTATGCCTCAAGATGTGGGGCTCATGGGACGGGAGATCATCGCCGCATTCGCACCTCGCTTGACGGTGCGCTGGATCGTTCGACCGCTGAAGTCGATCCTTTCGTGGAGGATGAAGTAGTGCTCGATGAGAGCCCGGCAACGTTCCGACAGCGGAACGACGCGGAACTTCGTTACGCTTCCCGTAAGGGCCTGCTCCCGTGGATCCGGATACAGCGCTGCTGCCACTGAATCCGATCTCTGGTCAGGTCAGCTAGCTCAGAAGCCCGCGTCCCGGTCTCGAGCAGGGCCCAAACGGAGACCTTCTCCCCCATGGTGTGGCAGGCGTTCATCAGAATCTGCGACGCGTACTGAGCAGAAGGCCAGGTGGCGCGTCGTCACACTCTACGGAGTCGGCGCCTCCCCGATCGTGGCCGATTGCATGGCATTGAACAGCAGGCGAAACGTGCCATGCGGCTGCGCTCGACGCTGCACGCCGAATCCCAGCAGGATGAGGCTACCGTCGTTGTAGTCGATCTCAGCCAGCGCCGGTTTGTCACGAATCAGCTCCGCGCCACGAATCCAGCCACTTTCGAGAAGCTGCGTATCAGCGTAGCGGCCGACAATCGTAGCCGGGAAGCGCTCGACGGGACTGCGCCCGGGCTCTGCGCCCAAGTCCTCGGGGTCGGGCTTGGGGTGCTGCGCGAAGGCCTGCGATCGCGCGAAGTAGCCCGAAACCCACTCGGGAAGCCCCCAGGCGAGAGGGTGGCCCGTGTCGAGCGCGACTCGAAGCACGGACCCGGGACTGTAGAACTCCTCAGTGGGCTTACCCTGCACGATGTTGTCGAGCGGAAGATTGAACTCTTCCAATGCCAGATTCGTCGATTGATCGATAAAGACGATGGTGCCACCTACTGTGGTGAACCGTTGAAGTGCGACGACGCCGGCAGGACCGATGCCACCCGCGTACGCGGGAGCTGTCGAATCAATCGGCATACCCTTGAGTATCTGTGCCGGCTGGACGCTCGGAATGACGAGGACGTCGTAGCGTTCGTCCAGACTCCCAGCAACGATCTCGGCGTTGTGAACCGTTGAGTACTCGTACTCGAAACGATCGAGGACGTAGCGCGTCCAGCCCTCATCCATGCTGCCGCCCCAGGGCTGGTAGACCCCGATGCGAGGAACGCGGGCGGGCAGCAGGCTCGAAGCAACCCTGGCGGGAACCCTCGATACCGCGACTAGATCAGTCGAGACTCCGTCGAGAACATCCGCTCGACGTAGCGCCGCCGCGTCTTCGACGACGATCGATCCGGCGAGTGCGACGGAGCCGTTGCCGAGCGGCCAGCCGTCGGCGCCGGAGTAGAGGCGATAGTCGATGCCCGCCTTGCTGAGCCGGTTCAGGAGTCGATAGTCGTCATTGCGCCCCGCGGGGACCACGAGCACGCTGCCAGAGCCTCGGATCTCGCCCTGCGGCGGCTCGATCTGCTCGGCGAGAGTAGCGGCGGCCTCGAAGGGCGCGGAGACGGCGACCCGGCGCACACCCATCTGCAGCGGCAACGTCCAGCCGGCCATGTCGTAGGGCGGTTCGGCTGGTCCTCCCGGGTAGAGCTCTCGATCGGGGTAGATCTGTCTTTCCATCATGTCCATGAGGTGGGCGCGGTAGGGCTGTGCGCAATAGAGGATCCAGGTGCCTGCCGCGTACTCGGCACCGTCGGCGACGAAAGGCTCGTCGGCTCGGTGAATCTCGACGCCCGTGCGATCGAGAAGATCCAGCATCCAGGCGGCGCTGCCTGGATCACGCTGTCCAACGGGGACGAGCCAGGCGAACGGCGGCTCCTCGGTGCCCTTGCGCACCGCCTCCGCAGCCATGTGCCGGTAGTTGTCTTGGAGAGTTGCGTGATAACGCGCCGCGTAGGTGAACAGGCTCTTGGCAATCGACAGTTCGTAGTCGACGATGTCGCGGAGCCGCCACCATCCGCCCGGCCAGGGCTCGGGAAAGTTGGTGGTCATCTGGTACGAGGTGAGCCCGCGACGGGTGCCAGTGAGCTCGCTCTTGCGCTGAAAGATCGGGCTCGCCACGTTGACGCTCGCGGCCTCGGTGAGGATCCCGACCATGTTGTGGCGGTACACACCCGTGCGGAACCCGCCGGCCCACCAGTTGTCGTAGATCGCCCCATGGATGACACCGGTACGCCCTTCTCGCGACAGCCTTTGCGCCATCTGTCCGCCGATGATGAGGAGCGTCTGATCGATGAGCGGAGGGACATTCTGGTTCTTCGGGTCGTGGAACGGCGGCACAAAGAGGCGCGCGGTGCGGTTGCCCATCTGATGAACGTCCCAAACGATGGTCGGTCGCCACACGTCATAGAGCAATTCGGTCTCGTTGCGGGTCTCGACGAGATTAAGCATGAACCAGTCGCGGTTGTTGTCGTGCCCCGCGTACTTCTGGTACAGCCATGGCAAGCCGCGTCCTTCCCATGGCTTGCCGCGGGTAGACTGGTACCAGTCGGCCACGATGTTCAGCCCGTCGGGGTTGGCTGAGGGGACGAGCAACACGACCGTCTGCTCGAGAATCTCCAGGATCTCCTCGCTCGAAGAAGTGGCGAGTTCCCACAGGAGCTCTAACGACATTTGCGTTGACGCGATCTCACTGGCGTGTAGGGCGCAGTTGACGAGGATGACAACCTTGCTGCTTCCCGTGAGCACATCCGCCCGCGTCTCGTCGAGCGCGATTCGCGGGTCCGAGAGCAGGTGCTGGTTGCGGCGGTGATCCTCGACGCGGACGATCGTCGAAGGCGCGGAGATCTCTGCGTAGATCATCTCCTGACCTTCGCTGCTGACCCCCATATTGAGAACGTTGACGCGATCGGAAGCCGCTGCGACCTCACGAAAGTAGTCGAGGATCTGCGGCCATCTTGCGAGCTCGTAGTCGGCGCCGACTCGGTGGCCGAGGAAATCTTGGGGCGTGCGGATCGCCTGGCCGGTCGCAGTTGACTCGAGGCCCAGACAGAGGACGATGGCAAAGACGCAGCAAGGCAGACTCGGCGAGCGCATCTTGGGATTGTAGTCGCCGCTCGCCTCTTCCGAGGCACGACCCCGGAGCGCCGTTGAGCTACGGCCGCTGCGGGACCATCAGGCGAGATTCCGACCCGGCAGGCACCTGCACGTCGCCTTGGTTTCTATTCGAGGAATTCGAGGATCAACCGATTCACTTCCTTCGGCTGTTCCTGGTGTACGAAGTGGCCAGCTCCGTCGACGATCACCTTTTCGAGGCCCTCGTCGAAGAAGGAATCCATGCCCTCGGCAAGCTCGGCACCGATACAGCCGTCATCGCGACCATGAAGGTAGAGCGTTGGCACCTGGATCTGCTGCGGTGTCGTCACCTCCTCGAGCGTCGGCGCGTTCGGCGGTGGATTGAAGGTGTGCCGGTAGTAGGTGAGTGCTGCGGTGAGGACGCCAGGCTTGCCGAGCGTGCGCTTCAGTGAGTCCATCTCGCCTTGCGGAAAGTCCCAGCCTGGCGACCAATCTCGCCAGAGACGTTCGATGAAGGCGAAGTCGTCGAGCCCTACCGCAACCTCTGCGAACGGCAACTGGAAGAAGAACATGTACCAAGACCGCCGCTGCTGCTCCGGGCTAGCAACCAGGCTCTGGGTGAACGCCGGCCCATAGGGGACAGCCATGGTGATCAGCTTCGAGAAGGTCTGGGGAGACATCGCAGCGGCTACGTGGGCCGCCGCAGCGCCCCAGTCGTGGCCGACCAAGACCACGGGCTCGGCGCTGAGCGCGTTCGCCAGTGCGACCGCATCCGCTGCCAGGGCAGGTACTCCGAAGTAGTCTCCTTCAGGGTTTTCCGTCGGCGCGTAGCCGCGGAGGTACGGTGCCACGACCCTATATCCCGCCTCGGCCAGGGCGGGCATCTGGTGTCGATACGAGCGAGCGTGATCGGGAAAACCGTGGAGCGCGAGAACCGTAGGCCCCTCGCCCACCTCGAGGTAGTGAAACGTGACCCCGTTGGCCCCGACCACTCCAGTCCTGAACTCGGCCATTTCGTCTCTCAGAGCCTAAGCAGTATACCGGCCGGCTGAGCCAAGAGCATAGACAGCATGAGGCCACACGGAAAGCCAGCGGCGCGATACGTGTCGCTGTTCGCCGTTGAAAGGCGACGTCTTCATTGGCGACGGCCTCGGGCAGGCCGATCGCACGGGCAACGTCCGCAAGACATGCCGGTACTTCGGGGTCGCGAGATCGACGTTCTAGCTGTGGAGGGGTCGATACCGCGAGCGCTACCACGGCATCCAGACCTCGGACGCAACCGTCTATCGGATCTGCAAGCGGCACGGTCTGAACCGCCTTCCGAGCCGCGTCGGGAGACGGGCCGTGCACGCGCACCGCTACGAGAAGCAGGTTCCCGGCCACCACGTACAGGTCGACGTGAAGTTCCTCACTTTTAAGAGGAAACACGGTGCGCGGTGCGTCGCTACCAGTACACGGCCGTCGATGACGCGACGCGCATTCGGGCGTTGAAGATCTACCGCCGGCACACCCAGGCGAGTGGCATCGACTTCATCGACTACGTGGTAGAGAAGTTCCCTTTTCGGATTCGCACCATCCGAACCGACCGCGGCCACGAGTTCCAGGCGCTGTTTCACTGGCACGTCGCTGACCAGGGGATGGAACACGTCTACATCAAGCCCCGCACCCCGCAACTCAACGGCAAGGTCGAACGATCGCATCGGACCGACCAGAGCGAGTTCTACCAACTACTCGACTACCGAGACGATGTAGATCTCAACGAAAAGCTCGCCCTATGGGAGCGCTTCTACAACGTCGATCGCCTCCACACGGCCCACGACGGCCGCACTCCCTACGAATCCCTACGCGAGAACCTAAGCTAACGAACAACGTCCGACTGGATCCGCCACATCACACCCACGGCCCGGGGGCGCGGAGGCTAGTCGCGATCGCGAGAAAAACGGTGGAGGACTGATATATATTTGGCCGCCCGATCGCGGCCCCAACCGGCGATCGGCGAGGGTTCTTTGGAGGAGTGGCCGAGTGGTCAATGGCAGCAGACTGTAAATCTGTCGGGCAAAGCCCTACGGTGGTTCAAATCCATCCTCCTCCACCATCCCCTCTCGCGGGAGTAACTCAGGGGTAGAGTCACAGCCTTCCAAGCTGTTGGTCGCGGGTTCGAATCCCGTCTCCCGCTCCACCTGACAGTAAAAGAACTTACCCGTAAAGCGTAGAGAAGATGGTGTCTTAGAGGGGTTTCCATGCCCCTGTCGGTTTCCGTGCGTCTGCGCTGGATTCCTGGGGACTGCGCGCTGTCATGGTGACCAACGAGGTGACCAAGATATGGCACGGCAGGCGAAACGGTTGACGAAGGCAGTGCTCGACAGCCTGCGGCGCAACGTCGAGGTGGACGTAGGCGCCTACGGCGTCGGTGACGGGTTCACGGCGTACATGGCCGACGCAGGCCAGCCGGGGCTCTATGCCTGGGCGCGGCGCGGCCGTGTGCGGTTCGTGTTCGCGTATCGTCCGCCGGCCGGCGGCTCCCGGCGGGCCACCGGGGCAGCGAAGGGGAAACGCAGCGGGTACGCTGAGGCAAGACGCCTACTCGAGCGCAACGTCGTGCCGAAGCTCGGCGAGGTTTCCATCCGGCAGGTGACAGTCGAGCAGGTGCGAAAGTGCCACCGCGCCCTCGCACAGTCCGAGGGCAACCGCACGCTCACCGCACTGTCGGCCGTCTATGGGTTCGCCGACGTCGCCGACATCGTGCCTGCCGGCTTCAACCCTACGCGTCACGTCAAGCGCAACGAGGAAGCCGGCGAGCTCTACCGATCGGTCTTGTCGCTGATTCGCTGCGACCACCAGCGTTGTGCGGTAGGAGCCCAGCGGCTGCGCAGGCTCAGGAATCGGCGTGCGGCGCGGAGCCCTGGCCAGTGCCTGGGGAGGTACGACGGCGGCAGGCAGGGATCGATGAAGGGGAAGTTGCGCCACTCGTGAACGAGGTTGGCCAGCGCCGCGAAGACCTCTTCGGGTCGACGAGGTCGTGGGTCGCGGAACGTCTGGAGGAACGACTCATAACGCCGTGCGACGGAGTCGAGATCCCAGGCGCGCCCGACCATGGGTTCGAGGCCTGCGAGGCCCGAGGGGCGACCGCGCAGGGTCGAAGTCGCCGACGACAGAGCCAGGTCGTCGAGCACCGACGTAGCCAAGCCTTCGCGCTGCGAGTCCGGTGACAACCAGAGCGAGCCGCCCGGGGTTCCGAAGCCGGCCCAGCGCAGCCGTCGTGCGAGGCGCGCTCGAACGGTTGCGCTGGTGTCGTCTGAGATCTGAACGTGGAGAAGCAGCCACTGCGAATCGTCGCCGGGTGGAGTGCGGCCGAAGTCGTAGATGCGGGCGGCGCCTTCTTCCAGTAGCCGCCGCATGTCGCTTGTCGGTCGGTACAGCGTTTCTCGCCCTGCCCGGCTCGGAGTCAGCCAACCCCGTGCGGCGGACCGGGCCAGTGCTTGGCGGGCGTTGGCTTCACCGACTCCGAGCAGCGCGAGCGAATCGACGAAGGTGCGCGTCGGAACGGGATGAGACCGTGGGGCCGCGAACTCTCCGAGCAGCGTGAGAAGCAAGGCGCGCGCGCTGCTACGGTCTCGCCACCGCCCCTCCTGAAGGGCATTTGTCGAGCCGGTCACGACGGATCGGAGAATACGGCTGGAGTCGGAGCCACGACTTCTGAGAGGCTGCGGGTTATGGACCGGGTCGTGTTCGATGGGAGGAGGCCGTGACGGGCGCAAAACGGCCGTCGCCCAGCCTCGCGCGAATCATGGTGACCGACGGTCATGTTGCGCTGCTGGTCGTCGGTGCGTTCTTCCTGTCGCTGTGTCTTGCGCTCCTCTTTTCGATAGCTGAGTACGACGTCACCCGCACTTCCGCGGCGGCCCGGCTGGCGATCGTATTCACGCCCTTCGGGCTGCTGATGTTGGCGTCGGTGGTCTGGGCGTTGAGCATCCGGAGGACACTCGAGACCGGGCGTATCTGCCGGGGCCGCCTAGTGGGTCGGCGGGTAGATCTGCGCTCGCTGCTGGTGTTGGATTTCGAGTACGAGCTCGACGGGAAGAAGATGCGAGCCGCGAGCCGCGTGACGCCCCAGACGCAGGCTGGAATCCCGCGTGTCGGTGACGAGATGGTTGTCATCTGTGGGTTCAGCGGCGTATTTACCATGCCCGTGCTGGCCTCGGTGTACGAGTGAGATCGCGAGTGCGCGCTCCAGATGGTAGTACACTTATTTTCCACATGTCGGAAAAGTGTAGTAGTTTCGTAGGATGAGTGATCGGCAGGGAATCGACACTCGGACGGCCCCAGATCGCTACCGGCACTGGTGTCTGCGGGTCGAGGCGCCGCTCGCCTACCTCACTCTCGACGTCGCGGAGGATGGCGGTCTGAGTTCGGGCTACACGCTCAAACAGAATTCCTACGACCTCGGTGTTGACATCGAGCTCTACGACGCGACGCAGCGACTGCGCTTCGAGCATCCCGAGGTTCGTGTGGTCGTCGTGGACTCGGGCAAGGAGCGCGTCTTCTGTGCCGGCGCCAACATTGGCATGCTCGGGCGCTCGACGCACTCTCACAAGGTGAACTTCTGCAAGTTCACCAACGAGACCCGACTGGCGATCGAGGATGCAAGCGAGTGCTCGGGTCAGCGCTACCTGGCGGTGATCTCCGGTACGGCCGCCGGCGGCGGTTACGAACTCGCGCTCGCCTGTGATCACATCTTGCTTGTCGATGATGGAAGCGCGGCGGTGTCACTGCCGGAGGTGCCGCTGCTCGGGGTGCTCCCCGGCACGGGGGGTCTTACCCGACTGGTCGACAAACGCAAGGTGCGGCGCGACCGGGCCGATGTCTTCTGCACGCTGGAGGAGGGCTTGAAGGGGCGCAAGGCTCTGGACTGGGGCCTGGTCGACGAGCTCGCGCCGCGGACCGGTCTCACACAGCGGGCCGATGCTCGAGCTCGGGAGCTAGCGGCCACCTCGGATCGCCCGACCGATGCTGTCGGGCTTCCTCTGCCCGCGGTGCGGCGGGAGCACGGCGGTGACACGATCCAGTACGACACCTTGTCTGTCGACCTCGATCGAGCGCGCGGTCTGGCCCGACTTGTGCTCAGGGGGCCGGAATGCCCGCCACCGGCGGTGCCGCAGGCCCTGGCCGGCTCGGGAGCAGGGCAGTGGCTTCTACGGGCGGCCCAGGATCTCGATGATGCTCTCCTCTACCTCCGCTTGAACGAAGCCGGTCTCGGTCTCTGGCAGTTTTCTTCAAAGGGGGACCCAGCTTTGGTGTGGGCGCACGAGGCCTTTCTCGAGCAGCATCGGGAGCACTGGCTGGTACGAGAGATACGGCTGTTCTGGAAACGGACACTGAAACGGCTCGATGTCAGCTCGCGTAGCGTCTTCGCGCTGGTCGAGCCGGGCAGCTGCTTCGCGGGGCCGCTGCTGGAAATCGTGTTCGCCGCGGATCGCGCCTACATGTTCGAGGGCGATCGTGAGCTAGACGGCGCACCGGCTCCCGAGATCATGCTCGGTCGGTCGAGCTTCGGAGAGCTGCCCATGCCGAACGGTCTGAGCCGGTTGGAGACCCGGTTCCTCGGTTCGCCCGAGTCGGTGACGGCGGCGCGTGCACAGGTGGGGCAGCGGCTCGATGCCGCGGCTGCCAGCGACGCCGGTCTCGTCACCGAGATCTTCGACGACATCGACTGGGACGACGAGATCCGGATCGCCATTGAAGAGCGCGCTAGCTTCTCGGGAGACTCGCTCACGGGCATGGAGGCGAGCCTTCGCGTCGCCGGCCCCGAGACCACGGAGACCAAGATCTTCGGCCGGCTCAGCGCTTGGCAGAACTGGATTTTCCAGCGCCCCAATGCGGTCGGCGAAAAAGGCGCGTTGAAGCGATACGGAACCGGCCTGCGCCCAAGCTACGACCGCGAGAGAGTCTAGGAGTCTGAGATGAGCGAGCCAGTCGACTATGACGCCAGGATTCCCAACAATGTCGGCCTGGCCGCCGACCCCAGGGTCCGCCGCGGCCTCGAGAAGTGGCACCCGGGCTACCTCGACTGGTGGATGGACATGGGGCCGGAGGGCTTCCAGACCTCCGAGGTCTATCTGCGTACCGCGGTTCGGGTCGAGTCGACAGCGAACGAGAAGTGGGCCGTTTTCGACTACGTCAAGATGCCCGACTACCGCTGGGGCGTGCTGCTGGCGCCGCGCCGTGACGACCGCAGTGTGGGGTTCGGCGAGCACCGCGGCGAGCCCGTCTGGCAGGAGGTGCCGGGTGAGTACCGGGCCATGCTGCGCCGACTGGTCGTGATCCAGGGCGACACCGAACCCGCCTCGGTCGAGCAGCAACGTTTCCTCGGCAAGACCGCGCCGTCGCTCTACGACATGCGCAACCTGTTTCAGGTCAATGTCGAGGAGGGGCGTCACTTGTGGGCGATGGTCTATCTCCTGCACAAGTACTTCGGCCGCGATGGACGCGAGGAGGCCGAAGAGCTGCTGCGCCGCCGGTCGGGCTCGGACGAGGCCCCTCGCATGCTGGGCGCCTTCAACGAATCGACTCCCGACTGGCTGTCGTTCTACATGTTCACCTTCTTCACCGATCGTGACGGGAAGATGCAGCTCGAGGCGCTCGCCCAGTCGGGCTTCGATCCGCTCGCACGCACTTGCCGCTTCATGCTCACGGAGGAAGCCTTCCATATGTTCGTTGGTGAGACGGGGGTCACGCGGATCGTGCAGCGGACCTGCGAAGCGATGCGCGAGGCCTCGATCGACGATCCGTACGAGATCGAGAAGGTTCGCGCGCTCGGCGTGATCGACCTGCCGACGATCCAAAAGAAGGCCAATATCCACTACGCCCTCACCCTCGATCTGTTCGGTGCAGAGATCTCGACCAACGCCGCGAACTTCTACAACTCCGGCCTGAAGGGGCGATTTCGCGAGGACAGGATCGAGGACGATCACCTCCTCATCGACAGCACTTATCCAGTGCTGGTACGTGACAACGGTAGTTTTGCTGAGTCCTTTGAGCCGGCGCTCACGGTGCTCAACGCGCGTCTACGCGATGACTTCAGCGCCGACTGCGATCTGGGCGTTCAGCGCTGGAACAAGGCGATCGCCGAGACAGGCATCGAGTTCGAGCTGCGGTTGCCTCACGTGGCCTTCTATCGCCAGATCGGTCAGTTCCGAGATCTGAACACGAGCCCTGACGGGGAGGTCCTCGACGACGCAGAGTGGGAGCGGCGGCGGGACGACTTTCTTCCGACCGACGGCGATCGCGAGTTCATCGAGTCGCTGATGGAAGCCGAGTGGCGGCCCGGGCACTACGCCGGTTGGATCGCGGGACCGCGCACTAGGATTCACCGCAAGCCTGGTGACTTCGAGTGGGTGCGGTTGATGTAACGTAGGCGGGTCCGCAGGGGTTCCCGACTACACGAGGAGAATGACGCGTGCGATCGCTGAGATCTGGGAGATCCGCAGGGGCGGAGTGTAGCTACGCATTGCGGGTGACGTTTCTCGTCGCCTCTATCTTGGCGCTCTCGACCGGCTCGGTCGCGGCGCAGGACTGCCGAATCCGGAGCCTCGGGGGTCCGAATCGCTTCTCGCAGCCGGTGACCACGGTCGCCGCGCTCAAGGCTCTGTTTCGCGACGCTCGTGCCGATTTCGAGAAGGTGCTCGCCGACGCCAATTGGGACGGCAGCCCGGCGGACCTGTTCGCAGCGGTGGAGTCCGGCGACAACCTCCACGAGCGAATGTTCGCCCCCGGTCAGCGACTGATGTGGATGGCGCTGCGCCGCAACGGCGAGCCGACGGTGTTGCTCGACGAATGTTGGGGAGGCGAGAGCGCATACCAGGGCTTCGAGTTGCAGGTGGATTCGCGCGGCAGTCGATACACGTTCTCGATTCCGCAG
>JAYZDP010000232.1:0-11803 GCA_036337765.1 Acidobacteriota bacterium
GCAGTCGCGCTTCGAGCCGTTCCATGCGTTGCCGGGATCTCTTGAAACCCATGGCTCGGCGCAACTCGTCGGCTTCACCGCCGCTGAAATCCGCGACGGCCATGGCGATGCGTAGGAGTTGTTCCTGGAAGAGGGGGACGCCCAGGGTTCGTTCGAGGATCGGTTCGAGGCAGGGGTGCGGATAGGAGACCGGTTCCCGTCCAGCGCGCCGGTTCAAGTAGGGGTGGACCATCTTTCCAACGATGGGGCCCGGACGGATGATGGCGATCTCGACGACGAGATCGTAAAAACATTCCGGACGAAGCCGCGGGAGGGTGGCCATCTGGGCCCGGCTCTCGATCTGGAAGGTGCCCATGGTGTCGGCGCGTTGGATCATCGCGTAGGTGGGAGCATCGTCGGGGGGCAGGTGGGCCAGGTCGATGGCCACACCCTCGTGCCGGTGGACCAGTGCAAGCGTCTCTTCGAGAGCCGCCAGCATCCCCAGTCCCAGCAGATCGACCTTGATGATGCCGAGATCGGCGCAGTCGTCTTTGTCCCACTGCACGATTACCCGGTCAGGCATGGCCGCCGGCTCGAGCGGGACGACCTCGTCGAGGCGGCCGGCGGCGATGACCATGCCGCCGGAGTGCTGGCCGAGATGGCGCGGGAGGTTTTGGATGGCGTGCCACATCTCGGCGAAGAGGCGGATGCGCGGCTCCTGGGGATTGAAGCCGGCGGAGACCAACTCCTCTGTCATGTCTTTCGAGTCGCCGCGGTGGATGTCGTATCGCCAGCTGCCGAGTTGTTTCGACAGCTTGCCGATCTGCGCCTCCGAATAGCCGAGCACCTTCGACACCTCGCGCGCCGCCATGCGGTCACGGTAGGTGATGACGTTGGCGGTCATCGCCGAGCCGTTCACGCCGTAGCGCCCAAAGACGTACTGGATGACCTTCTCGCGCTGGTCGCCCGAGGGCAGGTCAAGGTCGATGTCGGGCCACTCGTCGCGCTCCTCCGACAGGAAGCGCTCGAACAGCAGCTCCATCTTCACCGGGTCGACGGCGGTGATTTCGAGCGCATAACAGACAGCGCTGTTGGCGGCCGATCCCCGCCCCTGCACCATGATCTGCTGCTCGTGGCAGAAACGGATGATGTCCCAGACGATGAGGAAGTAGCCCTCGAGCTCGAGCTTCTCGATCATCCGCAGCTCTTTGGCGATCTGCGCCTGTGCGCGGCCTGTGAAGGGGCGGAATTGCGCCCTGGCGCCGTTCCAGGTGAGGTGGCGCAGATAGGAGGTCGGCGTCTCGCCCGCGGGAAGCGGGTACTCGGGAAACCGGTAGCCGAGATTGGCGAGGGTGAAGTCGAGCTCGTGGGCGAGCTCGAGGCTGTGCTCGACGGCGCCGGGAAGGTCGCGGAAGGCCTCAGCCAGCTCGGTGGCGCTGCGCAGATGACGCTGGCGTTCGGCGTGTACCAGTGCGCCGGCGTCGTCGAGCTTGGTCTTGTGGAAGAGGCAGGTGAGGAAATCGAAGAGCCGCTTGTCGCTCTGTTTCGCGTAGCGCACGCCGTTGGTAGCCAGCATCGGTAGCCGTAGCGCGCCGGCGAGATCGGCCAAGGCTTGGTTGCGCTCCTCTTCGATACGTAGCGAGTGGCGCTGAACCTCGACCGAGACCCGTCCGTCGTAGCGGTCGACCAACTGTTCCAAAAGACTGCGCGCTGCCGATCGGCCCTTCCGCTTCAGGGTCTGTGCGATCCAGCCCTCCTCGCCGCCGGTTAGGCAGTAGAGCCCCTCAGCATGGGAGGCCAGCATCTGCCGGTCGACGCGTGCCTCGCCCTTGGGATGCGAGAGGGCCCCGGCTGTGATCAGGCGGCAGAGGTTCTTGTAGCCCTGGCGATTGGCAACCAGGAGAGTGAGCCGGGGAGCACTCTTAGCGTCGAATACGTCGTCTGCGGCGCCAGAAGCCAGCGTAACCTCGCTACCCACAAGGGCCTTGATCCCGGCCTCTCTCGCGGCCTTGTAGAACCGCGGCGCGCCACTGACGCCGTTGCGGTCGACGAGAGCGACGGCGGGGAGCTCGAGCTCGGCGGCGCGCTCGACCAGATCCTCTGGCAGCGACGCACCGCCGAGAAAAGAGAAGGCGGAGGCGCAGTGCAGCTCGGCGTAGCGTTGCCGGGTGGCTCGGGGGGAGCGGTAGCGTCGGGCTTTGAGCTTTTCTTTGCGTGCCCCCGGAGAGACGTAACGGCGGGTGTCGAGCCAGGTACCAATATCGCTGGCTACAGGGGTCTGGGGTGCCGGAACACCCGCTACAGATGTCTCATGGGTAGAGGGATCCGACGGGGAAGGGGGTGGAACGGGACGGGGAGGCCTCCGGTACATCAGAAAACAGAAGAGTTTGGGAGAGCGAATTTAGACGTAAATAAGGCGTAAGTCAAAAAAGAATCTCGACACCGATCCCGACGCTACAATCGGCGCGGCGTTCCACGGCCGCGACCATGGCAAAGTTCTCGAAGAAGGCACAGCGTCGACTTGCGAAGTCGATCGGCGTGGGCACGGCCCACCGCCACATCTTCATCTGCGCCGACCAGAGCAAGCCGAAGTGTTGCGGCAAGAAACGCGGCATCGCAGCCTGGACCTACCTCAAGAAACGGCTGCGGGAGTTGGAACTGTCGGACGCCGGTGGGGTCTTGCGCACCAAGGCGAACTGCCTGCAGATCTGTGAAGGTGGACCGATCGCCGTTGTCTATCCCGAAGGCACCTGGTATCGCGCCTGCGACCCACCGGTTCTCGAGCGTGTGATCCAGGAACATCTGATCGGCGGCAAGGTGGTCGACGAGTACCTGATCGCACGGGACGAGCTGCGATCCGAGCCCTGACAAAATCTCATATGAGCGGCTCGATCGACGTCCGCGGCGCGACCACCCACAACCTCAAGGCGGTCGACTGCCGGGTGCCGCACGGGAAAGTCACGTTGGTCACGGGGCCGTCGGGAGCGGGGAAGTCGTCTCTCGCCTTCGACACGATCTACGCCGAGGCCCAACGTCGCTTCATCGAGTCGATGTCGACCTACGCGCGGCAGTTTCTCGAGCAGATGGAGCGCCCCCCGGTTGTGGCCCTCGAAGGTGTGCTGCCGTCGGTCGCATTGGCGGCCAACAACTCGGTGAAGAACGCGCGCTCGACCGTTGGTACGATCACCGAGGTCTACGACGTCCTGCGGCTGATCTTTGCCCACCTCGGCCAGGTGCAGTGCTCGTCGGGGCACGGCCATCTCGTGGCGTCCACGTCACAGGAGGCCGCGGACGTCCTGATCGCTCAGGAGGGCGAGGAGCTGAAGCTGTTGGCGCCCCTTCGACGGCCTGCCAAGGAGGCCGACGCGAAGCTGCGGGAGCTCGTTCGACAGGGCTACGGCCGGGTGCTGGTCGACGGCGAGCTCGAACGTCTCGGGCCGAAGTCTCGCTGGCTGAAGAAGACAGATCCGCTCTACGTCGTCGTCGGTCGGTTCAAAGCCCACAAGCGCTCCCGCGCGCGCCTCGCGGCGGCGATCGAGGAGGCGTATCGACTGACAGGAGGCGGACTCGAGGTGGAAGGTGGCTCACTGCGATACCTGGGTCGTCGGCTCACCTGCGGTGTCTGCGGCGAGACTTCGGCACGGCCGCAGCCGGCGCTCTTCTCGTTCAACTCGCCGCTGGGTGCCTGCCCCACGTGCCAGGGCTTCGGCCGGGTGATCGGCGTCGACCGCGAGCGGGTGATCCCGGAACCCCACAAGACCCTGGCGCAGAAGCCGATCGCTGCGTGGAACAGCCCGGCCTACGAGAAGCTCTACCAGAAGCTATGGGACGCCTGTCTGCGTCACGGGGTCCCGCTCGATGTGCCCTGGCGAGATCTCGACGAAAACGCGCGCGACTTCGTTTGGCGCGGGCGGGGCTTCCGCAACATCGAGCGCTTCTTCGCTTGGCTCGAGCGGCGCAACTACCGCGTGCACATCCGCGTGCTGCTGTCGCGCTATCGCGCCTATGAGCCCTGCCGACGCTGTGGCGGCAAGCGCCTGCGTCCGGAGTCCCTGCGGGTGACGGTCAAGGGGGCCGACGTCTCGTCACTGTCGCGCTCGAGCGTCGAGGATCTGCGTGAGTGGGCGGTGACGAGTGTCTGGGAGTCGTGGGAGCAGGAGCTCGCCGAACACCTGCTAGAGGAGCTCAGAGGCCGCCTCGAGACGCTGCACCGAGTGGGCCTCGACTACCTGACGCTCGACCGGCAGGCCCGGACACTCTCTGGCGGGGAAGCGCAGCGGATCCAGTTGGCATCGGCTCTCGGCTCGGGACTGACGAGCACGCTCTACGTGCTCGACGAGCCGACGATCGGCCTGCATCCGCAGGACTCCCAGCGCCTCGTCGACCTGCTCCGAGACTTGGCCGGTCAGGGCAACACGGTGCTGGTCGTCGAGCACGACCGCACCCTCATCGAGGGGGCGGACCACGTGATTGATCTTGGTCCGGGAGCCGGCGAGCACGGGGGCGAGGTGGTGGCCGAGGGAACCCTCGACCAGATCCTCGCGAGCCCCGACTCGCTGACGGCGCTGTACCTGCAGGGTGCGAACGGGTCTCTCAGTGGCGAAGTCTCTAGCGCCCTGGTGGGTACCCAGGGCTACGTCGGTATTCGCGGAGCTCGCGAGAACAACCTGAAGGGTCTCGACATCGACATCCCGCTCGGCTGTCTGGTTGCTGTGACGGGCGTTTCCGGGTCGGGCAAGACGACCCTGGTGCAGCGGGTACTTCACGACAACTTCCAGCGCGGGCGTGGCGTCGTAGAAGTCGAGCCCGGCCGGTGCGACTCGATCGAGGGGGCCGACTTGCTGGAAGACATCGTCCTCGTCGACCAGCGGCCACTGGGGAGGTCCAGCCGCTCCAATCCGGTGACCTACATCAAGGCCTACGACGACATCCGCAAGCTCTATGCTTCGATGCCGCGCGCCCAGCGGGACGGCATCACGGCCGGCCATTTTTCATTCAACGTCGACAAGGGGCGCTGCGAGGAGTGCGAGGGGACCGGCCAGCAGCAGGTCGACATGCAGTTCATGGCGGCGGTTCGCGTCACCTGCGACGGTTGCCAGGGTCATCGCTTCCGCTGCGAGATCCTCGAGGTTACCTACCAGGGCCGCAACATCTCCGAATGCCTGGATCTGACCGTCGACGCAGCGATGGACTTCTTCGCAGGGCGCCAGGGCCTTTGCCGCCGGCTGCAGGCGCTGGTCGACGTCGGTCTCGGATACCTGCGCCTTGGCCAGTCCACCGCCACCCTGTCTGGCGGAGAGGCGCAGCGCCTCAAGCTGGCAACTTTTCTCAGGACGGGTACTTCAAAGAAGCGGTCTGGGACCCTGCCAAGGCTTTTCATCTTCGATGAACCAACGACCGGGCTACACATGGCCGACATCGACCTGCTCCATCAGACGCTGCGCCGCCTGATCGACCGGGGGCACGGAGTGATCGTCGTTGAGCACAGCCTCGACCTCGTCGATCGTGCTGACTGGATCCTCGATCTTGGCCCGGGTGGTGGCGAGCACGGGGGCGAGATCCTATACGCTGGCGCGATCGATGACTTCCTCGCGGCGGGCTCTGGACCGACCGCAGTCGAGTTGCGCGTGCACCGTGAAAAGCTAGGTCGGGCCCCTCTGGCTGCAGGTTCACCATGCTAGGCTTTTTAAGCCGTTGGCGCGTTTCTCCCCTCCGATGACGACCTCGAATCTGACGAAGCGGCTGACCAAAGGCTTCGAGGAAGAGGTCTATACCGGGACCTGGGCCGGCGAGATCATTGGTGTCTCGCATCACGTGGCGGCCGATCTGTCCGGGTACTCGACCGAGCCCGATTCACGCAACGTCGAGTTCACCACCGAGCCGTATCGCGACTACGAGGCGCTTCTGACGCGCCTCATGAACAAGCGCTGTCGATTGCGGCGCTACCTGCGCGAGCTTGGCGACTACACCCTCATTCCCGGCAGCACCCTGTCGCTGGTCGGTGCCGGTGAGTTCCAGATCTCGGATCCTGACAATCCCTACTACGCCTACATTCGCGACACCTACGGCACAGACGTGGTGACGGCGAGCTGCCACCTCAACGTCGGAGTCGAGGATTCCGAGGTGCTGTTGCGGGCCTATCGCGTGCTGCGCTGCGAGGCTTCGATGTTTCTGGCGCTGACCGCGGAGTCGCCGTTTCTCAACGGAGAGGTGACGGGCTTTCATTCCACTCGCTGGCACGTCTTTCCAAAGACACCGTCCTCGGTGCCGTTGTTCGCCGACCACGAGCAATTCATGCGCTGGTTCGAGGGTCAGCTCGAGACCAAGGCGATGCGGAACCCCCGCCACCTCTGGCTGTCGGTGCGGCCGAACGGGCCCGAAACTCCTCGCGATCTGAATCGGGTCGAAGTGCGGATCTGCGATCGCATTGCCTGCCCCCGCCTCATGCAGGGCGTCATCGCCCTGATCGAGGGTCGGGTGTGGGAGGTGATGGAGAACCCGGATCTCGATTCTCTCGCCGATGCCGACTCGGCGGATCTGGAAGCGCTTGCTTTGGCCAACGAGGAGGCGGCAGCGAAGGACAGCCTCGACGCGGTCGTGCATGACTGGCGTAGCGGACGGGAGCTGCGGATGGGAACTTGGATCGAGGAGCGGCTCAAAGAGCTCGAGCCGACCTGCGAGCTTCACGGCCTGGCAGAGTTGTTGCCAGCCGTCGAAGAGCTGCTGGATCAAGGCAGCCCGGCCGCGAAGTGGCTCGAACAGGTGCGCCGGGGTCGGAGCCCGCACCATGTGATTTGCGAGGCCGCCGAGGAGATGGCCGAGATCGACAAGGCTCTGATGGGTGCCGAATGTGCGTGAGGCCTAGGTGAAGAGTCGTGCAGCCGTCGCATGGGAGGCGGGCAAGCCTCTCGAGATCGAGGAGGTCGAGGTTGCCGGTCCCAAGGAGGGCGAGGCGCGGGTGCGTATCGTGGCTACGGGCGTCTGTCACACCGACGCCTTCACCCTGTCAGGAGACGATCCCGAAGGCGTCTTTCCTTGCATCCTCGGGCACGAGGGCGGTGGGATCGTCGAGGAGGTCGGCCCGGGCGTCACCCTGGTTACGCCGGGTGATCACGTCATTCCCCTCTATATTCCGGAGTGTGGCCAGTGCAAGTTCTGCACTTCGGGCAAGACCAACCTTTGCGGCGCGGTGCGCGAGACCCAGGGCAGAGGGCTCATGCCCGACGAGACCAGCCGCTTCTCACACAACGGCGAGACCGTCTATCACTTCATGGGGACCAGCACGTTTTCGGAGTACACGGTTGTGCCCGAGATCTCGCTGGCCAACGTCTCGAAGGACGCGCCACTCGACAAGGTGTGCCTGCTCGGCTGCGGCATCACCACGGGCATCGGTGCGGTGCTCAATAGCGCCAAGGTCGCGCCCGGAGCGACGGTCGCGGTCTTCGGCCTCGGCGGGGTTGGCCTATCGGTGATTCAGGGGGCGGTGATGGCGAAGGCCGGCCGCATACTCGCCATCGACATCAACGTCGAGAAGTTCGAGCTCGCCCGTCAGCTCGGGGCCACCGACTGCCTCAACCCCACGGAGTACGAGGGCCCGATCCAAAAAGTCATCGTCGACATGACAGACGGCGGCGTCGACAATTCTTTCGAGTGCGTCGGCAACGTTGGCCTCATGCGGTCGGCCCTCGAGTGCTGTCACAAGGGCTGGGGCGAGGCGACCATCATCGGTGTTGCCGGCTCGGGGCAGGAGATTTCGACCCGGCCGTTCCAGTTGGTCACGGGTCGAGTGTGGCGCGGCAGCGCCTTCGGCGGTGTCAAGGGACGTAGCCAGCTTCCCGGTATGGTCGAGCAGGCCATGCGCGGCGAGATCCAGATCGACTCGGCCATCACACACACCATGGGTCTCGAAGACATCAACCGGGCCTTCGATCTGATGCACGCGGGCGAGAGCATCCGTACCGTCATCCACTTCTAGACTGCAGAGGAAACATGCAGGAGACGGCCTCATCGACGGTCTTCGGCGGGGAGCAGAAGTTCTTCACCCACGCCTCGGACGTGCTGGGTTGTGAGATGAACTTCGCGGTGTTTCTGCCCCCGGCGGCGCAGAACCTCGAGTGCCCGGTTCTCTACTGGCTTTCGGGGCTGACCTGCACCGAGCAGAACTTCGTGACCAAAGCCGGTGCGCAGCGCTATGCCGCCGAGCAGGGTGTAATCCTCGTCGCCCCCGACACGAGCCCGCGCGGCAGCCAGGTGCCGGATGTCCAAGACGATCCCTATCTGGGATGCGGCGCTGGCTTCTATGTCAATGCAAGCGAGCCGCCATGGTCGGATTACTATCTGATGCACGACTACGTGGTGACCGAGCTGCCCGAGCTGGTCGAGACGGCCTTCGCGGTCGCGTCCGACCGGCTGGGTCCGAAACGCTCGATCTCCGGTCACTCGATGGGGGGTCACGGCGCGATCCTCCTGGCGCTTCGCAACCCGGGCCGCTACCGCAGCGTGTCGGCGTTTGCGCCGATCTCTTCGCCATCGGCGTGTCTCTGGGGAGAGAACGCGTACACCAACTACCTGGGCGAGAATCGCGAGACCTGGCGCGACTGGGATATCTCGTTCTTGGTCCGCGACAGTCAGGAGCATCTGCCGATCTTGGTCGACCAAGGCGAGGAAGATCCGTTCTTGATGGAGCAGCTCAAACCCTCGCTCTTCCAAAAGGCGTGCTCGATGGTGGAATACCCACTGCGGATGCGGCTCCAGCCGGGCTATGACCACAGCTACTTCTTTGTCTCCTCCTTCATCCAGGACCACATCGAGTACCACGCGGCCGCCTGTAGTGACCCCTCGGGCTAGGGGAGCCCAGCTTGGAGCTCTTGGACGAGGCGTTGCGGTCCAGGGGAGGTAGGGTTGAGGGCGAGGAGTCGCTCGGCCCAGGCCAGCGCCTCGCGGGGGCGGGCGTGTTTTCTCGACAGGGTGGCCAACGCGACGAGCGTGTCCGGGTCGGAGGGGTGTCGGCGGTGATGGTCCGACAGCGTCTCGAGCGCTTCGCTGACTCGGCCGGCGCTCTCGAGGGCGATGCCGAAGACATAGCCGTATCTCGGGTGTGAGGGTGCGGCTCGTGCCGCCAGCTCGAGCTGCTCGAGGGCCTCGGACAGGCGTTGCCCGCGCACCAGCAGCAGCCCAAGGGCGTGGCGGACCTCGGCGGTATCGCCGATTCCCAGCGCGTCTTGGAGGAGCGCCTCGCCCTCGGCGTCTCGGTTCTGCTGGCGGCGTAGGTCTGCGAGGTTGACGATGGCCGGGACGAAGCGGCCGTCGAGGGCGAGGGCGCGGACGTAGGCGGCGTCTGCTGCGGCCAGGTCGCCGCGCGCGACCTCGAGCAGGCCCAGGTTCAGCCAGGATTCGGGCCGATCGGAGTTCAGCAGTAGGCCGCCGCGAAGCTCGGCCAGGGCCGCATCGCGCTTGGGGACTGCGCCGGAGGGAAGGCCGTTGGCGGGGATGTCCGCCATTACTCGCGCGGCCTCGATCCGCACCGCGCGTATCGGGTCCTCGAGGAGGTGTCCAGCCAACTCGAATCTCGATTGCGGGTCGATGCCGGTCAGGGGCGTCAACGACGCGAGCCGAACCAGGGCGTCGGGGTCACGGCTGGAGAGGCGGATGGTGTCGAGGAAAGTGGCGTTCGGAGCTGGCGTGAGCAGCGCCGTGGCCGTCGCCCGGACGATTCCCGGCGCCTCTCCGCCGAGGATGAGGGACTGAAGACCCTCGGTCGCTTCCGTGGCGCCGTCTCTCGCGGCGCGCAGAACCTCGCCATAGTGTGGTGGTGGGCTCGGGGCGTCTCCACGCCACGCCGCCACCCGCTCGGCCGCCCACCCGGGCAGACGATCCTCGTGGCACGACGCGCATGCGCTCGGCGATCCGAGGCTGGCCGACAGGCCCGGGCGGGGGATGCGGAAGCTGTGATCGCGTCGCTCGTCGATGCCCATGTAGGTGCGAGAAGGCATGTGACACTCGACGCAGTGCGAGCCCTGCGACTCCGCGCCATGGTGGTGATGGTCAGTGGTGTCGAAGCGCTCGGGAAGGTGGCACCCCGCGCAGCGATCGTTGCCTCGACCACGTACCGTGAGGCTGTGAGGGTCGTGGCAGTCGGAACATGTCACGCCGGCGGCGTACATGCGGCTCTGCAGGAAGGAGCCGTGCACATAGACCTCGTCGCGAATCTGTCCGTCGGCGTAGTAGAGAGGTTCCTCGAGAAGGCTCAGGCGGTGGGTATCGAGCAGTGGTGCACCGTGGCGGTAGTCCTCGCTGAAGACCGACCTGCGAGAGTGACAGCGTGCGCAGGTCTCGGTCTGGCTGTGATCCGTGCGTTCAGCCGAGCGTGTGGCAATGCCGCGCTGCGGGTCCATGATCCAGGCCGCTTCCGGGCCGCGCAGGCTGACGAGCCCGGGCCCACTGTCCGTCAGAGGATTCTCGGCCCAAGCCAGATGCCGTGACGCCGGACCGTGGCAGGACTCACACGCGACGTCGAGCTCGCTCGACCGCGTGTCGTAGGTGTCGGTATCCGGGTCGTAGCCCTTGCGGACGTGGGTCGAATGGCACTCTGCGCACATGTAGTTCCAGTTCTGGTCGCGTCCGGTCCAGTGCAGCGAGTCGCCTGGCGGAATCGCCTCGTCGGGGTAGAGGTGGAACCAGCGCTGGCCGCCGTTCGCCTTCGTCCGGGTGTCCCAGGCGGTCTGCAGAACCTGAACCCGGCCGCCGCCGACGTCGACGAGGTACTGCTGTAGCGGTTCGAAGCCGAACACCCAGGCGACGACGAAGTCTGCTGGCCGCCCGTCTTCACCTTCGGTTCGGACTTTGAAGCTCGGGCCGTCGCGGGTGAAGTGAGAGGCAACGCCATTGTGGGTGAAGCTCGCGTCGTCGAAGTCCCCGAGAACCGTCTGAGGGCTCGGCTGCTGCATCGCCAGATCGTGGTGGGAGCTTTGCCACAGGTCGCACTGCTGCCGGTGGCAGGCGATACAGGACTCGGAGCCGACGTACGTAGCCGGTGCCTGCGGGGCTGTCGAGTGGTCCGGCTGGGGTGCAGGCGTTTGAGGCCTGCAAGAGGAGGCCAGAATTACGATCAGGAGTGCCGCGGGTCGAGTCGCGGTGCCGGTTGGCCACTTCAAGGCCGAATCGAGCCCTCGGTCGTTGGAGCTGGTTATGGGACCCTACGCCGCGGTGGCCGGTCCCGGCGCCGCAATGCTATCGGAGAGGGCGCCATACCGGCGATCGCGGCGGCGGAAGTCGGCAAGGGCAGCCGCGAGGTCGCGGGGTCTGAAATCGGGCCACAGGCGGTCGCAGAAGTGCAGCTCGGCGTAGGCACTCTCCCACAGCAGAAAATCACTGAGGCGCTTCTCGCCCCCGGTGCGGATCAGAAGGTCGACCTCGCGGATCGTCGGCGAGGAATGGATCACTTCCAGGAGTCGCCGATGGAAGTCGTGGCGATCCAGGCCACCTCGGCCACCGCCCTGGGCGGCGGCCGCGAGGATCGCGTCGCGGCTCGAGTAGTCGACGGCGAAGCGGAGCTCCAGGCGACGACCGCCTCGAGTCGCGCGCTCGGTCCGTTGGATCTCGGCCACGAGATCGGGGTGCAGCCGATCTCGACGACCGATGACACTGACTCGAAGCCCTTCGCTGACGCAGCGCATCGTCTCCTCGGCCAGATAGTCGCGCATCAGCTTCATCAGTGAGTTGACCTCGGGCGCCGGTCGATGCCAGTTGTCGCTCGAGAACGCGTATAGGGTGAGGGTGCCGATGTCGAGATCCGCCGCGCTCTCGACGACACGTCGGACGGTCT
>JAYZDP010000233.1:0-6529 GCA_036337765.1 Acidobacteriota bacterium
TCGGCATCGCCGCCGCCGCTCCCCGCGGGTACCGGCAGTGCGAGCAGGCCTGCACGGTGGAGGTCCGCGAAGTTCTCCACAGGAAAGGTCCCGGCGGTGTCGTGGGCTCTTGCTCGCTCGAGCAAAGCGCCCTCAGCCAGAGCCGTGGCCTGCTCGACGAGGGCATTGCCTTCGCCGGAATCGATCATGGACGACGGACCCTACCAGGGCTCCGGATCGTCGGCCGCGATACTGGCTATTCGGAACCGCTCGATGTGGACCCGAGGTCGTCGCAACCGAGAGCGGCGAAGCGTAGGTTCTGTGGCTTTTCCTGCGGACCCTTCCCCTGCGCCTCGTGCGCCCGGTGGCCGGAGAGGATTCCTTCCATGCCGTAGTTGCCCTCGTGGCAGGCGTACTCGAAAATCGCCTCGTCCTTGCCCTTGAGCGGGATCGAGATCGTCCAAGGCTGGGTCCAAGTGGTGGGGTCGGAGAAGGTCAGCTCCCACTCGAGATGGGTCGGGCCCAAGCGAGTGAAGCGCTCGGTCATGCGGAGGTTCTCGGACGCGCCCATGAAGTTCGACTGGGGCGAGTAGTTCTTGGTCTCGACGACCAGGGTGTCGCCGTCCCACCAGCCGCGCGAGTTGCCATGGAGCAGCTGGATGTCTTCCGGGAGCTCCGAGGTATCGCCTAGTGCCACGATGCGCGCGTCGTGGATCATCTCCTGCTGGATGACGACGTGGCTTTCGTTCTGGAAGATCTGGAAGTAGCCGTTGTAACCCGCCCCGACGAAAGGCACGCCGTAGGTGACACAACGCTCAGAGAGCGGCCGGTCGAGCCAGGAGTCGGCGGGATGCTCGGCCGCGTACTCGAGCGCCTCACACATCTTCTGCTTCGCGGCGGCGGTCATCGCTGGGATCTGGCCGTTGGGCGGATCGATGACCAGCGAGGTGCGGTTCGAGAAGTCGCGCTCGGCAACCCAGAACTGGTTGTAGTTGCCGGTGGCGGGATCGTAGGACTCGGCCTTCGTCTTCGCGATCGCCGCCAGCACCAACTGATCGCCGAAAAGCGCGTCCTCTCCAGGGTTGGTCGCCTCTTTTGCGGCCGCAACGAGCTGAGCGAGCTCCTCGTCGGAAAGCTTCTCCTTGTCGGCCCACTCGGGCGGCCGCTGCATCGGAATCGCGTTGTTGTTCGCCCAGACCCCCTGGATGTCGGGATGTCCGGACGCTGTCCGAGGCGCCGACCAGGCTTCATCCGCCTCCGCTGCGATCAGTGCGCCACAGGCGAAGACGAGACCGACGACCACCAAACCAAGGGGCTTACGCATAGAGACCTCCTACCCAGAACCCTGACATCATACCCGCGCGCGGCCGACTCCTACCGTCCACCGCCCGTGGCCGTTGCCCCGACCGCCGAACAGTCGATCGCCTGAAACAGGTTCTCCGGCTGCTCCATCTGCGGCGCTTTGCCCTGGGCCTCGTGCGCTCGATGTCCGGCCAGAATGCCTTCCATGCCGTAGTTGCCCTCGTGGCAGGCGTACTCGAAGATCGCCTCGTCCGTTCCCTTGAGCGGGATCGAAGCAGTCCACTGGGTGGTCCAGGTGGTCGGGTCGTCGATCGTCACTTCCCATTCGAGATGGGCCGGCCCTATGCGGGTGAAGCGCTCGGTCATATGCATGCCCTCTGTGGCGAACATGAAGAACGATTTCGGCGAGAAGTTCTTGGTCTCGACGACCAGGGTGTCGCCCTCCCACCAGCCTCGCGAGTTGCCGTGCCAGAGGCGTATGTCGTCGGCAAGCTCGGGGCGGTCGCCGAGCGGGATGATGCGCGCGTCGTGGATCATCTCCTGCTGGATGACGACGTGATCCTCGGTCTGGAAGATCTGGGAATAGCCGTTGTAGCCCGGCAGGAGAAACGGCATGCCGTAGCTGATGCAGCGTTCCGAGATCGGCCGGTCGAGCCAGGAGTCGGCGGGGTGCTCACTCAGATGCTCGAGCATGGCGCAGACCTGCTCGAGCTTCTCGTCGGTGAGTCGTGGAACCCGGCCGTTCGGCGGGTCGGTGACCAGCGACGTGCGATTGCTGAAGTCCCGATCCGACACCCAGAAGCCGTTGTAGTTGCCGGTCGCCGGGTCGTAGGACTTGGCCTTGTCCTTCTCGATGGCGGCGAGCACCAGCTGATCGGCGAAGAGCGCGTCCTCGCCGGGGCCCGACACCTCTTGTGCCGCCTTGATCAGATCTTGCAGCTCGGCGTCTGACAGCGTTTCACGGTCCGCCCAAGCGGCGGGTCGTTCCAGCGGCGTGGCGTTGTTGTTCGCCCACACGCCCTGAAAGTCGGGGTGGCCGAAGGCTGTCCGGGGGAGAGACCAGCTCTCGTCCGCCGCTTCTGCGGCAAGAGCTCCTGGCGCCATGAGACCCGTGATGAGAACGGTGACGATGAGAAGTCTGCGCATCTCCCTACCTCCTGATACGGGCACCGTCGAACTGGCGGTGTCGGATTGTCGTGTTGGATGATACCCCTCAGCCGGGTGCTATCGTCATTCGAGTCACCGACTAGGGGGTTGTTATGTCGCGCACGCGCCCATTCCTCGCCGCGGCCTGTACCGCCGGCGCTCTCGCACTCGTTGTTTTCCCGGCCGCCGGGCTCGCCCAGGCGGCGGGCGACCAGTGGGCTCCGCCGCACACAGTCGACGGCCAGCCCGACCTGCAGGGGGTATGGGACTTCCGTACGTTGACACCGCTGGAACGTCCCTCGAACGCGGCGGAGGTGCTGTCGGCAGAAGAGGCCGCGAAGGTGGATAGCGATGCCGTCGCGGCCAGCGAGGCCGCCGACGCCCCGAGCGACCCGGACCGCGAGCCGCTTCCCGAGGGAGGCGACGTGGGCGCCTACAATCGCTTCTGGTTCGACTCGGGCGCCCGGGTGGTCGACGACCGCCGGACCTCGCTGATCGTCGATCCGCCGAACGGTCGGTTGCCGGAGCTGCAGGACGGGGTGAAGGTGCAATTCTTCGGCGACGACAAGCCTTCGGATCGTCCGGTGCGGCTGCGCGTCGGAGGTGTCGGCCTCGACGGACCCGAAGACCGCGGCCTGTCGGAGCGCTGCCTGCTCGGCTTCAATGCGGGCCCACCGATCACACCGGGTGGCTACAACCAGAACGTGCAAATCTTTCAGTCGGCCGACCACGTCGCGATCCTCACCGAGATGGTTCACGACACCCGCATCGTGCCGTTGGACGGTCGGGCGCACCTTGACGGTGAGATCCGCCAGTGGATGGGCAACTCACGTGGTTGGTGGGATGGCGACACGTTGGTGGTCGAGACCCGCAACTTCACCGACAAGACCGCGAGCTTCGGGCGCAATGTCGTCAGCGCGATCGGTAGCGGCCGAAACGTTCATCTGGTCGAGCGCTTCCGGCGTGTCTCGACGGACACCTTGCACTACGAGTTCACGGTCAACGATCCCAAGACATTCAAGTCCCCATTCACCGCCGTCATCCCGATGAAGAAGAGCGGGCTACCGCTTTTCGAGTACGCCTGCCACGAGGGCAACTACGGGCTGCACAACATGCTCTCGGGCGCTCGCGCCGCTGAGCGCGAGGCGGCTACGGGCGCTGGCGAATAAGCGAGAGGAGATGCGTCATGAGATCCACGTTCACGTTTGTCGTAGGACTGATCCTGCTAGCCAGTGCAGTGGGCGCCGTCGAGCCTGCCAACGAGGCCGACATCCCTCGTACGGCCGATGGCCAGCCAGACTTTTCGGGGACCTACAACGTCGCCACGCTGACGCCGCTCGAGCGCCCGGAGATGTTGGGCGACAAGCGGCTCCTTACGCCCGAGGAGGCCGCCGAGAGCGAGGCGGCCGAGCAGGACCGCATCGCGGAGCGTGCCGCCCAGAGCGAGAGCGACCGCGAGGCGCCGCCCGAGGGCGGTGACGGCTCTCCGGGTGCCGCTGGCAACGTCGGTGGCTACAACTACTTCTGGATCGATCGCGGTACCGACGTCTTCGCCATCGACGGGAAGTTCCGCACCTCGATCATCACCGATCCGCCGAACGGTCGCAGGCCCGAGATGAGCGCCGCCGCGAGCGAGCGGGCCGCGCGGCGGGCGGCGCTGTTCCCGAACAACGTCGGCCGCGCGTTCTGGATGAAGGACGACGGCCCCGGGCCCTACGACCACATGGAGCAGCGACCGCTCGCCGAGCGGTGCCTGCTCGGGTTCAGCTCGACCGGCGGCCCACCCATGCTGCCGGCGGGTTACAACAACCTCAAGACGATCGTGCAGACCGACGACCACGTGATGATCCTGGTCGAGATGGTGCACGACGCGCGCATCATCCGTCTGAATTCACAACACCCGGCACCCGAGGTGCGCAGATGGATGGGTGACTCGATCGGCTGGTGGGAGGGCGACACGCTCGTTGTGGACACCACGAACTTCAACGATTCCCCAGCCCTGGTTCAGGCGTCGCGCGACCTCCACGTCGTCGAGCGCTTTCGTCGCATCGAGGGCGGCCGCATCCACTACAGCTTCAAGGTCGAGGATCCGACCACCTGGAGCGTTCCCTGGAGCGGCGAGTACATCTGGCCTGCTGCGACCGAGCGGCTGTACGAGTACGCCTGCCACGAGGGTAACTACGCGCTCGGCAACATCATGCGCGGGGCGCGGCTGCTCGAGTCCGAGTGGGATGACACGGCGGGCGGCCGCGAGTAGGTGGGTTGAGTGTTACCTAGGGTTGTCCGAGCCACCGTTATCGCGCTGGTTGCGGCTAGCGGGGCCCTCGCTGCCGAGAAGGCGGCCGATCGAGAGATTCTCAAGACGCCCTGGGGCGACCCCGATCTGCAGGGGATCTGGACCAACGCCACACTGACACCGCTCGAGCGGCCGAAGGAGCTGGCGGGGCAGGAATCGTTGTCGGCGGCGGAGGCGGCGACTCTGGAGGCGGAAACGGCGGCGAGACGGAGGGCCTCGGATGGCACTTCACCGCCGGGTACGGTCGGTGGCTACAACCAGGTCTGGCTCGACCCCGGTACGCGCGTTCTCGCCGACCGCCGCACCTCGTTGATCGTCGATCCACCCGACGGCCGCATCCCGTGGCGCTCCGAGGCCGAGGCGGCGTCGAAGGCCGAGGCGGGGCGCTACGGCAATGGCCCCTACGACTCCTGGACCGATCTCGACACCGGCGAGCGCTGCATCTCCGACGGGCTACCGACGATGGTTCCTCTGCAGCCCTACAACATGAATTTTCATATTTTCCAGGCACCGGGCTGGATCGCGATGTCTCATGAGATGTACCACGAGGTGCGCCTCATCCCGTTGGATGGTCGGCCACATCTGTCGGCGTCGATCGGTCAGTGGCTCGGCGACCCGCGGGGGCACTGGGACGGCGACACCCTGGTGGTCGAGACCACCAATCTCGCCGACCGGGCGGACGACTACTGGGCCCACCCCTGGCGCAAGGCGCGCCCGACCTATCGACTGACCGAGCGCTTCCGCCGCCTGGATGCGACCACGATCGACTACAGCTTCACGGTCGAGGATTCGTCCATGTTCACGCGCCCGTGGACCGCTTCTGCTCCCATGACTAGCGATCAGGCAGCACGAGGTGTGACCAGCGGCACCCTCTTCGAGTACGCGTGCCACGAGGGCAACCACGCCATCAGCAACACCTTGAGCGGGGCACGCGCCGAAGAGGCACGCCGCGAGTCTCCAGCCGGCTAGACGGCCGCCTTCTTGTTCGACTCCAGGCTCTGCGCCTGGACGCCCAGGGCCTTGTTGAGCTGGCGGTCGAAGCGGCTGGTGGCGCCGGCGTTGCGGGTACGCACGTAGGGCTCCCACTTCGGGGGGTGCGCGGCAGCCGGCTCGTCGCCCATTACCGTGACCCGTTGGATCACCCGTTCCTGGTCGAAATCGTTGAGCACGTAGTGCTGGGTGCAGCGGTTGTCCCACATGGCGATCGTGCCAGCTGTCCAGCGGTAGCGGACCGTGAATCGGGGGTTGGTGGCCCAGCGGGTGAGGTAGCCGAGGAGGTGGTCTGATTCCTCGTGGCTGAGCTCGACGATGCGGCGGGTGAAGTGCTCGTTGACGAACAGTGACCGATGGCCGGTGACCGGATGGGTGCGCACGACCGGATGGATCGTCATCTTCTCGGGCTTGCCGTGGGGGGTGGCATCGTGCAGCGCGGTCAGACCCTCGCACATGTCCTGAAGTGGCTCTGACAGCTCGTCGTAGGCCTTGTACATGTTCGACCACATTGTGTCGCCGCCGACTTCGGGGCAGCGGACCATGTTGAGGATCGCCATCACCGAGGGCTGCTCCTGGAAGGTGATGTCGGAGTGCCACTCGTCGGCGACCCCGCCGCGGCTGGCGGCGAGCTCGAAGATCTCAGCGGGTGCGTCCTTGGCGAAGGGGTTGTCGAGGTGCGGGTGGCCCTCAAGCTCGCCGAAGTGTCGGCCGAAGGTAACGTGATCGGTGACCGAGAGATGCTGGTCCGGGAAGAAGAGCACGAGGTGCTCGGTCAGGAGATTACGAACGATCTCGGCTTCGGCCTCGGCGACG
>JAYZDP010000234.1:0-42243 GCA_036337765.1 Acidobacteriota bacterium
CCCTTCGACCTCTCGGTAGACCGCGGCCACGCGTTTCCAGGCGGCCTCGACACGCTGGTGGAAGACCGGCCACGACTCGCCCGCGGGAGGGGTGTAGTCGAGGCCCATGGGATCGAAGTCGAAGCTGGCGTAGGCGTGGCCGCGCAGATCACCGAGGTCGCGCTCCTGAAGTAGCGGCTCGAGCTCGATATCGATGCCGGTGGCACGACTCACCGCCGCCGCCGTCATGTGGGCCCTGGCGAGATCGCTCGCCAGGATTCGCGTAATTCCAACGCCCTCCACTCGGCGACCCAGCCGATCCGCCTGTGCGAGGCCATTCTCGTTCAGCGGCACCTCGGGGTGCTGAACCACGCGGAGCTTGTTGCCGTCGGTCTCGCCGTGCCGGATCAGGAGAATCCCCATGGCGCCGATACTATAGGCGTCCTGCGGCCGCACTCGAGGATCGGACCGACATTGGAGTCACCATGCACGCATGCACCCGCGCAATCGTCGTTTCGGCCGTCCTCGGCGCCCTCGCGCTTCCCACGGCCGCAGCCGAGACCGGCCTTTATCTGAATCTCAAACTGGGCACCACCGACATCGACACCTCGGTGGGCGGTGCTTTTCAGCAGGTCATCGACGGTCACGACGACTCGGTCGCCTACGAAGTTGGCTATCGGTTCTCACGCCACTGGGCGGTACAGGCGGCGACCCACGACTTCGGCAGTGTCGTCGGCGCCGCGCCTCCCTGCACTCCAGAGCCTCCCGTCGCCTGCCCGCTGTTCGTGCCCGTCGAAGCGTCCTCGATGGCCTACTCGCTGTCGCTACTGCCGCAGCTCCCGCTGGGTCAGCGGCTCTCGATCTTCGGCAAGATCGGCCTGATCTCCTGGGAGAGCGAGCTGCGCACCACTCTTACCCCGGGAGAGGACCTCGGCGAGAGCTCGGAGGAAGACATCCTCTGGGGCCTGGGGGCGCGACTCAAGGTCTTCGGCCCATTCGAGATCTTCTACGAGTACGAGGGGGTCGGCGACGAACTGGAAACTCAGGCATTCGGAGTCTCCTTCGCGTTCTAGGAAACCAGGACTCTGGTATCCGCGAGGACTGCGCTTCTCGTGTCACGGCTGCGGCGACTGTTGCCGCGGAGACGGCCACGTCTGGGTCGACGACGAAGCAGCCGATCTCGCCGCCCACCTCGGCATCGTTGTCACCGACTTTCGCCGCCGCTACCTTCGCAAGGTCGGCGGCCGCTACTGCCTAATCGACAAGCCAAACCGCGACTGCATCTTTCTCGACCGCGGCGGCTGTACGGTGTACGAGGCGCGGCCGACGCAGTGTCGCACCTTCCCCTTCTGGCCCGAGAATCTCGCCAGTGAGAGCACCTGGGCGGTGGTCTGCCTGCAATGCCGGGGCTCGGGCACCGGCGAGCTCTACGAGCTAGGTCGCATCCACGAGATCCGCTCCAAGCACGAGGCCACGACGTCTGGGCCGACCGACGGATGCTCCGAATCGCACCCCGACTCAGACCCGGGCGAGCGGCACCGGTAGGCCTGCGACCGGCGAGCGACCGCGAAAGATCGTGCCGCCGAGATCGGCATCGTCGTTGTCTGCGGTGACGATGTAGAGATCGCGTCGATCGTCTCCTCCGAAGCAAAGGCTCGTGATCGCCTTCGCGGGTACGTCCACCTCGCCGAGCAGGGCGCCGTGCGAGCCGTAGCGGAGCACACATCCGCCGCCGTAGCAGGCGACCCACCCCGCGCCCTCCTCGTCGACCGCCAGCCCGTCGGGGCCGCCGCGGTCGAGCTGTGCGAATGTACTCCGCGAGATCGTCCCCTCCTCGTCCCACTCGTAGCACCACACGACCCGCGGAACGCTGTCGGAGTGGTAGACGCGCTTGCCGTCGGGCGAGAAGCCGATGCCGTTGGTCAGCGCCACTCCACCGTGAACCTCCTCGCAGCGACCGTCGGGGTGCAGATGGTAGAGCTCGCCCATCACTTTGCCGCGCGACTCGTCGAAAGGGCTCGAGCGCAGTGAGCCGAACCAGACCCCGCCCTCAGCGTCGGTGAACAGATCGTTGTACCCCCCTACGTCTTCCTGATTCCAGAGGATGCGCGTCTCGCCGTCCTTGACATGACAGATGTTGCGCCCCGAGACCACGACGCCGCCATCGGCGTGCAAAACGATGCCACCCACCCCGCGTCGCTTCGGAACCACCACGGAGATGGAGCCGTCCGGGTCGCGCCGATAGACACCGCCGTTGTGGACATCGCTGAAGTGCAGGCCGCCCACCGCATCGACCCGCGGGCCTTCGATCAGTCCGTACCCGGTCGCCAGCGTTTCCAGCTCGATCTGCATGCTGCGCTCCTCCTCGACTCGGTCGAGTCGCTTTCTGTAGTGAATCTCGCCGGCTCCGACCGGGACGTCCCGGTCCTCGGCAAAGAGCTCAAAACCGTAGCGCGGATAGAACTCCGGTGCCTGAAAGGTGTGCGTCGAGAACAGCATCTTGCGCCAGCCGCGACGCCGGGCTCCGAGTCGGCCTCGTCGAGCCCGGAGGCGAGGAACAGCGAACCCAGCTCGAGATCGATCGCTCCGAGCGCCTCCGGCGCCCCGCTTTCGCGGTCGATGACGCAGAGGGCAGTGTCGACCCGCGCGCCCGCGACATCGCGCCCCTCGGCCAGAAGACAGGTGCCGTAGGTCTTCGCCTGCTTACGCACGAAGACGACGGGGACCGAAAGAAGCTGCCCCAGCACAGTGGCAAGCGGCACACCGCCGAACTCCAGACCTGCGAGTACCTCCGTGTCACCGGGGACGAGCGCCTGCATCCCGGAACAGACGTCACGTAACAGCCGCGGGTCCGACTCGAATCGGTACTTGTCGAAGGAGTGATCGGAACTCGCCCCCTAGCGCGGTCGTGTAGTCTCTCGGGCTTCAGACGAGCCCGAGTCATGCCAGTACTACGCAAGAACCGCCGGGCGGGGATGGTCTTCATCCTCATCACTCTGTTCATCGACATCCTCGGTCTCGGCATCATCATTCCGATTCTGCCGCAGCTGATCAAGGGCTTTGCGGGCGGCGACACCTCTCGCGCTGGCATATACGTCGGCATGATCAGCTTCCTCTACGCGGTCATGCAGTTCGGCTTCGCGCCGATTCTGGGCGGACTCTCCGATCGCTTCGGTCGCCGACCCATCGTTCTGGTCTCGCTGTTCGGTCTCGGTTGCGACTACATCATCCAGGGTCTCGCCCCGTCGATCGGCTGGCTGTTCGTGGGCCGTGCCATCGCCGGCGTCATGGGTGCGAGCTTCACGACCGCCAACGCCTACATAGCGGACGTGTCCACACCCGAGAATCGAGCCCGCAACTTCGGCCTCGTCGGCGTCGCCTTCGGAATGGGCTTCATCTTCGGCCCTGCCCTCGGCGGGCTGCTGGGGTCGATCCACCTACGCCTCCCGTTCTTCGCCTCCGCCGCCCTAGCGCTCATCAACTGGCTCTACGGTTTCTTCGTCCTCCCCGAGTCGCTGTCGGAGGAGAACCGCAGCCCGTTCACGTGGCGCAAGGCCCACCCGTTCTCGAGCTTCGGCAACTTGCGGGCCTACCCGCTGGTGGCCGGACTCGCCACCTCCTTCATCTTTCTCGGCATGGCACAACGCGGCCTCGAAAACTCATGGGTGCTCTACACGAACTACAAGTTCGGCTGGGAGCAGCGTGCCAACGGGTTGAGCCTGGCGCTGGTCGGCGTAACGGCCGCGATCGTCCAGGGAGCTCTCGTGCGGCCGACCATCGCGAAGTTTGGCGAGCGCAAGACCATCCTCTTCGGGCTCTCGGTCGGTGTCTTGTCCTACCTCGGCTATGCGCTGGCGTCACGGGGCTGGATGATGCTCACCGTCATCGTAGCCGGCAGTCTTGGTGGGGTTGCAGGTCCGGCGATCCAGGGTCTGGTCGCCGGCACCGTCGCGCCCTCGGATCAGGGCAAGGTGCAGGGCGCGATCACCTCGTTGATGAGCCTGACCAGCATCGTCGCGCCGATCATTTTCACGGCCGGGCTCTTCAGCTACTTCACTTCCGCCAACGCTCCGATCGATCTACCGGGCGCACCCTTCCTGCTCGGCGCCGCCTTCATGGTCACCGCCGTGTGGACCCTGGTGCGCCTGTTCAGGCGCATTCCAGAGCAGCCCGGAGATCCGACGCCGCAGCCCAATTCGCCCATTTAGGCATCTCCTAGAGCCAGGTTGCCTACCAATGGATCGAGCCTGAGGCAAGTTCTGGGCCTGCGCAGCGAGCGCCTCATTCGAGGTTGTAGACCGCTGCCAGGCCAAACAGCCACTGGTGGAACCGACGGCGCTTCAACGTGTTTCGCTGCTGGGGGAACCAGGCTGCGAGCGCTCCCCCGCCGCGACGATTTCGCGATGGAAGGTGAACGCCTCGGCCTCGCCGGGATCGACGCGTACCCGTACCCAGTACACATCCGGGTGACCGAACGCCTCGGCACGAGTGAAGTTCTCGACCAGCTGGCCCTCGTCGTCGTACAGGGGCTTGTCAACCCGAAAGACGTGGGTGTCGCCGACCGCGAGAACCACGGGCCCTGGGAAAGCACGCGCGTGGCGCACCAAGGCCGGATAGAGCTCTTCCAACCCGGGTCGAGGTTCTAGGCAACGCTCGCACAAGGCGCCGACCAGGAGGGGCAGCCCACTCACCGGCCAGGGATCGGCCTGGGTCGCCAGAAACACCGCGTCGGCGCCCTTCTCAAGGGCCACGCGAAACGTCTCGTCGATCCAGGCCAGCGCAGCCGCCAGCCGCCGCTGGTCGAGCGACGGATCGTCCGAGGGTCGAGTTAGAACGACCAGGTGGATGGTGGCGAAGACCACCCCATCGCGAACCCAGCGGACGTTCTCGACGAACTCCTCGAACTGCGCTGCGTCGCTCTGCACGGCCAGCTCCAGCGGCGGAGCACCGATCGCCGTCGCTCGCGGTCGGGGATAGTAGAGCTCTCGAAAAAACTCGAGCCGCTCGTACTCGTCCGAGCCCGTCTGCGAGCAGTCGTACCAGTCGTTGTCGCCAGGAGTGATGACGAAGGGCGCCGAGAAGCCGCGGTAGAGCTCGAACCGACTCACCATCATCTCGTCGGTGCAGGGGGCCGCACCGCCCTTCGTATCGCCGAGGTGAATCACCCACTGCACGTCAGGGCGAGCGTTGACGTCGGCGATCAGAGTCTCGAAGCGCCCCACGTTCGCCTGCGTGTAGGGGTTGTCGCCGAGAAGCGCGAACTCGAAGAATCGATCCGTCGGCCTCTCGGAGTCGAGATCATCAGCGACCGGGCCGCAAGCCGTCATCGCGAGCGTGAGCGTCAAAAAGGATCGTCGCCAGTTCAGGGTAGGGACTCCAGGGGAAGCGGCTCCGCTGACGACCCATCGATGTCGTAGAAGCCGTACTCGCGACCCAGCGCAGCCGCCACCGGGGCCTGGCCGCTCTTGGACTGTCGGTCCGGATCTGCAGCCAGAGCGGCCACGGCCCGGCCCATGAACTGTGGCGACTCCGAGTTGGAGAGGTCGAGAAACTCGGCTGCCTCCATGACCTTCTCGGTACGCACCAGGCCCGGGTACAGGGAAACGACGGTTCCTCCGGTGCCTTCGAACTCGAGCGCCATCTCCGTCGTGAGACGGTCAGTGGCGTACTTCGCAGCACCGTAGATGACGTTGGCGATGGGACGCTGTGCCGCCCAGAACGAGACGTTCACGATCAGACCACGCCCCCGCTCGATCATGCCGGGAACCGCCAGCCGAGCACAGAGGAAATCGGAACGCACTCCCGCTTCGAACATCGCTTTCCAGCGCCAGCTCGGCTGCTCCCAGAACGGCTTGGGCCATGTGAACTCCCCGTTCTCGACCATGCTCTCGTAGCCGCCCCAGGCGGAGTTGACGAGGATCCCGATCGCCTCGCACTCGGGCCCGACCTGCTCGAACATCGAGTCGATCGAGCACTCATCGGACACATCGCAGCAGACGGCCCTGCAGTCACCGACCAGCGCCCGGGCCTCGCGAACGTTTTCTTCGAGCGAGCCCACGACGCCCTCGGTGTCGGCAAGCGTTCGCGCGGCCGCGCAGACCGTGACCCCGGCCTCCGCGAGACCGAGGTCCACACCCTTTCCGACGCCGCGGATCGCGCCGGTTACGAGAGCCACCTCAGTCGGCTCCGCGACTCCGTCGGCGTGCGCAGCCACAGCCAGCAGCACGAGCACAGCGAGTGACTCGACCTTTCGCAACCGCACCTCCCCATAGACAGCCATCGCTGGGTGGAACTCTCTCACCAGCACCGAAGTTCCCTACGGTTCGGAGCTCAGGTGCGTCGAATGACGTCACCGACCGAGATCTCACCGGCGGTGACCACCTTAGCGTTGATGCCGCGCAGATTCAGCTGCCGACCGACGTCGGAATTGACAAACCTCATCGCCTCCATGCCGAAGCGCTCGACGAACTTGGCACAGCCGGTGTGCGGTGGCTCGGTCACCTCGATGACGGCCGTCCCGATCGCTAGCCGGGTTCCTGGAGGCAGGTTGCCGCCACTGAGATTCAGGTCGACGTAGAGCTGATCGCCGGCGAGCGGCCATCGTTCCCGCTGCCCAGCTACCAGGGCGGCTGAGCGGGCGTTCATGATGTTGACCTGCTTCTCGGGATGGGCCGATCCGTCGTCGGTCTCGCGACTTCCTCGGCTGCGCCAGTTGTCACCAACCAAACCCTCTTCCAGATCGAGGCGCGCGGTGTCGAGCACCTCACGCCCACCTATCGACGGTCTTCGGACAATCAGCAGCAGAGCGCCCTCATCAACCGGTGAGATTCGGATCTCGACGAGCCCGGTCTCGAGTTCGTCGAGCGTCAAGTGCTTCGCCGACATGTCTGTTGTCTCCTCGGTTGATGGCACGACTCGGCGCTAGGAGGCCCCGTCCAGCGCTTGGGTGATCGCCTGGATGACTCCGCCGGTGTGAACAGAGAACTCGCGACCCGTCGCTCGCGGCCAGGCACTATGCGTCACGATCACCAGGTCCCGCGCCGGATCGACCCACACTGTCTGGCCATAGATGCCGATGCCACGGAACACGGGGGCTTCTCCGAGCCACCAGAGAAAGCCGTAGCGCTCGGAGCCCGGGGACGGCGTCGTCGACTCCTGCATCCACCCATCCGCAAGCACCTCCGTACCGCCGGGCAGGGTGCCGCCACCCATCGCAAACAAGCCCAGCCTGGCATAGTCGCGCAGGGTGGCACTGATGCAGCAACCGCCATGCTCGGCCCCACCCTCCTGAACGAGCAGCCAGGTGGCGTCCGACTCCATGTAGGGGCGCCAAATCTCGTGCTCCAGGTAGGTCGACAGATTGTTGCCGATGGCGGCCCGCAGCACTGCCCCCACCAAATGGGTCTCACCGGTGTTGTAGTTGAAGGTGCTTCCCGCCGCGGCCACGCGCGGCAGCCCGCTGAGATATCGCAGCCGGTCTAGCGTCGATCCGCCGCTGGTCGCCACGTCGGACTCTGGATCGGCGTAGTCCTCGTTCCAACGCACGCCCGAGGCCATTTGCAGCGCGTGACGGATCGTCACGTCGGCGTACGACGAACCGCGCAACTGCGGCAGGTAGTCGGTCACGGGCGCATCGATCGCCTCGATGAAGCCGTCCCGAACCGCGGCGCCGACGAGCAGCGAAACGACCGACTTCGCGATCGAGTACGAGACCCAGCGCGTGTCGCGGTCGTTGCCATGCGCATAGCGCTCGTAGGCGATCGCGCCGTCGTCGACGACGATCAGGCCGACCACCCGGTTGTGCTCGAAGAAGCCGTCGAGGTCGAAGGTCTCGCCTTCGATCTCGTAGGAGACGCCCGTGAGATCCACCGACCGCTCGGCAAGCGGCAGGGACGAGTCGCCGGCCGAGATCGAGCGCGTCGGGTAGATGCGCGGGTAGTTACGGTAACTCGGGATCTGCTGCTCGGCGGTCCAGAACAGCGTACGACCAGGCTCTCCCAGCAGGGGTCCGTCGGCGTCGGCGGGCTCAACCGCGGGCGCGACGGAACGGTCCTCGGCCCCGTTGGAGCAGCTGAATAGGGTGAGCGCCGCAACGCCCACCACGAGTATGGATCTGGCAGTGGACATGAACCACATTGTTGCGTCTCGGAGATCGGCAGGCAAGGCAACGGCCAGCCGTCGCCACCGATCATCGTAGATACTGGAGTGTAGTGGTGGCGTGAGCTGGCCGCTCAGGGAGCAGCAAAAGAGCCTCTCCCACTTATCGAGTGCACCGAGGGGACCGGTTTCTGACGACCGACCCGAAGAATCAAGAGAATTCGCGCACGTATCGTGGCTGATAGAGCTGGACCCGCACGCCGCCGGGCATCGAAAAGTCGGGCACCAGCCCAAAACCGGCGTCGACGACGTCTTGATCGAGCGGGTGCAAAACCTCGCAGCACGCTCCGAGACGCCGACCTCGTCGATCGGAATCGATGGCTGCGGCAATGTTGAGGTGTCGATGGCGTTCACGGCGAGGGACGATGTTACCCGCCCTCGCGCTCACAGACGGCAGCGGCGACACCACTGCGGAGGTCGACATGGACGACGATCGGATGGCAGCAGACCCAGCAGTCGATCACCCACTCCTGCACGGCGCCGCCTGACGGATCGACCTCGACATCCAGCCCCTCGCCGCACCATGGGCATTCGGCGGCGACGTGCTGGATCTCGTCGTGAGTGCTCAGGGAATCAACCCGGACGTTCGAGTCATGGCGTTGCCGTGACGTCGCAGCCGCACGACTCGCTCGCCCTCGCGTTCGAAGAGCACCGCTTCACCAAGATCTTCGCCGTCCTTGCGTACGTGCCGGAACGTGTCGCCGTCCTCGTGGCGCAGCTCGACCAGCGCGCCGACCGGGTCGGTCGAGGGCAGCGGCACGGTGGCCAGGTGGTCTCCCCACGTCACCACTGCCAGTTCAGACCAGCTCGAGGAGTAAACGCCGAGATAGGGGTTCGGATCGAAAGCGGGGGCCTTTACTGAGGTTCCCGCGCGTGCCTTCTCGACCGCGCTGCCTACCACCGCCTGCGCGACGCGCGCGATCGCCCCGGTGTTAGCGCTCGAGGCGTTGACCATCACCACGACCGCGAGCCGACGCTCGGGATCGATCATGAGGTCGGTGCTGAAGCCCGGGCAGCGGCCCCCATGGCCGACGTAGGTTCTCTCCTTGACCCGAGTCACCGAAAAGCCCAGACCCCAGCTGGTCTTCCAGCTCGGATCCATCCAGTGCACTCGGTGCATCTCACGCAGCGTGTTCGCCGCCAGCACCTCGGTGCCACCTGAGCTCAGCAGGCGAAGCTGCCATGCGGCGAAGCGGGCGAGATCCTCAGCTGAAGACGCGAAGCCGGCGGCCGGGGCGATTCCTCTGGTCTGGAAAAAGGGCATCTCTTCGCGCTCGCCCGTGCGCGGCGCGCGGCCATAGCCAGTGGCGAAGCGAGCGCCTCGCTGAGCCTCCGGCAGGCGCGTCGTTGTGTGACGTAGCCCGAGCGGCTCAAGGATCTCCTGCTCGACGTAGTCCTCGAAAGCGCGGCCGTCGACGGCCCGGATGACCTCGCCGGCGAGAGTCAGCCCGAGGTTGGAGTACTGGAAGTAGCGCCGCGCCGGATAGAGGGTCTCCTGCCCGTCTAGCCCTTCGATGATCGCGTCGCGCGCGGGAAATGGAAAGTCGGGGCCGGTCCAATAGGCCTGCACCGCCTCGCGCGGCAGACCGGACGAGTGCGTCAGGATCCCCTCCAGCGTCACGGGTCCCGAGTCTCCGTAGGCTTGCGGCAGGTCGTACCAGGGCAGGTAGGTCCGAATCGGCTCGTCCAGTCGCAGCTTGCCGGCGTCGCGCAGCTGCATGACCCCGATAGAGGTGAAGAGCTTCGAGATCGAGCAGATGCTGTACAGCGTCGAGGTCTCGGCCGCAATCGCAGCCTCACGATGGGCATGCCCGAAGGCCCTCTGCCACAGCACTTCCTCCCCGACGACCACCGCCATCGTGACTCCGGGCAGATCCTTGTACGCTCGCTCGGCCTCGACCCACGTCTCCAGCAGAGCGAGTGACTGTCGGACACCGGCGTCCTGAGCCAAAGACTCCGTCGGCGTCTCTGCCGCCCCGCTGCCCGCAACGAGTGTGATCAGTAGGGCCAAGAACAGGGCCGTAGACAACGTCCTCATGAGTCCTCCTCGTCTTCGCCTTTCTCGTCCGGCACCGCGCCCGACACGACCAGCGCCCTGCCCGATCGCGCACCCGCGACCAGGCTCCACGCCGAGGTCAGCAGGAAGTCAACCTCGCCATCTCCATCGACGTCGCCCATGCCGTCGGCGTCGAAGCCCAGAGTTTCGCCGGGGATCCTGCCGGTCAGTGTGCGAAGCGGCTCGCCCGTGCGCCCGGAATAGACGTACACCTTACCGCCCGAGTGGGCTGCGCTGCCGTGCTGCCAGGCGCCGATCACGAGGTCGTCGTGACCATCGCCGTCGACATCGCCGGCGCGACCGGGGCCAATGCCGAAGCCCTCGCCAGGGCCCTCTCCAACCAACGTCAGCAACCGCTCGCCCGTCGCGCCGGAGTGGACGTAGATCCGGCCCGTGACCGGCCCGTTGGCACCGTCCTGCCAGTCGGAGGCATAGACATCGGCAACGCCGTCGGCATCGATGTCGCCGACCACCGAGACGAACATCGCTCCCAGCTGCTGCCCGCTTTCCTCGGCGCTGATCACGAACGCCGGGTCAGCCTCGGTGTCGTGGTAGACCCGTACCTCACCGCGGCCTCCGGGGCCCGCGTTCGGCGCCCCGATCACGATCTGGTGTTCGGCGCCGCCGACCGTCGAGCCGAGACCCTCGCCGGTGCCGCCGTCGTAGCGCACCAACAGCTCGCCGTTCGCGCCCGAGAAGAGGTAGGCCGCCCCCGCGCCGCTATTCGCGCGCGCAGCACCCACGACGATCTCCGATGCACCGTCGCCACTGACGTCACCGACGGCGGCCACCTTGCCGCCGAAGCCGCTGGCATCGCCGTCTACAGCCTCGAACGTTCGCAGCACGGTTCCATCGAGGCCGCTGAAGACGTAGACGCGCGACGAGCCGGGAGCGCCAACCACGACGTCGGGGATGTCATCGCCATTGGTGTCGCCACCGCCCTCGATGCCCATGCCGAGCTGCTCACCTGGCTGACCTGCCACTTCCCAGAGGAGGTCGCCGTTGCGCCCCGAGTACACGTAGACGTGCCCGGAAGAGTCACCGCCCGGCTGATTTGCCGGCGCGGAGACCACAGCGTCGGCAACCAGATCGCCGTCGACGTCACCGACGTTGCGCCCCTCCCACCCGAACTCGAGACCCGCCGAAAGGCCCCGCCATTCGTGAACCACGCGTGCCGGCTCGAGGAATGGATCGTCGAAGTCGTCGGGGAACAGCGCCTCAAAGCGCTCGTCCCCACGTACGGCTTCGAGTTCGCCACCGATGTGCAGACCGCTGAAGTCCACCATCGGGAAGATCCGTAGCGCTCGGTACAACACTTCGGCCTGGTCGAGATCCCCGCTGGCGACCCGGGTCAGAAACGCCTGAATCAGGGCACCCCCACGCGCCTGCGGAAACCCAGCAGCGGTCGTGCTCGCCTCGAGCGCGCTCTCGTACTCCCCCTCACGACGCCGAGACTGGGCCAGCAGGACCCATGCAATAGGGGTCTCGGGTGCCCGTTCGACGAGCTCCTTCAGCACCTCGCTGGCGCCGGTCCAGTCCTCGGCGGCGAGCCTCAGTCTGGCGGACCCGATCCGCTCGCCAACCTCAGCCGGGGTCAACGCCTCGGGCGACTCTTCCCCGCAGGCGCCCAACAGAAAGGTAGCCGCCAGAGTCACGACGAGCCGTACGTGCATGGTGCACTCTCTCCGAGGTCTCGGGGATTGGCAAATGGTCGGAGCTCGCACGGTCAACCTGCGAACACTGCGAGAAAGCCGGTCGGGTCGTCCGGGGTGACAATCCAGCGCTCGACATCCCGCTCGACATCTTCCGGCGCCGCGTCGACCTCGACCAGCAGCGGCGTGTCGAGGTTGGTCGCGAAGAGGTCGAAAGCCCCGAGCAGATGCGACTCGTAGCTGGCGGTTGCGAACATGACGCCCGAGGCCGATGCCAGCGAATCGAGGTGCGCACTCTCCTCGTCGGTGAGCCGCCGGGCGCGCGGCGAACGTAGCGGCAGCGCCTGGCGCTGGCGGCGCATCTGGACCGACAGCTCGTCGTCCTCGATCGTCAGCCAGAGCGGATCGAGGTCACCGCTCATCTGCCACGTGAACCAGCACAGGACCATCGCGCCCGCACAGATGAGCCCTGGTCCCCAACGGCTGATCCAGAACATCCACACCCCGACGACCGCCATCAGGACCGCCATCCCCAAGAGCAGCCGCCTGATGCGGACCCGGCTAACGGCGATGCGCCCGGCGGGCGTACAACTGAAACGAAGCTCCGACACGTGTACTCAGCCTACGAAGGCCTCGAAGTCCCTGCGGACGTCACCCACCGCCGCATCGTAGAGGTCGCTGCCGGCCTCGACACTCGCCAGGCTCGGATCGGAGCCCATTCGACCGTCGGGAAAGCTGCGACGGAAGTCCTCCGCATCACGAATCGGACCCATCGGCGCGATCTTCGGGCTCATCTCGACGTCCTTGACCGAGTCCGGATGGGCGAACCAGCTCAGCGCGACCTCCGACGCCGTCGCGTGCGCACCATCGGCACGGCCGTAGAGCTTTTGCTGGAGCTTGCGGACCTTCTCGCCGCTCCACCAGTTGCGCTGGCGCAGGCGTAGGGGTCGATCTGCGGCTTCGAGCCCGCTGGCGTAGACCTCGTTGATGGCGGCGCCGAGAGTAGCGATGTTGCCGCCGTGGCCGTTGAGGAAGTAGATGCGATCGAAGCCGTGCCGAGCCAGCGACTCGACGACCTCGACGATCACCAGAAGTAGAGTCGACGGCTTCAAGGTCATCGAGCCAGGAAAGGCCATGTGGTGCTGCGACATGCCGATCGAGAGAGTCGGTGCCACCAATGTCGCGGTCTCCTCGCCAACACCGCGAGCCACGGTTTCCGGACAGATGGCATCGGTACCGATCAGGCCGTTGGGGCCGTGCTGCTCGGTCGAGCCGATCGGCACGATGATGCCCGACGAGCCCGCGAGGTAGGCCTCGACCTCTTGCCAGGTGGATTGCTGTAGCTGCATGGCGCTCTTAGGCCGAGGCTTCGGGCGGGTTGACCAGGCGGCGAGCCGCGATCGCACGCTCCAGCACGAACTGCAGATCCGATCCGACCGGCAGGAAACGCCACCCCTCGTCGGCTCTGCGGGCCGCCTCGTCCGGACCGCTGGTAAAAATGCCCGGGGCGACGCCGTGTCGTTGGCAGGCTTCGAGCACCTCTCGGCAGAGATCCTGGTGACCAGGATCAGGGTGGTCGGCGCGCGGCTTCAGCCCCATGTCCATCGCCAGGTCGGTCGGCCCGATCATGACGCCATCGACGCCCGGTACCGACAGTATGTCGTCGATGCTTTCGATCGCCGACACCGTCTCAATCTGGATGATGCACGCGATCTCCTCGTTGGCGTGCTGTGCGTAGTCGCGACCGCCGTAGAGCGCCGCGCGCCACGGCCCGAAACCGCGAGTCCCATCGGGAGGATAGCGGCACGCGGACACTGCCTGGCGTGCCTCGTCGGGCGTGTTGACCCACGGGATCACGACGCCGTACGCGCCGCTGTCGAGCACGCGTTTGATCTGCACCGGGTCGTTCCATGCCACACGAGCCAGCGGCATCGACTCGCGGGTCGAGACCGCCTGGAACATCTGCACCATGGTCTGCAAATCCACAGCGCTGTGCTCTCCGTCGACCAGGAGCCAATCGAATCCCACCGCCGCGATCTGTTCGGTAACGAAGGGCGAGCACGCGCTTAGCCAGACGCCGAACGCCGGCTGGTTTTCCTGCCAGAGCTGCTTGATCCGATTCGGACGCATGGTCTCGCCTCCTTCAAGGGTGGCACGCTACGAGAGGCCGCATCTTAGAACAGGGCATGGCGCATAATCGGAGCTCGCCAGAGAGTCCCATGATCAAGCGAATCGTCGCCATCAAGCTCAAGGACGCCTACACCGCTTCGACGGACCGGGCCGCGGTCGCCACCCACTCGCGCCAGGTCCTGGCCGAAGTGCCGGGCGTGCGCAGTATCGAGGTCGGTCTCCCAGGAGATCCGAGGACCGAGTCGTCCTGGGATCTCATTCTGCTGCTGCGTTTTGACGACATCGACGCTGTCGAGGCCTACCGGGCCCACCCGATCCACCGCAAGTACGTCGACGTCTTCCTACGTCCGATGCTCGAGGTGATCAAGGTCTGGAATTTCGATCTCCAGAGCGAAGCGCCCGAATGAGCACTGCCCTCACTGAGTTGCTGCCGGTCCTCGTGCGGATCCAGTCCGAGCTAGACGGCGACCTGCTACTGATCGAGACCACTAGCATCCTCGACATCGCCCTCGACTACGGCTTTCATAGCCACGAGACCTTCAGTCGTGCCTTCAAGCGCCACTTCCCGATGACACCCAGCGACTGCGATCTCAACCAGACTGATATCTGCCTGCCCTTGAGGCGGATCGGGTAGTTACCGCCAGGCGAAGACAGGTTGCTCGTAGTCCGCGACCCGGGTGTCATTGCCTCGTAGGGCTACCTCCAGGAACTGGTAGATGAAGGCGGCAGTCGGGGCGTGGACGCGGCCGCCGCGGATCGGCACCGAGAGGACCGGGCGGTCACTTTCGGGGATATCGGTGAGGATCGGGAGGTCGGGGCGCTCGATGTCTTCGAGTGGGATGCGGTACATCGCGGCCACCTCGCCCGGGTCCGCAACGAGGTCGACGTAGTCCTCGCACCACACGACGATCGGCGCGATGACCCAGCCGGAGCGGGTGGCGAAGTCGTCGAGGCGGCCAAGGATCGACTGTGGCTGCAACGAAAGCCCGACCTCCTCGTCCAACTCGCGCAGCGCCGCCTCTTCGCGGGTCTCGCCCTCGTCGAGGCGGCCACCAGGCAGCGCCCACTGACCACGATGGCGGCGTAGCCCCGAGCCGCGGCGGGTGAGCAGGAAACACCCCCTTCCAGCCTCGTCCGGAAGAAGGGTGACGGCGACGGCAGCCTGCCGCGCTTCCGGGTCGTCGATCCGGCGCCACTCGAAAGCCTCGACCCGCTCCGACACCCAGCGACGGAGGCTGTCGCCGTGTTCGGATGGAAAGGGCGGCATCGGCCGGGCAGTATACTGGCGCGCCCGAAGACGGGCGTTGTGCAATCGGAATTGCGCTGCAAGGAAGCGAGGAGGCATCGTGGACTTCAACGACACGCCGCAGGAAGCCGAATTCCGCGCCGAGTGCCGGGCCTTTCTCCAGGCCAACGCCACCCCAAACAAAGGCGCAGGAGGCGTCTGGCACTGGGAAAGCGAGATGACCCACGAGGAGGCGGTGACCACCGCACGTGCGTGGCAGGGCACGAAGCACGCCAACGGTTTCGCCTGCATCCAGTGGCCCGAGGAGTGGGGCGGGCGCGGACTGGGCCTGATGCACAAGATCATCTTCGATGAAGAGGAGGCGAACTACGCAGTGCCGCGAGGCTTTCTCGACATCGGCCTGAACATCTGCGCTCCGCCACTCATGGCCTACGCCACCGAGGAGCAGAAACAACGCTACTTGCCGAAGCTCGCCAGTGGCGAGGAGATCTGGTGTCAGCTCTTCTCGGAGCCGGTCGCGGGATCGGATCTGGCAGGGTTGAAGACGCGCTCGGAACGTGACGGCGACGAGTGGGTGGTAAACGGCCAGAAGGTCTGGAACTCGGGGGCCCACTACGCCGACTTCGGCATTCTCGTCACCCGTCACGACGCCTCGCTGGCGAAGCACAAGGGCCTGACCTTCTTCTTTCTCGATATGAAGACAGCGGGCGTCGATCCGCGACCGATCAAGCAGATCTCCGGCGGCTCGGGCTTCAACGAGGTCTTTCTCACCAACGTACGGATCCCCGACCAGCAGCGGCTCGGTGAGATTGGCGAGGGGTGGTCTGTCTCGCTGACGACGCTCATGAGCGAGCGGCTCAGCTCCGCGCCGCGACCACCTGACGTACCGAACCTGCTGGAACTGGTGCAGGGCGTCGAACTCGAGTCCGGGCCTGCCATCGAGAACGGCTCGATCCGCCAGAACCTCGCCGACTGGTTCGTCGAGTTCCAGGGCCTACGCTTCACGCGGGCCCGACTCCTGACCGCGATCTCCAAGGGCAAGAAACCGGGGCCCGAAGCCTCGATCCAGAAGGTCGTCAGCGCCAACAAGCAGCAGGCGATCTCATCGTTCGGCGCCGACCTGCAGGAGATGGGCGGCATCCTCACCGACGAGCAGGAGGCGGTTGCCGAGGGCGTCTTTCAGCAGGGCTACCTGAGCTCGCCGGGAGGTCGCATCGCCGCCGGCACAGACGAGATCCTGCGCAACATCATCGCCGAGCGTGTCCTCGGGCTGCCCGGAGACATCCGCCTCGATCGCGACCGGCCGTACAGCGACATACCGTCAGGCGAAGCGTAGGAGGTCCGTATGTCACTAGCCGAAGCGACGCCGGGTGCCGGCGTCTCCATGGAGCGCGTTGCGCCAGAAGAGGTCGGTCTGAGCAAAGAACGACTCGCTCGTCTTGACACCCACTTCGAGCGTCGTTATCTCGAGCCGGGCAAGATCGCGGGCTGTCTCACCCTGGTGGCGCGCGACGGCAAGATCGCCTGGCTGTCGCCGCAGGGCCTCAGCGACCGTAAGCGCAACGCCCCGATGACAGAGGACACGCTGTTTCGCATCTACTCGATGTCGAAGCCGATCACGTCGGTAGCGCTCATGGCGCTCTACGAGGAGGGCCATTTCCAGCTCGATGACGCGGCCGGCAAGATTGTGCCAGCGCTGCGCGACCTCCGGGTCTACCGCAGCGGCAACCATCCGAGCTTTCTCACCGACCCCTGTGAGCGGCCGATGAGCGTCCGGGACCTTCTGACCCACCAATCGGGGCTCACCTACGGCTTCATGGAGTGCTCCAACGTCGACGCGGCCTACCGCGAGCTCGGCATCGGAGACCGCTCGAGCTCGCTCGAGACGATGATCCAGGGTCTCGCCGAGTTGCCTCTCGAGTTCAGCCCAGGAACCCGCTGGAACTACTCGGTGGCCACCGACGTGTGCGGCTACCTCGTCGAGGTGCTCTCGGGGCAGCGCTTCGACACCTTCCTCCAGGAGCGGATTTTCGATCCCCTCGGGATGACCGACACAGGCTTCCAGGTGCCAGTTGGTCAGGTCGGTAGGTTCGCCGCGAACTATGAACGTGCGCCCGACAAGAGCCTGCGGTTACTGGACGACCCACGGACCAGCCCCTACCTCGAGCCGGCGGGACTGCTGTCGGGTGGCGGCGGGCTGGTCTCGACAGCCACCGACTACGCCCGTTTCTGCCAGATGGTGTTGGGCGGCGGCGAGCTCGACGGAGCGCGCATTCTGAGCCCCCGCACTCTGGGATTGATGATGACCAACCACCTCCCAGGCGACGCGGACCTATCGCGCCTCGCGAGTGGATCGTTCTCCGAGACCACCTACGACGGCATCGGCTTCGGCCTGGGCTTCGCGGTATTTCTCGATCAGGCCCGTGCCGAAGCGGTCGGATCGCCAGGCGAGTCCTACTGGGGCGGCGCGGCATCAACGATATTCTGGGTCGACCCGAGCGAGGATCTGACGGTGGTTTTCATGACCCAGTTCATGCCCTCCGGAACATTCAACTTCCGCGGACAGCTCAAGTCGATCATCTACGGCTCGATCGTCGACTGAGATGAAGTACCGGCCATTCGCGTCGACCGGCTGGGACATCAGCGTCATCGGGCTCGGCGGCGTGCCGTTGTCGTTCGCCAGCCGCCCCGACGAGGCGGCGGCCGTCGACGTCATCCACCACGCCCTGGGCTGCGGCATCAACGTCATCGATACCGCCGACGCCTACTGCCGCGACGGCTCCGAAACCGGGCACAACGAGCGCCTGATCGCGAAGGCGCTGGCGCTCTTGCCGGCTTCGGAGCGTCAGAGTGTGCGGGTACTCACCAAGGGCGGTTACACCCGGCCGGGTAGCGGGTGGGCTCCGGATGGGCGACCCGAACACCTCAGGTCCGCCTGCGAGGGGTCGCTCGCGAGGCTCGGCGCCGAGAGCATCGACCTCTACCAGCACCACACGCCGGACCCCGACGTGCCGATCGAGGAGACCATCGGTGCCCTGGCCGAGCTACGGTCCGAGGGCAAGATCCGTCATATCGGCGTTTCGAACTACAGCGTCGAGCAGATCGACATCGCCCAGTCGATCGTCGAGATCGCTAGCGTTCAGAACCAGTACTCGCCGCGCCACCGCGTCCCGGAGTCCGACGGCACTCTCGCCGCCACCGGAACCCGCAACCTTGCATTTCTGCCCTGGAGCCCACTCGGCGGCATGGGCGGCGCGAAGACCCTCGACCGCGGTCTCGACGCCCTACGAGCGGTCGGAGCCGACCACGGCACCGGTCCGCACCGGGTCGCTCTCGCCTGGCTTCTCGCCAAGGGGCCGCACGTCTTTCCGATCCCAGGCGCGAGCCGCCGCGAGACCATCGAAGATTCGGCGCTGGCCGCCGACCTCGTTCTGGGCGAAGCGGAGATCGCGCTCCTCGACCGGTCGCTCTGAGCGCTGACAGCGCAGGGCAGAACCCATCTAGAATGGGTCATGCTCTCGCAAGCGATTCAAGACGCGATCAACCGTCAGATCGACCTCGAGCTGGCGGGCTCCCACTACTACCTTGCCCTCTCCACGTGGTGTGACGAGGAGGGCTTTCGCGGCGCCTCCACCTGGCTGCGTACCCAGAGCCTCGAAGAGCGAGGCCACGCCATGAAGCTCGTCGACTACCTGGGCGACCGCGAAGGTGCAGTCAGGCTCGGTGCGGTACCGCAGCCCGAGACCGGCTACGACTCCCTGCTCGAGCTGTTCGAGGCCGTGCTCGAGCAGGAGCGCGCGGTCACCATCGCCATTCACGAGCTGTTCCGAGAGGCCGGAGGTGCGGAGCCATCACTCGAGGTACTGCTGCACTGGTTCATCAGCGAGCAGGTCGAGGAGGAGAAGACGGTCAGCGACATCGTGGCCGACCTGCGCCGGATCGGCGACGACCCGACCGGCCTGCTAATCGTCGATCGCGAGCTGGCAAGCCTCGCCGCAGCGCCCGACCCGAACCCCGCGCCATGATCAGTCACGCTCGGATCGGCCTTTTGGCCGCGGCTGCCCTGACCGTCGCGACACCGGCGACGGCGGCGGACCGCCTCGAAAACCTCAAGGACCAGGCCATCGCCGGGGTCGAGGCGCGCACGAAGCTGACCCAGGTAATGGTCGACAGCATTTTCAGCTTCGGCGAGCTCGGCTTTCAGGAGTTCGAAACCTCGCGCTATATCACTGGCATCCTCGAGAGCCACGGCTTCGAGATCGAGCGCGAGGTGGCCGGTATCCCCACCGCCTGGGTGGCGCGCTGGGGCAGCGGCAGACCGGTCATCTCCTTTGGGTCCGATATCGATGGAATTCCGAAGGCCTCTCAGAAGCCGGGCGTGGCGTACCACGAACCGCTGATCGAGGGGGCGCCCGGGCACGGCGAGGGCCACAACTCGGGCCAGGCGCTGAACGTCGTGGCGGCCCTCGCGCTGAAAGAGATCATGGAGCGTGAGCGACTCTCGGGAACGCTCATGCTCTGGCCGGGGGTGGCCGAGGAGCAGTTGGCGAGCAAGGCCTTCATGGTCCGCGACGGCATCTTCGAGGGCGTCGACCTGGTGTTCTTCACCCACGTCAGCGACCGGCTGGCAGTGTCGTGGGGCAACGCCAGGGGCAACGGGCTCATCTCGGTCGAGTACACCTTCCGCGGCAAGGCCGCCCACGGCGCAGGCGCGCCCTGGCTGGGCAAGAGCGCCCTCGACGCGGTGGAGCTCATGAACATCGGCTGGAACTTCCGCCGCGAGCACCTGCGTATCCCCTATCGGCTGCACTACGTCATCACCAACGGCGGCGACCAGCCCAACGTCGTGCCGCCGCTGGCGTCGGTCTGGTACTTCTACCGCGAGCTCGACTACGAGCACATCAAGGCGCTGTTCGATGCCGGCACCGACATGGCCGCCGCGGCCGCGATGATGACCGGGACCGAAGTCTCCTCGCGTGTTCTCGGTGCGGCCTGGCCGCGGCACTTCAACAAGGTCATCGCCGAGACCATGCAGCACAATATCGAGCGCGTCGGGATGCCCGAGTGGAACGACGACGATCTCCGCCTCGCCGTAGCGCTGCAGAAGGAGATGGGCTTCAAACCGAACCCGGCGGCCGGCCCCTACGCCGGCGTCGAGGGGCTACGCACCGAGGTCAGCCCGATGAGCGGCCCGGCGGTTGGCATCCGCGTCGGTGGTGGCTCCGACGACATCGGCGACGTCGCCTGGAATGTGCCGACCGTGACCCTCGGCTACCCTTCGAACTTCTCGACCGGGGGCGGCGGCCACCACTGGTCGAGCGCAGTGGCGATGGCGACACCGATTGCCCACAAGGGAGCCGTGGCCGGCGCCAAGGTCATGGCGCTAACCGCCCTCGACTTTCTGCTCGATGCGGCCCTAGTCGACGATGCTTGGGCCTACTTCCGTGACGAGCAGTCGCAGGAGGCGACCTACATCCCGCTGGTCCGCGCCGAGGACATGGCGCCTATCCATCTCAACCGCGAGATCATGGCCACCTACCGCGAGCAGATGCGGGAGCTCTACTACGACCCCGAGCGCTTCGACACCTACCTCGACCAGCTGGGCATCGAGTACCCGACTACCCGCTGAAGAGATAGCTGAACTTCACGACCAGCTGGCGCTGCGTGGTCTCGCGGGCGCTGAAGGTCGGGGCGTCCCAGTTCTCGTTGTAGACGATGAAGAGATCCGCCCCTGGACGGTAGATCCAGTTGAAACGCACGTTGAGGCCTACGAGCTCGGCGGCGCCGTTGTACTGGGCGAGGGTGTTTAGACGCAGGTCCGGAGTGAACGAAACGTCGAGGCCCGCGCTGTAGACGCGGGTGGTGAACACACCTTCAGGCAGCTCGACGTCGTTGTAGTTGAAACGTACCTCGGCCCGTACGTGCTTCGACGCCCGAATCGAGGGAGTGAGATTGACGCGGTCACGCGTGCCACCGAAGAAATCTCCCCTGGCGAACTGCCCGTTCAGCGCGATGAGTCGACCCGGGTTGGAGCGCCCGGCGAGTTCCCATCCATCGAAGGTGTACAGGCCAGCCGGGATGGTAACACCGGGACGGATCTCGAAAGGCTCGAAGAGCTGCTCGGTTTCGCCGACCCAGGCCAGCCGCCAGAGGTCCTCGCTGAAGGAGCGCGTCCCGATCGGCGCCAGCTGGACCTTGCGGCTTTCGAGGACTCCCAGCGAGTCGCGCTCGAAGTAGTCCACGACCGCCTCGATGAACCAGTTCCGGATACCGAAGCGGTTGATCGGCGGTGTGTAGCGGACTCTCGAGTCGTAGCGCCGGATGTCGGAGCGCAGCAAGAAACCGACTTCGGGTCGGAAGTTACGCTCGATCGTGACCACGTCGACGCTGGCCCGGACGTCACGCGAGCGGTAGAAGTAGCCGAGACCCCACGAGGCATCGTCCTCGGCTCGTGGATCGCCGTTCGCAGCGTCCGGATCATCGCTGCGAGCACCGTAGGCGAAGATCTCCGACTGGGCCGAGGGCTTGTAGTTGAGATCCAGGCCGAACACCCGATTCTGGCCGACTCGGTCCGCGTCACGGGCGGTGAAGATCGCGCCGATCGTCGACCGACGGCCGATGTTGCGGTTCATGCGGGTTACCGTGAAAGCGGTATCGGCAACGCCGCGCTTCGAATCGTTGACTCCCTCGGTCAGGACGTGCAGCACACCCACGTTCCAACCGGCCACGCGGCCGGTCACACGCCCACCCCACTCGATCGGCACCTCCAGGCCCTGATCTAGCCCGATGCGGCGCGAGAAGAACACCTCGAGCAGGGTCGTCTCGCGCTCCTGCGCGCCACGATTCGGGGGCCCGAAGGTGAACAAGCCCGCGTTCTCGAGAAAGAACTCGCGCTTCTCCGGAAAGAAGAGGGAAAAGCGGGTGAGGTTGACCTCCTGCTGGTCGACCTCGACCTCGGCAAAGTCGGTGTTGTAGGTCAGATCCACCGTCAGTGAGCGCGTGATGCCCCACTTGAAGTCGATTCCCGTCTCGCTGTCGTCGGTGCGGCCGCTGGAGTCTCGCGGACCCTCGCTCACGTGTGCGATGACGTACGGCTTGACGTCGAGCTGACGCGAATCGCGGATCCCCTCGAGACCTTCGAGGGTGCCCGCCAACGATACCCAATGTGCCGCGTACAGGGCCTGGCTGGGATTGCGTGGACCGATCTCACGCCCGATCGCGGCCCAGTTGACCTCCTCATTCCTGTGCCGAATCAGGCGCCGCACATTGAGGCCCCAGGCGTCGATCTCCGGATCGAAGCGCAGCGTCTTGAACGGGATGGCCACCTCGGCGAACCAGCCCGCCACGCTGCGCTTGGCGGCGGCCGTCCACACTCCGTCCCACTCGAGGTTGAGGCTGCGGCCTTCGTCTGTGACCAGCGAGTCGGTTCGCGCGCCGTTGGGATTGACCTCGAAGGTGTAGGAGTTGCGGCCATCACGAAACGTGTCGAGCACGATCGCAATGGAATCGTCGTTGAGACCCAGCTGAGAGTCCCGCTCCATCTCCTTGGCGATAATTGCCTTGGGATCCGAGTCGAAGGCACGGATGCCGAAAAACAGGGTGTCGGAGGTGTAAACGACCGAGAACTCGGTCTTCTCCGAGGCCGGCTGATAGCTCACGGGCTCACGGCTGCTGAAGCCCGAGCCCACTGGCGCACTCGCCCAGACAGCTTCGTCAGGAACGCCGTCGACGATCGGCGCGCGGTCAACCCGCAGAGCTCGGATCGACGGACGCTCCCCGATCTGGGCGTCGGTCGAGGCCACACCCACGAGCACGAGGGCCGCGCCAGCTCCGGCTATCCAGATCCTTCGCACGCTAGCTATCGGAGAGGCGGCGTCCCTGTGTCGCGAGGTCGCGAAGAAGTGCCGGCACCTGCCATTCGTCACCAATCGCGGCAGCCAGCTCGTCGCAACGATCCACCATCTGGTCCAGGCCGTGGGAGTCAGCCCAGTACATTGGCCCACCCCGGTATACCGGCCAGCCGTAGCCGTTCACCCAGATGACGTCGATATCGCAGCCACGAGCCGCGATCTTCTCCTCGAGGATCTTGGCGCCCTCGAGCACCATGGAGTAGAGGCAACGCTCCAGAATCTCCTCGTCCGAGACCACGCGACGCTCGATATTCTGAGCTTGAGCGAGCTCGCGAATCAGCCCCTCGACGCCCGGATCCGGCAACGAGGCCCGCGTCTTCGAGTCGTACACGTAGTACCCGCTACCGCTCTTCTGACCAAAACGACCTCGCTCACAAAGCATCTCGCGCAACGTTGACGACGTCGAGGCCTCCTTCTGCCAGCCGATGTCGAGCCCGGCCAGATCGCTCATGGCGAACGGTCCCATCGGAAAGCCGAAGTCGTAGAGCACGCGGTCTACGTCCCACGGCAGCGCCCCCTCGAGTACCAGCCGATCGGCCTCGCGGCGGCGTTGGGCCAGCATGCGGTTGCCGACGAAGCCGTGGCACACGCCGACCACGACCGGAATCTTGCCGATGCCGCGCGCCAGGGTCTGGCACGTCGCAAGCACATCCGGCGCGGTCTCGCGGCCCCGAACGATCTCGACCAGTTTCATGACGTTGGCGGGGCTGAAGAAGTGGGTGCCGATGACGCGGCTCGGATCGCTCGTCACCGAAGCGATCTCGTTCACGTCGAGGTAGGAGGTGTTCGACGCCAGGATGGCGTCCCCGCGACACACCGCATCGAGCTCGAGAAAGGTCTCCTTCTTGACGCCCATGTTCTCGAATACCGCCTCGACCACCAGATCGCAATAGGCCAGGCTGTCTTTCGAGAGCGATCCAGTGATGCGACCGAGCCGTTCGTCGACCTCTGCTTCGGTGAAGCGGCCGCGCTTGGCGCTGCGCTCATAGTTCGCGCGCATCACACCGAGGCCACGGTCGAGCGCCTCGTCGGAGACCTCGACGATCGTGACCGGGATCCCCGCGTTGGCGAAGCTCATCGAGATGCCGCCGCCCATGGTGCCGGCCCCGATCACGCCGACCGACCGGATCGGTCGGCGCCGCGTCGAGGCATCGACTCCTTCGACGCGCCGCGCCTGCCGCTCGGAGAAAAAGTAGTAGCGCTGGGCGCCCGACTGACCGCCCGAGTGCAGCTCGCGCGACAGCTCGGCCTCGCGCTTCAGGCCCTCATCGACCGGCAACTCGACCGCAGCCTCGATCGCGCGGATGCACTTCTCAGGCGCCAGGAATCCCCGCGTTCGCCGCGCGACCTTGCGGCGAAACTCAGCAAAGATCTCCGGCTTGCCGCGCGCCGGCGCGACCTTCGAGTCGTCGTCGCGCACCCGCTTTAGCGGCGCGCCGGAGCTGATCAGGTGCGCTGAGAAGGTCAGCGCACCCTCGAGTAGGTCCCCATCGATCACCTCGTCGAGCAGACCGACCTCGTTCGCCTCGACAGCCGGGATGGGCTCGCCGCCGCCGATCATCTCGAGCGCCTTGTGCGCCCCGACCACGCGTGGCAGGCGCTGCGTGCCGCCGCCCCCGGGGAGGATGCCAAGCTTCACCTCAGGCAGACCGACTCGTGCGTCCGGTACCGCGACCCGGTAGTGGCATGCGAGAGCCATCTCTAGCCCGCCGCCTAGAGCGGTTCCGTGGATGGCCGCGACCAGCGGCTTGGTGCTCCCCTCCATCTCGATCCGGACGAGGTTGGTGTCGGGGGACTGGCGAGGCTTGCCGAACTCGCGGATGTCAGCTCCGGCGATAAACGTCCTGCCCCGGCACGTCAGGACCACGGCCTGGATCTCGTCGTCGGTGGTAACGGCACGGATGCCGTCTTTGAGACCCTGGCGCACGCCGACGCTGAGCGCGTTGACCGGCGGGTTGTCGACCCAGAGGATGCCGACCACGACCCCATCGACCTCGCGCTTCTCGAGTGCCACCTGATCCGTCAACTGCTGCATGAGGCCAACCTCCCGAGGGCCCTATGGTGACGCTGATAGCCTCCGATGTCCATGCAGCGGCTGATCGTCTATTCGGATTACCTCTGACCGTGGTGCCTCGTCGTAGCGGTCCGGCTGCGAGATCTCCGCGACGAGATGGGGGACGAGCTCGAGGTGACCTGGCGCTCCTTCCTGCTGCGGCCGGCACCTTCGAATCCCGGTCGAACCCTCGAAGACTTCAAACGCTACACGCGCTCGTGGCGCAACCCGCAGGCCGAGGAGGCACGCGCCGGGTTCCGCGAATGGTCTAGCGACGAGGGACCGCCTTCCCACAGCGTGCCGCCGCACCGGGTGGCCAAGGCTGCGGAGCGCATCGACGCCGACGCCTTCGAGAAGGTCCACGACGGCCTGCTCGATGCCTACTTCCGAGACAGCCGCGACATCACCTCGGACACGGTTCTCGAGGACATCTGGCTTCGCGCCGGCCTCGATCCCGAGCGCTTTGCCGAGCGCAACGATCCGACGATCGACGAGGCGATCCAAACCGAATTTCAGGAGGCGCTGTCGAATGGCGCCGCCGGAGCGCCCGCTGTGCGCATGGAGGGCGCCTACGGGGTGCTCATGGGCGCGCAACCGACCGACGTCTACCGAACCTGGCTCGGGCGGGCTACGAGCGGCTAGCCAGCGGCGCCAGCGCTGCCACATGCTCAGGGCCGGTGCCGCAACAACCTCCCAGGAGCCGCACACCCGCATTGACCCAGCCGGCCGCCTCAGCGGCTAGATCGTCAGGGGAGATCACGTCGACGAACTGCCAGTCGGGCATCTGGAAGTGGCCCGATTCGGGATAGACGCCGATCGGCCCGTGCCAACGCTGCTGCACCATCTCGATGGCGGTCGGTACGGCGCGAATCTCGCTGTGCATCACGTTGACGACCGTGGGCTCGAACGGAATCAGCGCGTCGAGCACGTCCTCGAACGGCAGGCGCTCGTGGTCGAAGCTCACCAGCTCGCCGGCGACCTCGCAGAGCCGACAGCTCACTCCGAGCCATACCGGAAGGCCGGTCTCGCACGCCGCCTGCACCGCCAGCGGCGCGTGCGTGGTCTCCTCCATCATCTCCAGCGCGAGCAGATCCGCGCCCGCCTCGGCAAAGATCGTCGCCACCTCGCGGTAACTGTCGAGCTCGGCGTCAAGGCCCGGGTAGGTGGTGCGATTGAAGTGCCCGGGCATTGCCGAGATCGACCCGGCCACCGCAACCTCACGACCACTGGCGACGACCGCCTCTCTCGCGATCTCGACCGCCCGCCGGTTGATCTCCCCGACCCGATCGCCGAATCCGGCGGCCTCGAGCATCAGCCTCGTGGTGCCGAAGGTGTTGGTGATGATCACCTCTGCCCCGGCGCGGATGTAGTCGAGATGCACCTCCCGGACCACATCCTCGTGCGTCACCATGGCGGCGCCGCACCAGCTTGCCTCGTCCATCGGCACGCCGCGCCGCTGCAGCTCGGTGCCCGTGCCGCCATCGATAACGACCACCTCGCCGCACGCGAGCTTCTCCTCCCAGCTCAATACGTTCCGGACTTGAGGTTCTCGACCTTGAAGGCCGGACTCTTGCAATAGTTGATGATCCTGCGCTCTTTGTCCTCGACCTCCTGTGCCGCACGCGGGATCTCGCGCGCGATCTCGTGCGGGATGGTGACGACGCCGTGCTTGTCAGCGTGGATCAGGTCGCCGTTCGACACCTGGAGGCCGCCCACTGTCGCATCAATTCCGACCTCCACCAGATGGACGTAGGCGTGCGTCGGAATGACATCGGCGGCGAAGAAATGGAATCCGAGCTCCTGCACTTCGTCGAGATCGCGGACACCGCCGCTCGTCACCACGCCCAGGCAGCCCAGCGCCCTGTGAATATTGGCGTTGACCTCTCCCCACAACGATCCGAATGCCGGTGGATCGTCCCTGTCTTCGATCACGGCAACCCGCGGGCTCGACATGCCGGAGATGTTGTCCCAGTGCGCGAGCGTCACATTCCCCGTCGGTTCTGCGGGCTGCTCCCGAGCTGCCATCCGCGCCGTGCAGGCGTAGCCGACCATCGGCTCCATCTCCGGGAACATGCAGCGGATGCCGAGCATGCCTCCCGCATTGCGAGGGCGAACGTCGAAGGTCTCGATCGCATTGGCGATGGCGGGCGTGGGCCACTTTCGGAGCGCATCGAGCTCCGCGGTGCTGAGAACTTCCATGCTTCTACCCCTTCCAGGTTCGACCGCGGACTATATATGCTCCCGCCCCTGTGAAATCCGCACTCACCAACACCACCATCGGCTGCGCCGAGATCCTCTTCGGCGAAGACAACGGCAAGTACCCCGATGCCAACTGCGTGCTGGTGGCCGGAGCCGAGGAGCGGGTGCTTCTCGACACGACGCCGGGCCTGGCTACTCGCGGGAGGGAGGCCGTGACTCCAATCGACCGGATCCTCGTGACCCACGCGCACGAGGATCACACCGCCGGCAACTTCCTGTTTCCCGAAGCCGACATACACGTCCATATCGCCGACCTGCCAGGTCTTCAGTCGCTCGAGGGCATGATCGACATCTTCACTCTCGACCCGTCGCAGCGCGACCGCATGCACCACATACTCGTCGACAAGTACAACTACGTCGAGCGGCCGGACGCACAAGGCTTCGAAGAGGGCGCGATCTTCGACCTCGGCGGGGGCGTAGCCGTCGAGGCGATCCACACCCCGGGTCACACTCGCGGTCATTGCTCGTTCTTGATCGAGCCGGAGGGCCTGCTCCTTCTCGGCGACGTCGACCTGTCGAGCTTCGGCCCGTTCTACGCCGACAACTGGGCGAGCCTCGAGCAGTTCGAGGCGACGATCGAGAAGGTGGCGAGGATCGAGGTCGAGCACTACCTGACGTCGCACCACGTCGGCCTGGTCGACCGCGACACCTTCCTGGCTCGGATCCAGCGGTACCTCGAAAAGATCCGCGAGCGGGACAGGCGCCTTGTCGAGTACCTCGCCGAGCCCCGTACCCTGGACGACATCACGGCGCATCGGTTCGTCTTCCGGCCCCAGGACCAGTCGCCGACCATCGACCTCTCGGAGCGCGCCATGATGACGCAGCACGTCGACCGCCAGGTGCGCAGGGGCTTCGTCGTCGAAGTGGCGCCGGGCAGCTATCAGGCTTCGGCCGCCGTCAGCGCATAGACTTCCGTCCCCGCTTGGGAGGTTCGCCATGTCCTACATCGATCGAGACGGCATCAGCATCTACTTCGAGTCCGAGGGTGAGGGGCCGGCGCTGCTGCTCAGCCACGGCTACTCCTCCACCGGAGCCATGTGGAACGCCCAGGTGGAGGCGCTTCGCGACACTCATCACGTCATCACCTGGGACATGCGTGGCCACGGCCGAAGCGACTATCCGGCAGCTCCCGAGGCCTACTCGGAACGACTGACGGTGGAAGACATGGCTGCCATCCTCGACGTGTGCGAGGTAGAGCGCGCAACCATCGGCGGCCTCTCACTGGGTGGGTACATGTCGCTGGCCTTCCACCACGCCTTCCCCGAGCGGACCGCAGCTCTCCTGCTCTTCGACACCGGTCCCGGCTACAAGAGCGACGACGGCCGCGACGAGTGGAACCGGACGTCGATCGGCCGAGCCGAGCGACTGGAGAGCGAGGGCCTGGCGGCCCTGAACCGTAGTCGCGAGGTGAAGGCAAGAAACCACCGCTCCGCACTCGGGCTGGCCGGCGCGGCCCGCGGCATGCTGGCGCAGGCGGACGACCGCATCATCCAGTCGCTCCCCGGGATCGACGTGCCAACGCTCGTGGTCGTTGGCGCCGACGACACACCCTTCCTCGGTGCTAGCTCCTATATGGCCCACAAGATCTCCGGCGCCCACCAGGTCATCATCCCGGACGCCGGGCACGCATCCAACCTCGATCAGCCGGCGGCCTTCAATGCGACCGTCGAGGAATTCCTGGCAGGGCTCGCCGCGCCGGTCCGATAGAAGACCGCCATCAGTAGCTGTAACCCGGCGGCGATCGAGGCGAGCAGCAGGTGCACGGGCTGCAGCGCTCGGGGCACCTCGAAGTAGTACATTCCCGCGCCCACGGCCGCTTCCAGAACCAGCAGCAGCAGCACCCACCTACCGCAACGGCCGAGCCGCGTCGGCGCACAGCCCAGCCTGTGGAGGCGCCACACCAGCAAGGCATTGGCCCCGACCACCAGGATCGACACTGATCGATGAATGAGGACATCGTCCCCGAGCGCGGTCATCCAAGTGCCGCGAGCGTCCGCCGCCTCTACCATCAGCACGTCGATGCCTTCCCGAACGCGAGTACCGAGCAAGATCTGGATCCCCGAGAGGCCGATGACGCCGGCGATGAGTCCGGCAACGGCGCCGTCTCTCGGAATCTCCTCGCGGCTCCACTCGTCGCGCTCGGATCGGGCCAGCGCGAGCAGCAGCGCCCCCACGACCATCAGGGCCACCACCATGTGGAGAGTCACGATCCAGGGCATGAGGTTGGACTCGACGACCACCGATCCAAGCCAGCCCTCGAAGCCCACCAGCAGGAATGCAGTGAGGCTCCACCAGAAGACGGCAGCGGCCTCTCGCTTCAACGGCCACGAAGCCACAAGCGTGACGAAGATGAAAAGACCGATAGCCACGCCGATCAGCCGGTTGATGTACTCCGTCCAGGTCTTGACCACATTGAACGGAACTGCGGCGTAGCCGTGCTCGCCGTAGGTCTCCCGATAGTCCGCGGGCAGCTCAGCCTCTGACGTCGGCGGAATCCACTGGCCAAAGCAGGTCGGCCAGTCGGGGCAGCCCATGCCGGCACCGCTGGCGCGAACCAGACCGCCGACAAGGATCAGAAAGTAGACGGCGCCGATCGTCCGCAGCGCCCAGGAACGGAATCGCCGAGCGCTGCGAGTCGCCGCGGGGCTCGAAGGCCCCGTCGTCACGACGCCTGAGCGGTCGGCAGCACGTGATCCTTGAACTGCTCGCGCAGATCCATCTTCTGGATCTTGCCGGTGGCGGTGTGTGGATTCTCGTCGACGAAGGCGACGTCGTCGGGCATCCACCACTTGGCGATCTTGCCTTCCATGTAGCCCAACACGTCCTTGGCCGAAACCTGACTGCCCTCGTTGCGCACCACGACCAATAGCGGCCGCTCGTCCCACTTGGGATGGACGATGCCGATCACCGCCGCCTCCGTCACCTCGGGATGGCCGACGGCGACGTTCTCGAGCTCGATCGAGGAGATCCACTCGCCACCCGACTTGATGACGTCCTTCGAGCGATCGGTGATCTGCATGAAGCCGCGCTCGTCGAGCGTGGCCACGTCGCCGGTGTCAAAGAAGCCCTCCGCGTCGAGGATCTCACCGCCCTCGCCCTTGAGGTAGGCACCGGAGATCGCCGGGCCACGCACCACCAGGTGGCCGAAGGCCTCGCCGTCGCTCGGCAGCCGATTGCCCTCGTCGTCGAGGATCTTCATCTCGACGGTGTACGGTGGCCGCCCCTGCTTGAGCTTGGCCTTCATCTGCTCTTCTGCCGACATCTCGTCCATACCCGGCTTGAACGTGGCCAGCGTGCCGAGCGGACTCATCTCGGTCAGGCCCCAGGCGTGCATCACCGAAACGCCGTAGTCGCGCTCGAACGCAGCGATCATCGACTCCGGACAAGCCGATCCGCCGATCGCCACCCGCTTCAGAGTCGAAAGGCCCAGGTCGTTGGCCTGCATGTGCTGTAGCAGCATCAGCCACACGGTAGGCACGGCCGCGGTGAAGGTCACGCTCTCGTCCTCGAGCAACGAGTGGATCGAGGCACCGTCCATCTGAGCGCCCGGCATCACCAACTTGGCGCCGACCATCGGGCCGGCAAAGGCGATCGCCCAGGCGTTGGCGTGAAACATCGGCACCACCGGCATCACCGAGTCGACGGCGCGCATGCCGAAGCCATCGGCACCGTTGGCCGCCAGCGCATGCAAAACGTTCGAGCGGTGCGAGTACAGAACACCCTTCGGGTTGCCTGTCGTCCCCGAGGTGTAACAGAGACCGCAGGCCGCGTTCTCGTCGACGGCCACCCAGTCGAAGTCGTCCGACTCCGCCTCAATCAGCTCCTCGTAGCAGTGGACGTTGTCCAGCGTCGTTTCGGGCATGTGCTCGCGGTCGGTCATCACCACGTAGCCGCGCACGTCTGGCAGCTCGTCCTTCACGCCTTCGAGAATCGGTACGAAGGTGGTGTCGAGAAACACCATCTTGTCCTCGGCGTGGTTGACGATGTAGATGATCTGCTCGCGGAACAGACGCGGGTTCAGGGTGTGACACACCGCCCCCGCTCCCATGATTCCGTACCAGACTTCCATGTGGCGGTGGGTGTTCCACGCCATCGTCGCGACCACGTCTGCCTCCCCGATGCCGAGGCGGGTGAGTGCGTTGGCGCACTTCTTGGCCCGTGAGTGGATGTCCGAGTAGGTGCAGCGGTGGATCGGCCCCTCGACGGTGCGTGTGACCATCTCGCGCTCGGGGTGCCACTCCTTGGCGTGATCCAAAATCGTGTGGGCCAGCAGCGGCCAGTCCTGCATCAACCCCCTCATAGAGCCTCCTGGTTCCGTCAGTCGACAGCGATGACCGCAGTCGCTTCGACTTCGATCAGCAGCCGCGGGTCGACGAGGCCCGTCACTCCGACCCAGGTCGAAGCGGGATACTTCTCCACGGCGTATGCCTTCGCCTGAGCTCCGCCCGCCGTCCGCACCTTGTCCGGATCGATGTCTTTCAGAAAGACCGTCGTCTTGACCACGTCGTCGAGCGACGCTCCAGCCTGTTCGAGCCGACGGAGCACACTCGCGAAGGCGATCTCCGCCTGCGCCGCGAGGTCCGCTCCGGGCTCGGACGCATCCGCCGCCCAGCCGATCTGGCCCGAGACCCAGACCGTCTTCAGACCGTTGTGAACCGCCGTGACGACCTGTGTGAACCCCTGCTCTGGATCGATGTACTCCTTCTCCACCTCTTCACCTCCGAAAACTGGAAACGCGATTACCAGAAGGGCGACGACACAGGCGACACGCCTCATCGGTTCGGCCCCCGGCTCATCGGAATAGGCTGCCACCTCACCAGTGGCGCCTTGGGAAGCACCGTCGGATTGACGCAACTGCGCGGCCAGCGCCCGGTCAGCACCGTCGCCAGCTCGCGGCCGAGACGGCGCCGGGTCTCCGGCATCATGCGCGAGGTCGCCGAAGCGACGTGGGGCGTCAGCAGCACGTTCGCCATCTCGAGTAGTGGATTGTCGGCTGCCACCGGCTCCACCTCGAGTACGTCGAGGCCGGCGTAGGCGATCGAGCCGCTCTCCAACGCGTCGATCAACGCCGCCTCATCGTGAACAGGTCCGCGCCCAGTGTTGATGAAGATTGCCGAGGACTTCATCTTGGCGAAGGAGGCGGCGTTCATCAGATGGGTGGTCTCCTCGTTCAGCGGCGAGTGCACAGACACGAAGTCGGAGCGCTCAAGGAGCTCTCCGAAGCTCACCGGCTCTACGCCCTCGGCCGTCATCTCGAGCTCCGAGACGTACGGGTCGAAGGCGATGACATGGAAGCCGAAGGGCTTGGCGCGGCGTGCCACGCCGCGCGCAACGTTGCCGAACGAGACCAGGCCGAGGGTCTGGCCCCACAGCCGCGACACGTTGACGAAAACCGGCCGGCCGTTCGCCCACTCGCCCTCCCGGACCATGCGGTCCTGCTGGTTGATCTGGCGAGCCGTGCCAAGAATCAGCATCATGGCGTGATCGGCAACCTCCTCGATGAAGACGTCGGGCACGTTGGTGACCAGAATCCCTGCCTCTGTCGCAGCATCGACGTCGACTGTGTCAGTACCCACCGAGCCACAGCCGATGACCAGCGTGTCCTCGAGCCCGGCGATGATCTCGGCGCTGATGCGCCGGAAGCGCGCGATCACGGCTTCAGCGCTTCTTGCCTCGGCGATGAACTCCTCCTTCGACGAGGCGTCGATCTGGATGATCTGGGCTCCGATCGGGTCGAGGGCCTCGCGCTCCAGGGAGTAGGCGTTGTCGCCGAGGTCGAAGCTTGGTCCACGCGGCGCCTGGACCGCAACGATAGGTTTGCCTTCACTCACTGGGCTGTCTCCTTCAGCAACGACTGCGGCGAGGGAGGCGAGTATCCCACAACCTCAGGGCCTCGCAGAGGCCTGCCAGGGCCGAAAACTCACGTTCGCAACCAGCGAGTTGACACCGGGGTTGAGGGGGTAGATGCCGGCATTCGACAGATGGTGGAAGTCGAGACCGACGAAGATGGCAGGGGCCACCCGATAGGCCACTTCGATCCCGGTTCTGAACTCGACGACGCCGCCGAGATCCAGGCCGTCTCCCCGGCCGTAAGCCCCGCCGGAGGCATGGATCGCCACCCTCACCGGCCCAGCCGGCATGTGCAGCCGAAAGCCGCCGTAGACGTAGTGCGTCGAGTCGTCGGTAACGAACGCGCCGAAAGCGGGGCTCATCGTTCCCCACGACCACCGAGCCAACTCGATGTTGGTGAGGCGGATCTCGGCGCCCACCTCGACGGAATCCACGCTCACGGTGCGGTTGAAATCGTGACGACCGACGTTCAAGGCCAACGCGGGATCCTGGCCCGCCACAGCTGCGCCCAGCGCTCCGACGGCGAGGAGGCTCGCGACGGCGGCGCTGCGCGCGGCCGTGCTGATGAGGGAAGTTGAGAGCTTCATTGTCCGATCCTGACGGGCGGCCTACTCGGCCAGCAATCGGAGGCGGCGAACGGTCTCTCTTTCGACCTCGGGACGGCTGAAGAGCAGCGGGAACGCCTCGTCGCGGGCCCAGGGCTCGAACAGATCGCGATAGTGCGGCGAGCGCGGGTCTCCCGACTGTCCGGGTGAGTTCATCGCCAAGCTGCGGTCCCAGGCACCCACGTCGAGGATCATGCGAAATGACGCGCCGCTGCGCTGTCGGAAGTCCGCCGACCGGTACGACGTGTTGCCGACCGTCTCACTCGATCCACCACGGGGAAGCGGACCTACGTCGCCATCCACGCCCAGGGCATCCAGGATGCTGCCGAGAGGATGTTCGAGCAGACTGTGGTGGAGACTGCCCCAGCGCCACGCGGCCGGAGCTCCGAGCAGCTCGCCGACCTCGCGCCAGGCCTCTCCGAGGCTCGACAGCAGAGCTGTGTCGCTCGCCGCGGCCGGCCCGCCATGGTCGAGGAGGCGCAGGACCCCCGGAGAACCCACCCGGATCAACTCCCCGATCGCCTCCTCCCCCAGTGCGTGCCGCCTCAGCTCCTCACGCCAAAGCGCCCGCGGTAGGTGCCGTCGCTGCCACACTTCGAAAAGCGCCGCCGGTGCACTTTCGGCGGCCAGATCCCCAGTCCAATCCCGAAGCATTTCTAGCGCGGCCGCCTGCTCCTCACTTCCCGCCTCCAGGCCCCTCAGGCGCTTGGCCGCGCGCCTCGCCGGCAGCGACATGGTGTCGGTCTGAAGCTCCAGCGCACGCGACAGCGTCACCCGCTGTTCGGCCGCGAGGACCTCGGCGATGCGATCGAAGCGGTGCGGCGGCGCCCACTCGAACCCCATCTGGTGGGGATAGCCAGCCGGCAGGTTCATCTGATTCGCCGTCGCCACCCAGCCTCGCTCGGGATTGGCCTCGACCGGCAGCTGGTCCATGTCGTAGAAGTCGTCCCACTCGTAGCGGCCATCGCCCGGCACTGGCAGCAAACCATCCCAGTTGGGCCGGATTGGCGCCAGACCGCCCGGCTTCCATCCGATATTGCCGGCGACGTCGGCGTAGACCTGGTTCTCTCCCGGCAGGCCCCAGCGGTTCATCGCCGCGAGAAAGCCGTCCCAGGTCCGCGCTCGCATGTACTCGATGCTCCCGAGGTAGGGCGCCATTCCCGGCTCGAGCCAGGCCGCGCGCAGCGCGACGGCGACGCCGTTCGCAGGATCCTCGAAGATCACCGGGCCATGGCGCGTGAAGCGCAGCTCGACAGTGTGCGGATCTGCACCACGCACGTCGATCAACTCCTTGACCTCGGTCATCCGCTCCCAGCCGTCTCCATAGCGGTACTCGAGCCCAGCGCCCTCGCGGGTGCGATAGACGTAGAGATCCTCCTGATCGATCGAGAAGACCGTCAGCCCGAACGCGATCCCGTCGTTGTGGCCGATCGAGACCCCTGGAAGCGCCGGCTCGCCCGCTCCGATGACGTGCAGGCCCGGCGCCGAGAGATGCACGATATAGCGCAATGACGGCACGGCGAGGGTACGGTGCGGATCGTTGGCGAGCAGCGGCCGACCGCTGGCGGTTCGAGTACCAGCGATCGACCAGTTGTTGCTCCCCTCGCTAATCGAAACCTCATCGCCGGGGCTCGGCATCCTTGCGAGCTGGTCGCCCTTCGAGAAGGTGACACCGCGAGTGGCCAGACGATAGGTGTCGAGCCACTCCTCACGAATCAGGCCCGGGTCGACGCCCGCCTGTGTCTGGAGCTCGTGTGCGGGCTCATAGTGGTCGCGCACGGCAAGCGCCTCAGGTCCGAACTTCTCCAAAAAGAGGCCTCGTGTCACCTCCTGTCGCGCGTTGCGCAGCAAGCCGTGGCTACGGATACGGGCGACGGCATCGGGACTCCATCGCTGAGGCCGATAGTCGAGCGCCTCGAACTCGGGCGGCAGGAGTTCCGGTCTGAGCTCCGTCAGCTCGATGTAGGCGTTGATGCCTTCCGAAAAGGCAGTCGCGATGCGCTTGGTGTCGGAGGCGTAGGCCAGCCACTCGCGCTGCATCGAGCCGCGGTACAGGAAGAGCCTCGCGGCCCGGTCTTGCTCGACGTATTCCCCTCCGAAGACCTCTGCGAGACGGCCCTCTCCCCGGCGCTTCCAGAGATCGAGCTGCCACAGACGGTCGCGCGCGGCGTTGAAGCCCTGGGCACGAAAGACGTCGTCGATCGATCGCGCGTAGATGTGCGGCACGCCCCACCGATCGATCAGGATCTCGGCCGGCTCGTCGAGCGCCGGCACCGAAAGCTCCTCCCACGGCGTCTCGGAGGCCGACGGCTGCGATGGAGCCTCGCCACACCCACCGAGCAGCGCGAGGCCGACCAGGCCCAGTGCAACGGCAATCCCATTGCCTGCCGTCGGAGGCGCGAGCGTCACGGCAGGATGTCCTTGTCTCGTAGCGCTTCGATCTCGGCAAGGTCGAGCCCGACAAGGCCGGTCAGGATCTCTTCGTTGTCCCGCCCTAGTGCCGGCGCAACCGACCGGGCGAGCTGGGTGTCGCCGAGGACGAAGGGCGCGCGCACCAGCTTGAGCGCTCCGAGATCCGGGTGCTCCACCGTGGCGAAGGCACCGCGCTCGCGCAGATGCCGATCGGCGTAGAGGTCACGGCTGTCGCGGACCGGTGCCACGGCGACTCCCGCGGCCTCGAGCCGAGCGACCGTACGATCGCGATCGCGCCGCGACGTGAAGGCCTCGAGGATCTCGTCGAGCGCATCCTCGTTCTCCTTGCGCGCCTTGACGCTCGCGAAGCGCACATCGTCAGCGAGCCCAGGGGCTTCGATCGCCTCCGCCAGACGGTGAAAGGCCGCGTCGTCGTGCACCTCGATCGCCAGCCAACGGTCCACACCCCAGGCGCGATACACGCCGTGCGGAGCCGCGGCGGGGTGACGGTTGCCGATGCGCTCGGGAAGGTTGCCATCGAGCTCGGAGCCGAGGAGCACGTCGCCGAGCAGGCTGGAGACGCCCTCGCACTGCGAGTAGTCGATGAACTGGCCGTCGCCTGTGGCATCGCGGTGATGCAGGGCAGCAACGATCGCGAAGGCGACCGTGATCGCGTTCATGAGATCGATGTCGCCACCGCTGTGACAGGGATGATCGTCCGGGTAGCCCGTGATGTAGGCGCCGCCACCGATGCCCTGGTGGACGGGCGCGAAGCCGAGGTAGTTGCGCTCGGCCCCGATATGGCCGCGACCCGAGGAAGAGGCGACGACGAGACCGTCGCGCACCTCCTTCAGCGCTTCGTAGCCGAGACCGAGCTTGGTCATGGCACCGGGGCGCATGTTGTCGACCACGACGTCGCAGCTCGCGATCAGCCTCCGCGCGATGTCACCCCCCTCAGGCTTGGACAGATCGAGCGCCAGGCTCTGCTTGTTCATGTTGACCGAGTTGAATGCCATGCCCTCGTTCGGCGGCAGCAAGTTCGGCGCGGGCTCCGGGAGCGGCCAGACCACGCTGCGGCGGGTCAGATCGGTGCGGCGATGACCCTCGACCTTGATCACCTCGGCGCCCAGGCTCGAAAGCAGCATGCCCGCGTACGGACCGGCCCACACCCAACAAAACTCGGCCACTCGTACGCCTTGAAGTGGCAGACCTGGCGGCCCCGGCGCGACCGGCGCCCGCTCGGGCCCGGGTGCGCCGTTCGCCTCGGCACGGATCTCGTCGTCGTGCTCGCCGAGCAGCGGCGCGCGACCGAGCTCTGCGGGAGATGCGGGGAGGATGTAGGGCACGCCGGCATAACGCCGCTTGCCGGTGGCGGGATGGTCGACCTCCGAGAAGTAGCCGCGCTCGGCGAACTGGGGATTCGCCATCACTTCGGCGGCGTTCGAGATCGGACCGATGGGGATGCCCATCTTGGCCGCTCGATGGTGGATCTCGTCTTTCTCCTGGCCGAGCATCCACTCGTCGATGAGGTGGCCGACGTCCATGAAGTGGTTGGCCCGATACTCCATCGACCGCCACTCATCGCCCTGGCACCACTCCGGGTCGCCCATAAGCGTGCGGAAGGCGTCGAAGTGGTGGTCGTCGAACGCGCTCAGGATCACGTAGCCGTCGCGCGTCTCGAGCCGCCCCATCGCCGGAGGACGGTCCGGCACCCGCGACCAGCTCAGCCCCTGGTAGCGGGGCCCCGGCACTAGCGGCGCCACCATCGACAGCACCACTTCCTGCATCGAGACGTCGACCAGCCGCCCGTGCCCGGTCCGATTTCGGCCGAGGACCGCCGATGCGGTCGCCAGCGCGGCGATCACGCCGGCGACGTGGGCCATCACGTCGCCGCCGAGCTTCACCGGGGCCCGGTCGATGTTCTCAGAGCGAGTCGGCAGCGTGCTGCCGAGGCCACCGGCGTGCGTCAGGGTGAGCTCGCCACCCGGCACGTGCGCCCGCGGGCCGGTCCGACCGTAGGGTGTCAGCGAGGTGTATACGAGACCCGGGCAGCCGGCCTCGAGGTCGCTCCAATCCAGGCCATGGCCCGCCAGCGTCCCCTGACCGAGACCAACGATCACTACGTCGGCACTCTCGATCAATCGGCGGACAAGCGCCACCTCAGCGGCCAGGTCGAGCCGGATGCTGCGTTTGGAGGTGTTGTTGTAAAGATATGCAGCGCTTGTCTCGGGGTCCGGTTGGCCGTCGGCAAAGGGGCCGACGGCCCGCGACGGGTCGCCCGTCGGGGCCTCCACCTTGATGACGTCTGCCCCGAGATCAGCGAACAGTTTGCCGCAGTAGGGCCCGGCAATGCCCTCCGCCAGCTCGACGACGCGAATCCCTTTCAGCGCTGACACGTAGTTGACTCCTAGGAATGGGCGCCGACTCTAACGCGAGAGCCGCCGCGGCCGTCGACCACGGTAAGATTGCCGCCCTTTCACCGATCCCCTACACTCGATGGGTGACCGGCGACTCCCGACGCTCTCCGCTGTACTGGGGACTCGCCGGCGGTTGCCTCGGCTGGCTCACCCTGGTGGTAACGGCGCCGCTCGGTGCGGCGCGTGAGTGGGACGGCTCCGGCGTCCTGTACTGGCTCTTCCACAGCATCTGTCATCAGCTACCCGAGCGCAGCTTCCACGTTCTCGGCGAGCCCTTCGCCGCGTGTCATCGCTGCACCGGCCTTTACCTGGGGTTCACGCTCGGAGTCGCCGTGTGGCCAAGCCTGATCGGCCTCGGCGATCGCCTGTTGGCGCGGCCCCGCTGGATCCTGCTCTTCTTCGTCCCGTTGGCCGTCGACGTCGCGATCGTCTCGAACACCGCCCCTACCCGCTTTCTCACCGGGCTCGTCGCCGCCTTTCCGGCCGCGCTGTTCTGCCTCGTGGCGTTGGCGCAGCTCGGCGAGAGGCGAGTCGGATCATTGACACCAGGGGAGCTCTGACATGGAAGAAAACGCGAAGCTTAAACCGGCGCTGATCGGCGGTGTGACACTCGGGGTGGCGAACGTGATCCCCTTCCTGAACATGCTCAACTGTGCCTGCTGTGCACTCATCATCGGCGGTGGGGTGCTGGCCTCGTACCTCTACGTCAAGGACCTGCCGCCCTCGCCCCAGGCGCCGTACGGCGATGGTGCCCTGATCGGGCTCATGGCCGGCGTGATCGGCGCTCCGGTGACTGCGGTACTCAACATTCCGATGAGGCTTCTCACCTCGAGCATCGGAATGATGCCCAATCTCGACGACATGTTCGAGCAGATGGATATACCGGAAGAGGTGCAGGGCCTGCTGTCGGGGATCAGCACTGGCGGATTCAGCCTCACCGTGCTGCTTTTCGGTCTAATGATGGGCCTTGTGATCAACAGCATCTTCGCCACCCTCGGGGGCGTGATCGGCATCGCGATCTTCAAAAAAGCCGACCCTTCGGCCCAGTAAGGCCTATAGGGGCCGTGGCACGTGAAGGTCGGGATCTCCATCACCAGCTCTCACCGGGTCGACGATCCGAGGGAGGGGGCGCGGCGCATGATCGACCGGGCACGGGCCGCGCACCAGGCCGGGCTCGATTCGTTGTTCGTCGGCGATCATCACGCGACGCCAGGACCGTACTACCAGAACACCGCGATACTTGGCCGGCTCCTCGCCGAGTGGAGCAGCCAACCGTTCGGCGCCCTGTATCTGCTGCCGCTCTGGCACCCGGTGCTTCTGGCCGAGCAGATCGGTACTCTCGCCAGCCTCGGATCTGGACGCTTCGTGATGCAGTGCGCGATCGGCCCTGACGACTGGCAGTTCCCGGCGCTCGGCATCGATGTCCGCCATCGTCCGTCACGCTTCGAGGAATCTCTCGCCCTGATGAAGCGGCTCTGGGACGGTGAGACGGTCAGCTCGAACGGTCGTTGGCAGTTCCGCGATGCGAGGGTGTCGCCCACCCCCACCTCGCCCGTGGAGGTATGGATCGGCGCTTCCGCCGACGCGGCGATCGACCGTGCCGCGCGACTAGGCGACGGCTGGATCGCCCCTCCAGGCCTCCCCGAGGCCAAAGCCTACGCGCGGCTCCAAGTCTACCTCGAGGCGTGCGCCCGTCACGGCACCCCGGGCTCAATACGTGCCATCCGCCGTGACATCTACGTCGGCGAAAGCGCAGCCGAGGCCACGCGCAGCGCCGAACCGGTCATCTCGGCCGGTTACCGAGGCTTCCCACCGGGTGCCGCCGTTGTCGGCAGCGTCGAGCAGGTGGCGGCAGCGTTCGCCCGACTCGCCGAGGCCGGCTACACGGACGTCATCGTGCGCAACCTGATCCAGGATCCCGATCTGGCAGTCGCGTCGACCGAGCGCCTGGCTCGAGTACGCGAGCTCGTCCGCGAGCTTTAGCATCTCCGAACCCGCCCTCTGCCGAGCACCGGGCGGCGTGCGCCCTCCCGGTGGATCCGACTCGGGGCCTGCGCGGCGAGCGCCCCCCGGAGGGACAGCAACGCTAGCGGAGTCGTGGTAGGAGCGCGCTTCAGATTCGAATCGTCGGCAACGATGACTACCACGGCCCTGCTAGCGCCCCACGAACACCGGCTTGCGCTTGTCCATGAAGGCACGTCGACCCTCGACATAGTCCTCGCTGCCGAAGCAGTCGCGAACCACCTGTTCGCAGAGCTCGAGATCGGCGTGACCGCCCCGCACCAGCTCACCGACGATCGTCTTTACGGACCGCACCGTCAGCGGGGCGTTTTCGGCGATGCGCCCGCAAGTGTCGTCAACGAGAGCCGCGAGCTCGTCGCGCTCGACGACGCGATTGACGAGTCCCATGGCTTGGGCCTCCGACGCGTCGAAGCGTCGCGCGGTGTAGAAGATCTCCTTGGCGAAAGACGGCCCGACCACGTCGATCAGGCGGCGCACGCCGTTGTGGTGGTACCCCACGCCGAGGCGCGCTGCAGGAATCCCGAAACTCGAGTCGGAGGAGGCGTAACGCAGATCGCAGTTCAGGGCCACGCCGAGCCCGCCGCCGATGCAGTAGCCCTGAATCATCGCCACCGTCGGCAGTGGACACTCGATCAGCCGTCGATTCGCCGTGCCGGCGACACTGTCGTAGTAGCCGCGCACCTCGCTGCTTGACCGTCGCTTCTCGAACTGCGAGATATCGGCGCCGGAAATGAACGACTTCTCGCCTGCGCCGGACAAGACCACTGAGCGGATGGCCGCATCTCCCTCGAGCCGGTCCAGCGCGAGAGGGATGGCCGCCCAGATCTCGACCGAGATCGCGTTGTGCCGCTGTGGGCGGTTGAACACGACGTGCCCGACACTGCCTCGCTGCTCAACCAGCAGCTGGCCCTCGGCCAGCTCGATGGGCCCTTCACTCACGGTTTCGGAGTTTATCGCCGACTTGACTCGGTAGTCTTCCACTGTTAGATTTTGGCCGATCAAAACTTACTTTTGTAGACCGAGAAAACTCAGGAAGTGAGCAAGACATGGGGATTGAGCTAGAGCTAGGCGCCCTGCTTCTGCTGCTCGGAGTCGGCATGATCACCTTTGGCCGGTTCGAGGTCGAGCGCCCGGTGTGGAAGGGCCTGCTCAAGTGGTCGATTTTCTGCGGCGGCACCGTGGCGCTCTACACGGTCGTCGGTCATTGGAGCCTGCTGTTTCCCGCCACCGGGGCACTGACGGGCGGAATCGTGCACACGGTCTGGTGCCGCAAGCACGGCATCCATCCGCTCTACGCAACACCGCGCCGCAAGTACTACGAGCTGCGCGGCTGGGCCTGGCCCGAGTGAGGCCGGATCACCTCCGAAGATGGGCCAGGCGGTTGTAGATCCACGCCAGGCTCCAGCCCGCGACGGCACCGGTGGCGAAGCCGTAGCCGATACCTACAAACGCACCGGGCCACGTGACGCGGTAGCCGGGGAAGTACAGGCTCAAG
>JAYZDP010000235.1:0-9521 GCA_036337765.1 Acidobacteriota bacterium
TGGTGAACTCCGAAGAGGGCACGCCGATGGGCGTCGGGATCTGGTACGAGATGCGCGTGGGCGACCCGGTTTCGTACCTGTTCATCAACGCCAACCCGGAGGGGTCGCTGCAGGCGAACGTCGCGAGCTCGACGATCTCGACGCTCTCGAACCTCGAGATGGAGGACATGCTCGAGAACAGGCACTCGTTGAGTCGGACGGTGCGCAGCGCGGTCTCTCCGCTGAGCGAGAAGTGGGGCTACCAGCTCGGTTCGGTCTACATCCGAAAAGTGGCCTTCACCGACCGCGCGATGGTGGAGAACATCACCGAGAAGGTAGTCAAACGGTTGGTCCAGGTGACGAGCGCGATGCGCCAGGACGGTGAGAACCGGGTCGGGTTGATTCAGAGCGAGACTGCGAAGAGGGTGTCGCAGAAGCTGGCGCTAGCCTCTGCGGCACGGCCGGGGGTGGTGGGTGAGACCCTGAACGAGATCCGGCTTCAGGACCCGGAGATCCTCGACGCGGTCATCGATGTCATGGAGACCGAGAAGCTCCTCGCCTCCGACGCCCGTGTCGACATTCTCCCCGAAGGAGCGTCCGTTCTGTTGCAGCTCGGTCAGGAGACCCTCGCCGCCGCTATGCCCAGGCCGCCTCGGCGACCCGAGCTTGGGTAGCGGGTACCAAAGGAACGGGGGAGCCGGCGAACCGGCTCCCCCGAGGGGACTCGCGCGGAACGATTCCGCGGGTTAGGTAGGTTTTTGGCGAGAACGGGTCGAGTGATCTCCCCGTCGTAGGGATCCCCATCTAAATCCAACTCGCGAATGCCAATCGGGGGGATCCCGTGAGGCTGAGGACTCTATTTGCGGGCCCTCATGTATCTGTACGAACGATCCGGGGCGAAAGGTTTATTCCGTCTGACGAATGTTTGGTTGACCTGCAAAGGTCAATCTGTAGACTCGCGCCGCCCATGCCTCGGCGGGACGACATCAGCTCGATTCTGGTCCTCGGATCCGGTCCTATCATCATCGGTCAGGCCTGCGAATTCGACTACTCGGGCACCCAGGCGTGCCGCGTGCTGCGGCAAGAAGGGTACCGGGTGATCCTCGTCAACTCGAACCCGGCGACGATCATGACCGACCCCGAGTTCGCCGACGCGACCTACATCGAGCCGCTGCGCGCCGATCTGGTCGAGAAGATCATTCACAAGGAGAAGCCCGATGCGCTGCTGCCGACCGTAGGCGGGCAGACCGGTATCAACCTGACGATGGATCTGGATCGGGAAGGCGTTTTGGAGCGCCACGGGGTGGAGCTGCTCGGCGCCGACGTCGCGGCGCTGCGGCTCGGCGAGGACCGGCTCGAGTTCAAGGACGCGATGGAGGAGATCGGTCTCAAGGTGCCGAAGTCGGGCTACGCGACGACCCTCGAAGAGGCGCGCGAGATCATCGGCGAGATCGGCTACCCGGTGATCGTCCGACCGAGCTTTACGCTCGGGGGTGAGGGTGGCGGTGTGCTCTACAACCGCGAGGAGCTCGACGACGTCATCGGCTTGGCTCTTCACGCCAGCCCGGTTACGAGTGTGCTGCTCGAGCAGTCGGTGCTGGGCTGGAAGGAGTTCGAGCTCGAAGTGATGCGCGATCGAGTCGACAACGCGATCGTGGTGTGCTCGGTCGAAAACGTCGATCCGATGGGGGTGCACACCGGCGACTCGATCACCGTCGCGCCTCAGCAGACCCTGTCGGACCGCGAATACCAGGAGATGCGCGACGAGGCGTTCGCAGTGATTCGCCGTGTGGGGGTCGAGACCGGCGGCTCGAACATCCAGTTCGCGGTCGACCCGAAAACGGGTGAGCGGGTGGTGATCGAGATGAACCCGCGGGTGTCGCGCTCTTCGGCGCTGGCATCGAAGGCGACCGGCTTTCCGATCGCCAAGATCGCGGCCCAGCTGGCGGTGGGCTATACCCTCGACGAGATCCGCAACGACATCACGGGCAAAACCTACGCCGCCTTCGAGCCGACGCTCGACTACACGGTGGTCAAGATCCCGCGCTGGGCGTTCGAGAAGTTTCCAGGCTCGCAGCCGACACTCGGCACCGCGATGAAGTCGGTCGGCGAGGTGATGGCGATCGGCACCACGTTTCGCGAGTCGCTGATGAAGGGGCTGAGCTCGCTCGAGCTCGACGGCTCGGGGCGCCGGCGGGCCGAGCGTCTAGCCGATCCGGTGCAGCTTCGTCGGCGGCTGACAGAACCCAACTGGGAGCGGATCTTTGCCGTCTTCGCCGCCCTACAGCAGGGTTGGTCGGTCAACGAGATTGCCGAGGCGACCTCGATAGATCCGTGGTTCCTACGCGAGGTCCGCGAGGTGGTCGAGCTCGAGTCGGAGCTCGGCTGTTGGGACTTGGAGACCATCCCCAAGGCCATCCTGCGCCGCGCGAAGGGTTGCGGTATCTCGGACGAACGCGTCGCGGCACTCTTGCACTGTCAGGAGGAGACCGTGCGCGACAAGCGTCGCGAGCTCGGGATCTCTCCGGTCTACAAGCGAGTGGACACCTGCGCTGCCGAGTTTCCGGCGCTGACTCCGTATCTGTACTCGACTTACGGCCAAGAGGACGAGTCGGACCCGACCGACCGGGCGAAGGTCGTGATTCTCGGCTCGGGCCCCAATCGGATCGGGCAGGGCATCGAGTTCGACTACTGCTGCGTGCATGCCGCGTTCTCGCTGGCAAAGCTGGGCTACGAGACCATCATGGTCAACTGCAACCCCGAGACGGTGTCCACCGACTACGACACCTCCGCGCGGCTCTACTTCGAGCCACTGACCCTCGAGCACGTGCTCGAGGTCATCGATCGCGAGAAGCCGGTCGGGGTGGTCGTTCAGCTCGGCGGCCAGACCCCGCTGAAGCTGGCCCGCGGTCTCGAGGCTGCGGGAGTGAAGATCTTCGGCACCGCTCCCGACGCCATCGACCTGGCAGAGGATCGACGTCGCTTCGGCGCCCTGCTCAGACAGGAGGAGATTCTCCAGCCCGATCACGGCTCGGCGATCTCGATCGACGAGGCGCGCGCGGCCGCGGCCGAGATCGGCTACCCGGTGATGGTACGGCCGAGTTACGTGCTCGGTGGGCGCGCGATGGTCATCTGCTACGACGAGGCGACCCTGGTGGAGTACATGAAGGAGGCCGCCGACGTCTCGCCCGGCCGTCCCGTGCTTCTGGACCGCTTCCTGGAGGATGCCGTCGAGGTCGATCTCGATCTACTGTGCGACGGCGAGCAGGCGGTGGTTGGCGGCATCCTGCAGCATATCGAGGAGGCGGGTATCCACTCGGGCGACTCGGCCGCCATCCTGCCGCCACTGAGCGTGTCGGAGGAGCACCTCGGGAAGATGCGCGACATCAGCCGCCGGCTGGCTCTGCGGCTGGGCGTCGTCGGCCTGATGAACGTGCAGTTCGCGCTACATCAGGGCGAGATCTACGTCCTCGAGGTCAATCCCCGAGCCTCGCGCACGGTGCCCTTCATCGCCAAGGCGGTGGGCGTGCCGCTCGTACATCTGGCCGCGCAGATCATGGCGGGCAAGACGCTGGCTGAGCTGGACTTCGTCGAGGAGCCGGCCGTGCCCTCGGTCTTCGTCAAGGCGCCCGTATTCGTCTTTGAGCGCTTTCCTGGCGTCGATCCGGTGCTCAGCCCGGAGATGAAGTCGACCGGCGAGGTCATGGGCCACAGCCCGTTGTTCGGCAACGCCTTCGCCAAGGCCATGCTGGCCGCTGGCCGTAGTCTCCCGGGCTCCGGGGCCGCCTTTCTCTCGGTTCACGATCGTGACAAGGCCGGCCTTTTGCCCGTAGCCGAGCGGCTGTCGGAGCTGGGCTTCGAGCTTCTCGCCACCGATGGCACCGGCCACTACTTGCGCGAGCACGGCCTCGAGGTGCGTATCGTTCGCAAGCTCTACCAGGGCCGTCCCCACGTCGGCGATCACATGATCAACGGCGAAGTCGATCTGGTTGTCAACACCCCCCTGGGTCGGGAGTCGTTCGAGGACGACGCCGAGATCCGCACCACCGCGCTCAAGTTCGGCATCCCGTGCATCACGACGATGTCCGGCGCCATGGCCGCGGTCGAAGGCATCGCCTCACAACGCGACGGCTTCGAGGTGTGCGCGATGCAGGAGCTCTACGCCCGCGCCGCCGCCGTGCACTAGCCGTCACCGCGAAGCCGATTCATTTCGCGGCGGTCCTTCTTGGTCGGCCGCCCGAGCCCGGTTTCGCGCTCGGCCACCGGACCGCGTAACGCGCGATCGATCGGGTCGAGCTTCGGTCGCGGTAGGCTCTCGTCGATGAAGATTCTCGGCACTTCTTCCTTCGGCATGGACCGGTCTTGCAGCTCGACCACCACCAGCACCCGGCTCCAGTCGCCGAACTCGATCTCTACCCGATCTTCGAGCCTCAGGGCTCGGTGCGGCTTCACCCGCACGCCGTTGACTCGGACCCGCCCAAGGCTACACGCCTTCGTTGCCTGGCTACGAGTCTTGAAGACGCGCGCGACCTGTAGCCACTTGTCGACCCTTAGCGCTGCCACGGCAGGCCAGGCCCGCTACTCGCCGGGCCCGGAGCGAAGGGTCTTGATGTCGCGGTCGCGGCGGCTTTCGATCCGCTCGCGTTCGGCGCGGTAGTTGCGCTCCTGCTCCTGTGCTGCCACCGGGTCGAGAGTCTCGGCGAGCTTTTTTGAGTGCAAGATCTCGAGCTCGGCGAGCTTGGCCTCTGCGCGCTGGCGTATCTCTCCCATCTCGGCGAGAACCTCGTCGCTGAAGGCCTCGTCGCGCGGCCTCTCGATACCTTCGCTCTCCATCCGTTCAAGCGCCAATTCGTAGGCGCTCTTCATCGGCTTTCCGGAGCCAGAATCTGTGGCCGACATGGGCGGAAGGATACCATCGTGTCGCCTGCCCAGACGTCAAGCACGGTGCCCCTTATGCTCTCTCAACCGATCTTGATCGTCTTTCTCGACGGTGTCGGACTGGCCCATCCGTCTGATCGTAATCCATTGTCTTCAAAAGAGTTACTTGGCCTTCAGTTACTCGGCGTCGAGGGCCTGGTGGCGGGTCTCGCGGTCGACGATTGCGACCATGTCGCCCGCGCCATCGACGCCAATCTGGGGGTAGTCGGGTTGCCGCAGAGTGCCACCGGGCAGACCACGCTCTTCACCGGCGTCAATGCGGCGCGTCAGCTCGGCCGCCATGTCGCCGCCTACCCTGGACCTCAGCTGAAGGAGATCATTGCTCGGTCAGGGATCATGGCTCGCGTCCGCGCGGCGGACGGCACCGCGACCTTGGCCAACGCCTATCGCCAGGACACGATCGACGAGCTCGACGACGGCCGGCGCCGCATCTCGGCCAACGTCTATCTGGCCACCAGCGCCGGGGTCGCTCTGCGGCCGCTGGCCGATCTGCGTCGTGGGCGCGCGGTCAGCTGGGAGCTCGAGCGCGACATGCTCGGCGCCGACCACGGCGAAGATGTGCCGCTCGTCAGTGCCGCCGAAGCGGGTCGCGACTTGGTGGGTCTGGCCGCTGACTACGATCTGACCCTATTTGACTGTTTTCTGACCGATCTCGCAGGCCACCGGCGCTTCGGTCTCACTCCCGAGATGGCGGTCGATCGCGTCGACCGGTTCCTCAGCGGTGTTGTTGAGCACCGCAACGACCCGCTCACCGTGGTGGTCTGCAGCGACCACGGCAACTTGGAGGAGGCCGACCATCGGCGCCACACTCGCAACCCGGTCCCGCTGGTGGCGCTCGGCCCGGCCGCGCGGCGTTTCCGAGAGGTGGAGGCTCTGGACGGCGTCACGCCCGCCGTTCTCTCGGCGCTCGGTATCGACGACCGGGCGGCGTTTCAATAGGCTTCCACGAACCGGTACGGTGCCGCCGGCGTCCCGACCCGGACACAACGTCATGATCGAGGTTCAGCGGCTCACCCGGAGATACGGGGATTTCACAGCGGTTGAGGACATCGACTTCGCGGTCGACGACGGCGAGATCCTCGGCGTGCTGGGCCCGAACGGGGCGGGCAAGACCACCACGATCCGGATGATCACCGGGTTCCTGCCCCCTACCAGGGGTCGCGTGACCGTTGGCGGGATTGATCTTGTCCGCCATCCGGTGGCCGCGCGGCGGCGGATCGGCTATCTCCCCGAGAACGTGGCGCTCTACGACGAAATGCGCGTCTTCGAATACCTCCGCTATCGGGGTCGGCTGGAGGGGATGGCGCGTGGCGACATCACGCCGGCGATCGACAGGGCGCTCGAGCGCTGTTTCCTGACCGAGGTCTCGAGTCAGATTATCTCGACTTTGTCGAAGGGCTTCAGGCAGCGCGTTGGGCTGGCGATGGCGATTCTCCATGACCCCGAGGTACTGATTCTCGACGAGCCCACCGTGGGCCTTGATCCGAAACAGATCATCGCCATTCGTAAGCTGATCCGCGAGATCGGATCGCAGCGCACACTGCTTCTGTCGACGCATATCCTGCCCGAGGTGGAGCTTCTGTGCGACCGCGTCGTGATCATCGATCGCGGTCGCGTCGTGGCCGAGGGCACGCCCTCGGGGCTGCGGGATCAGTGGGTCGGCAACGCACGGGTCGAGGTGGAGCTCAAAGACGCCCCAGCCGATGCCGCCGACGCCCTGGCGGCGATTGCCGGAGTTGAGAGCGTCCGCGCGGCCGCTGAGTCGGGCAGGTTCGAGATCGAGGTGGCCGACAGTGGCATCGATATGCGCGAGGAGGTCTTCCGGCTCGCCGTCGATCGTGGATGGATCCTGCTCGCGCTAACGGAGGCGGAGGCGTCTCTCGAGGATGTCTTCGTCAGGCTCACCACCCATGAGGAGCCCGAGAAGGACGCTGCGTGGGATTTCGACCCGGCGTCGGAGGACGTGTCGTGATCGGCGCTTGGGCCACCTTCACCCGGGAGCTGTGGGCATACTTCTACTCGCCCCTCGCCTACGCCGTACTGGCGTCGTTCCTGTTCGTGAACGGGATCTCGTTCGCTACCCTGATCGGATTGCTGAACGACTCTCCCTCGGCCGTCGGCGCGCCGATGGAGCTCTTCTTTGGCGGCACCATCCTGTTCTGGCTCGGTCTCACGATTGTCGGTCCGATCCTGCCGATGCGATTGTTGAGCGAGGAGCGTCGCAGCGGCAGCCTCGAGATCCTGATGACCGCGCCCGTCACCGAGACGCAGGTGGTGGTGGGGAAGTACCTTGCCGCGCTCTCCTTTTACGCCGTTCTGTGGCTGCCGACCCTTTCCTACTGCTATCTCGTGGCGCGACACACAGAGATCGACTGGGGGCCGATCACGGCGTCGTACGTGGGGGTCTTGGGCATAGGAGGCGTGTTTCTCGCGGTCGGCATCTTCGCCTCCTCGATCAGTCGCAATCAGCTGGTAGCGGCGCTGGTGTCGTTCGCGCTGGTGTTCTTGCTTTTCGTGCTCGGCCTGATGGAGATGCTCGTCAACGGTGAACTCGCGCGTGAGGTCTTAGGCTACGTGAACCTCCTGCAGCACATGCAGGACTTCTCGAAGGGGGTGGTCGATACTCGCTGTCTGGTGTACTACGCGAGCACAGTCGGCTTCTTCTTGTTTCTGACCAGCCGAACTCTCGCGGCGAACAAATGGCGATGAGCGACCTGGGCACCGAGACTCGACGCCGTCTCGTGGCCTCGGGGTCGCTGGGGGCGGGCGTTGTGCTGGTCGCCGCGCTGGTGGGGTTCGTCAACTACTTCGGCTGGAAATACCACACTCGTCTGGATTGGACCGCCAGCCGTTTCTACTCCCTGTCGGAGAAGAGCCGAAACGTGGTGCGCAACCTCGATCGAGACATCGATGCGATCGTCTTCATGACCCCAGCGTCGGAGCTCTACCCCGCCGTATCCGAGCTATTGAGCCGATTCGATGCCGAGTCGACTCGATTCACTACCCGAATGATCGACCCCGAGCGCAATCCCGCCGAGGCGAAGCAGCTCTTCGATCGCTATGGCATCACCCGTCTCAACACGGTGGTCTTCGAGGCGGGAGAGGATCGCCGGGTGATCGACGAGGCCGACCTCGCAGAGTTCGACTACTCGGGCATGCAGTACGGCCAGGGCCCGCAGATCCGTGAGTTTGCCGGTGAGCAGATCTTCGCCGGCGCGATCCTGGAGCTGATCGAGGATCGCAAGCCTGCGATCCTCTTCACGGTTGGCCACGGCGAATCCGCTCTCGACGACTACGGCGCCTCGGGCTACAGCCAGATGCACGACAGGCTCGGCACCGACAACTTCTCAATCGACACTTGGCAAACGCTTGGCAAGACCGAGGTTCCGGTCGGCACCGACCTGGTCGTCGTAGCGGGGCCGAACGTGGCCTTCCTGGATCCCGAGCTCGCAGTCCTCACCGAGTACCTGCTCGGAGGCGGCAGAGTCCTGCTGCTGCTTGAACCGACGCTCGCGTCGGTTGGACTGGAGGGCTCCGGCTTCAGCCGTTGGCTCGAGGACTACGGAGTCGAGGCGAGGGAGTCGATCGTCGTCGATCCCGCCACCCCGTTGCCGTTCTACAGCGCCGAGACTTTCTTCGCCGACGACTACGGCGCGCACCCGATTACCGAAGCGCTCGACGAGGGCGCCTATCCGGTGATCTTTTCGCTGGCGCGGCCCCTGGCGAGGGGCGAGGAGGCGGACGGGATCGAGGTGACGGAGCTCGTTCGCAGCTCCGCGGATTCCTGGGGCGAGACCGACCTCGAGAATCTGTCTGCGGTGGCGCGTACCGACGACGACCTCGCCGGCCCGCTCGGCCTGGCCTTCGCGGTGGAGATCGCTCCACCCTCGGGCGTGGTAGACGATGCGGTCGTGCTTCTTGACGACGCCGGTGCAGACACCGGTGTCGGTGCCGCAGACGCCACCGACGGAGACAGAGGCGGCGACGTTGGGGCGGGGGCGTCGAGGGCGGGGAGACTGGTGGTTTTCGGCGACGCTGATTTCATGTCGAACGACCACCTGAGGGTGGGGAACCCGACTCTGGCGCTCAATACCGTCAATTGGCTCGTCGAGCGCCAGAACCTGCTGGCAATCCCCGCGCGCAGGGCGGAGCAGGTGCAGCTGAACCTCTCCCGATCGCAGCTCGCGTCGATCTACTGGTGGGTGCTGCTGATCTTGCCCGGAGCGAGTGTGGTCACGGGCACGGTCGTCTACTTCCGGCGGCGCAGGTAGGTGAAACCGCGCACCCTCGGTGCCCTGGTCGGGCTGGTAGCGTTGCTGGCCGGCTTCGTTTGGTTCTTCGAGCGCGATCTGCCGTCGACGGCTCGAGGAGAGGAGCTAGCGCGCCGGGTGTTGGCCTTCGAGCCCGCCGAGGTGAATCGAGTCCATATCGAGGGTCCGTCCGGCGGCGTTGCATTGCTGCGCACGGACGGCGGATGGCGGCTCGGGGAGCCGTTGGACGACCCGGCCGACGCGCAGGCCGTCGCGGATCTTCTCGAAGAGCTCTCGGCTCTCGAGTCGGAGAGATCTCTCGACCAGTGGGATCCGCGGGCCGCCGGCCTCGAT